>DASPUI010000033.1:0-12594 GCA_035622995.1 Chthoniobacterales bacterium
ATCGAGTGGCATGAAAAATTTGGCGAAAACGCAACCATCACTATCTCATTGCCGATCTTTCATTGGCAAGTCCGGAAGCTCGCCAACGGGATGCGTCCGCCCAACTGGCGGAACCCGACTGGCTGGTGCGACGCGAGGATGCGCCACAGAGCGTCACAATTGCAACATCTGACTGTTCATTTGGCGATGGCGATTTAGATTCGGCGATCGATGGAGCCGGAGAACGAACTGATCGCGCAGCGTCGCGAGAAACTGGAAGCGCTGCGGAAGAGAGGCGTGGACCCGTTCGGGGCTGCCTTTGAAAATTCCGGTTCGATTGCGGAGGTCCGAAGCAGATTCAAAGAGGGCGAAACGTTGCGCGTGGCCGGGCGAATGACGGCTCATCGCGACATGGGCAAAAGCCATTTTGCCGATCTGCGCGATGCGACTGGCCGGATTCAAATTTATCTGCACGAAAAGGAGATCGGCGCTGACGCGATGGAGAACTTCAAACTGGTCGATCTCGGCGATTTTATTGGCGTTGAAGGCGAATGTTTTTTGACCAAAACCGGCGAGCCGACGCTGAAAGCAAGGAAACTGGACGTACTTTCGAAATCACTTCGGCCGTTGCCGGAAAAATGGCATGGCTTGCAGGATATCGAGGCGCGTTACCGCGAGCGTTATCTCGATCTCATTTCCAACGAGCAATCGCGCGAAACGTTTGCCAAACGCATTGCGATGGTGCGCGAAACCCGGCGATTCCTGGAGGATCGCGGGTTTCTCGAGGTTGAAACGCCCATGCTCCAAACGGTGGCCGGCGGGGCCGCGGCCGAACCGTTTCAAACCCGGCACAAAGCGCTCGGGCTCGATCTTTATTTGCGGATTGCGCCGGAACTCTATCTGAAACGGTTGCTGGTGGGCGGTTTCAACCAGGTGTTCGAATTAAATCGCAATTTCCGGAACGAAGGAATTTCGAGAAAACATAATCCCGAGTTCACCATGCTGGAAGTTTACTGGGCCTACGCCAACTTCGAGAAAATAGCCGATCTGGTGGAAGATCTGGTTTGTCATTTGGCCGAAAAGATTTGCGGATCATTGCAAATCGAGCACAAGGACGCGGATGGAAAGACCGTTCGCACGATCAGTCTAAAACGGCCGTGGCGGCGGGGGCGTTACATGGATCTCGTTCGCGAAGTCGCCGGTGCGGATTGGTTCGACCTGACAAGCGAGCAGCGCCGGGAACGCGCAACGCGGCAATTCAAACTGGAGATTCTCCCGCAGCATGCCGATTTCGAAGTCACGCAGCACATCTTTGAGAAGTTAATCGAAGAAAAGACGTTTGATCCATTGTTCGTGACACATTGCCCGAAGGAATTGGTGCCGCTGGCAAAGCAAAACAAAACGGATAAGGCGGTCGTCGACGTTTACGAACTAATCATCAACGGGGTGGAAATGTCGCCCGGTTATACGGAATTGAACGATCCCGACGTGCAACGGCGGCGCTTGCTCGAGCAGGCTGGAGAAGAAACCCAAAAGATCGACGAAGATTTTTTGCTCGCACTTGAGCATGGAATGCCGCCCGCCGGCGGGTTCGGTCTCGGCATCGATCGACTGGCGATGCTGCTGACCGGCGCCGAGTCGATTCGCGACGTGATTCTATTTCCGCTGCTCAAACCGAAAAAATAAGCGACGGCATTGCCGGCCGGCGAGGAATCTCGATCGCGCTACGGCCCCTCTCGATCGATCCACCGGACGGCAAAGTGCGCGACCTGACGCGCATTCTTGAGATTCAACTTTTCTTTGATATGGGTGCGATGCGTCTCGATCGTTTTCGAACTCAACTGCAATTTGGCTGCGATTTCCCGCACTTCGTGGCCTCTTCCGAGTAAATCGAGAATTTCCAGCTCGCGATCGCTTAAAACGTTGGTCGGATCGTCGCTCTTCAGCTCGGCACCATCCGATCCCGAGTTCAACAGCGCCCCTTTGGCGATGCCCGGACTGAGATAGCGCTCGCCATTCAAAACGCAACGGAGCGCGGTCAGGATATGATCGATCGCATCCTGCTTGGCGATGTAACCCATGGCGCCGGCGCGCAACGCGCGCGAGGCATAGAGCGGTTCATCATGCATCGACAGGACGAGCACTGGAAGTTTTGGAAATTCGGTGCGGATTCTTTTCGTCAACGCGATGCCGCTTTCGCCCGGCAGAACCAGATCGACCATCACCAGATCTGGCTTGAGCGACTTCATCAGTGTCACTGCTTCAGCCGCATCCGCTGCCTCGCCGCAAACTTCAAAGCCGTCGTTCAACTCAATTAAACGGGCGAGACCCTTCCGCAGCACCGGATGGTCGTCCACAATCAATATGCGTTTGGCGTGATTTTGTTTGGTGGCCATCAGACTTGGAGTCCATCCATGGCTCGGTCGCTAATCATTGAGTGATTAATTCGATAAATCTTTTCAGCCGGTTTGTTCGGCCAGCCATTGAATCGCAAATCGGGCGACCTGTCTGGCATTTGCCAGGTTCAATTTCTCCTTAATGTGCGCGCGATGCGTTTCCACCGTTTTGACGCTGACGTGCAAAGCCTTGGCAATTTCTCGCACGTCACGGCCTTTGCCAATCAATTCGAGAATCTCCAGCTCGCGGTCGCTTAACCGACTGGTTGGTTCTTCTTCACTAATGCCGCTCGCAACGTTAGTGATAAGCTTTGCCGACATGTCCCGGCTGAGATACGGCCTGCCCGCAAGCACTTCCCCAATGGCGATGGTGACATTTTCGAGTGCTTCCTGCTTCATCACATAGCCGTTCGCGCCTGCGCGCAGGGCGCGCACCGCATAGAGCGATTCGTCGTGCATCGAAAGGACCAGCACTGGCAGCTTCGCAAATTCGGCGCGAATATTTTTGATCAATTCTATCCCGTTCGCGCCGGGCAAACTGAGATCGACAATTGCCAGATCGGGCGCAAGGCGGCGAATCGCATCCATCGCGGCGGCCGCGTTCGCAGCTTCCCCGCACACGACAAAGCCACCATCGGAGGCGAGCAACTCTTCGAGGCCCTTGCAAAAAAGCGGGTGATCGTCCACCAGCACAATCCGCTTTGCAGCTGGCGAATCTGCTCTCGGCTTCCTGGCTGCTGCGCGGGTTGACCTCATTTTTGTATTGGAAAATAACAGCTGACGCGGGTACCGACTCCTCGGCGCGACTGAACTTCCAACCGACCGCCGATCGATCGTGCACGATAATCCATGATGTGAAATCCCATTCCAGGGGTCTTCCTGCGGCCTTTCCTTAGGCCCAGTCCGTTGTCGGATACGGTCAACACGATCTCTTTCTTTACACGCTTGAGAGCGATCACGATTTCCCGGGCGCGGGCATGTTTGTTTGCGTTAATCACTGCTTCGCGCGCGATCCCATAAAGATGTATCGCAGCGATTTCGTTGTCGATCTGGAATGATTTCGCGACCTTTAACCGACAGGGCGTCTTCCAAATCTCGCGCGCCGCGAGATTTTGCAGCGCATTGACGAAACCGGCGGCATCGACATCGACCCGATGCAATGCGCGGGAAATATTGCGCGTGTTACCTGCGGCGTTGTTAATCATGGTCGCAATCTTGTCGATGTCCTCGGGAATGAGGACGCGATGATGTCTCAATTGAAGAGCAGTTGCGCGTGCCATGAAACCGATCGCCGTCAATTCCTGGCAGAGGCCATCGTGTAATTCCAGAGCCAGACGCTGTTGCTCGCGATCGCTGACTTCCAGAATTTGCCCTTCCAGACCGCGGCGCCGGGTAATTTCATTCTTCAGCTCCACATTTGAATTTCGCAGCGCCTGCGTTCTCTGCTTCACCAGCTCTTCCAACATTTGATGAGATCGCCGCAAGTCTGCTTCAGCCTGTTTTCGTGCAGAAATGTCCACGATCACAGCTACGGCCGAACGCGTTTTTCCGCGATTGTCGCGCACCGGAGACGCACTCACGTTCACCCACAGCGTCGAACCATCCTTACGAATGTACCGTTTCTCGGTTTCGTAAGCCTTACCCTTGTTCACCAATTCTCTGAAAAATTTCGCGCTTTTCTTCAAATCGGCCGGGTGAGTGAAATCGCGGATCCGCTTTCCGACGATCTCCGATTCGGCGTACCCGACCATCTGGCAAAGGCGTTGATTGACAAAAACGATACGGCTGGTCCGATCTACTCGGGCCAAGCCGGCAGTTGCTTGTTCGACAATAGCGCGCATGCGCTCTTCGGACTCCGCCAGAGCTTCAACGTCCCTTTTCCGCGCAGTAATGTCTGTATTCGTTTCGAGAATGCCTTTTCGTTTGCCACTCCCGTCTGCATCCAGGGACCAGCGCGACAGAACCGCCAGTTGTCTCCCGTCTTTGCAAGAATGGGTCAGCTCGCCTTCCCAATGGCCATCACGTCCAAGTTTTCGCAAAATCTTCGCCAGCGCCTCCGGATGCTCCGTCTTCAAGAGAACGTGAGTTACTTTGCCCAAAGCTTCTTCGCGCGTGTATCCGTATGTTTCTTGCGCGCCCTTGTTCCAGTACTGGACGCGGTCGTGTACGTCGCGGACAATAATCGCGTCACTGGCCAGTTCGAGGAGGCGCGCTTGTTCAATTAAACGCCGCTGCGTCCTTTTCTGTTCGGTGATATCGCGCGCAATTTTGGAGACGCCGATAATTTCCCCGTCTCGGTCCTTGATCGGCGAAATAGTCAGCGACACGTCGATTAAATCGCCGTCCTTTCGGCGTCGGACGGTTTCATGATGGTTGATCGATTCGCCGCGGCGGATCTTTCTCAGAATCTCTGTTTCTTCGTCTTGTCGATCTTTTGGAATGATCGTTAAAATCGACTTGCCCACGATTTCGTTTGCGGTATAGCCAAAAATTCGTTCCGCGCTCTCGTTCCAGTCGCTGATAATTCCGTTCAAATCCTTGGCCACAATCGCATCGTGGGACGATTGAACGACAGCAGCCAGTCGTAAGGCCGCAACGTCGGCAGGTTTGCGCACAGTGAGGTCGAATCCGGAGGGACGAGCAGGAACGTCGCGAACAGCACCGCTGACGTCATTAGCGCCGTTGCCGCTGTTGACCGAGGTGGCAGCGCCATTGCCAGGACCTCTTGTGCCTGTCGCTTTGCGCAATCTCTTAGCGGTCTTATTCGTCTTGTGCATAGACCCGGAACCAACGGGCGATCCTAATAGTAAATTTTAATGTCTAATCCTTCCTCCTCAATGGCAAAAGCTTAACGAGCAGGTGCAGATCTGATAACATAAACAACACAAACTACATCGCTTCAGCGGCAGGCCCCGCGTGTGTATCGTAAATTTTCAGGCCTGAAAATGCGGCTGAGCGCAAATGTCGTTCCGGTCTTGACATGTTGCGGTCGATTGCGAGCGGCGGATAAACCCGAAAATTGATCGTGCTGCTTGCCGGCGGCGCATCCGCAATTAGATCGCGGTTCTTCGTGAGCGCGAAAGGATTGGACAGATTGCGACCGGGATAACAATCCGCCTAGGCCGCCATCGGGCGCACATAGTTCAGATAACGAACATCAAAGGCATGCAAAGCCGCTTCCACCGTCGGCCCGATCCCGACGATCCCCTGGGTAACGTTTGCCCCGAGCAACGCGACCCACAATTGGCCGTGCTTGACCAGCCGGGGCCGGCGCGCCGCCGCCCCGCCCCGTGGATGCGCCATAAAATAAAGCTCGGCCCGCTCCTGTGCCGCGATCGCCTCCGTAGTTTTCTCTTTCATGAATTGCCTCCGACCTTTTTTTGAATTAGCGAAACTTTGAATGTTCGCAGCCGGAAGGACAATCGGGAGAACGAAGCGACGTTTTATCGGGTAAATCCTTATGAACTCACGACTGGCCGGACCGATCCGCGTGGTTTACTCCGAGCCGAAGTACCATTTTGCGGCCAAACCGATCGCTTCACGGTTTGTCCAAATGGACATCGTAAGCGCGGGCCTGGGCGAGGGCGCTGGCAGATTGATCGGCGTGGCCGGCTTCTTTTTCTAAATCGCTAAGTAATTGCCAGCTTTCGGCTCGGTACCATTGTGTCCCAAGACAGTTGATCAATTCGGCGATTGCGGCCGAGCGATTGCCGCTTTCATCCAGCACCTGGATGTAACGTTTTTCGATCGACCAATGCGGCGGACCAGTGCGGGCTGCCAAACGCAGTCGCGTCAGATCGATCTTTTTGTTTTCTTTGTTTTCGAGAACGACGAGGAGCTGGTACGCCTCGGCATCGACTAACGGCATTTTGGCCGCGCGACTGAGAAGCTCGCGCGCGAGCTTGAAATCGTTCTGCTTTAGCGCGAGCACGCCGAGATTCAGAATCGCCAATGGCTGGTCCGGTTTTTTCTCGAGCGCAGCGTGCAGGTGGATGGCGGCGTCGTCGAATTTTCCATCGTTTATTTCCAGAACACCGAGATTGATCAGCATCCGCGCCGAATCGCCGCCGTGCGCGATGGTTGATTGAACGAATGTGCGTTCATCTTTCCATTCGAACGTCCGGACGAAGGTGCGGACGCCGAGAAAAACAATCCAGATTGCAAGCAAACCGAGCGCGACGAATTTCCATTTCGATCTGGATGCAGAAGTTTGAATCACGGTCACGAGCTCGAGCGTGGCGGCGAGAAACAAAAACGCGCTTGGAAGATAGATCCAATGTTCGGCCACGGTCGCGTTCAACGCAATGATCCCGCTGACCGGCAGATAAGCAATGAGCGCGAAGAGCAGGCAGGCGAACACGGGTGGATTGCGCCGGCGCGCGTGCCACAGCCAATAAAAGAAGGCGGCGATAAGCAAGAGTCCGAGCAGAGTTTGCAATTCACGCCAGGCTGCGCGGGTCAGGCTTGTCGGATTAAAACCGTTCGGCTGCGTTTCAACGTCGCGGTCTACGTGAAGGTTGATCGGCAATAGAATCAATCCGGCATATTCGGCCACGGCGCGGGCAACAATGATTGGCCTAACCAGAGGCGGAGCAGGGGAGCTGAGTTCCGGCGGCGGGAAATGCTCGGCGCCCGAGCGCAAGCTAAAGTAAATGGCGCAGGCAAATGCCGTGACGGCGGCCGTTCTGGCGAGATTGATCCAATTTTTTCTTAGCGCAAAAAAGCAAAGCAGGATCGCGGGAAAGATGAGCCCGATTTCCTTGCTGAAGAAACTGAAAAGAAACGCGAGTCCGCCGCCAACCAGCCAGAACCACTTCGCGGCGCCGTTCGCTCGCAATTGTCGCAGGATGCAATAGCAGCCGAAGAACCCAAACATTGCGGCCATCGGGTCTGCCCGACCGGAGACGTAAGCGACAGCGGCGCTGTGGACCGGATGGATCGCCCAAACAAGGGCGGCGCCGAACGCAATCAGGCGGCGTGTTCTTTGTTCCAGTTCGAAGATCAGCAAAAATTCTTCCGCAAACAGGAACAAGGCAATCGCCGCGGCGGCGTGCCAGAGAACACTAACGAGATGATACCAGCCCGGCCGAAAAGCGAAGAGAGCGTAATCAATCGTGTAACTGAGTCGTTGCAAAGGCCGATAAAAATCCGAGGGAGTCGCGTCGAGGAACAAAAAATGATTGAAGCTCTCGGGGATGAGCCGCCAGCTTCGAATGAGCGGATCGCGGAAAATCAGCGCGGCGTCGTCCCAGACGAAACGGCCGCGCATGGCGGGCGCGTAGCTCACGAGCACGGCGGCAACGATAATGAAGACGGCGAATATTTTTTTCACGACGAGCAGCGCAGAATCAATAAAGTGCGCGGTTGATTTTGAAAATGTTTATGTCGATTCGAAGCGGCTTTCTTTTCAGCGCGCTGTTCGCCTTGATCAGCAGCGTGCGTGCCGATGGCGTCCCACCCCAGTGCACCCAGCTCATTGTCGGGATCGCGCCGGATTGGGACTCGATGCACGGAACGCTGCAGTTGTTTGAACGGCAACGAGGCGGGGACTGGTCTCCATTTTCACCGCCATGGCCGGCTTTGTTCGGCAAAAATGGTCTGGCGTGGGGGAGCGGTTTGGCTGGACAAAACGAAGCCGGACTGCACAAAAAAGAGCGCGACGGCCGCGCGCCTGCCGGCGTTTTCAAAATCGGCGATGTTTTTGGCTACGACGCCACGTTGCCGCCCGGAGGCGGTTATCCATATCACCAAGTGACCGAAGCCGACGTCTGGAGCGACGATCCACGATCGCCCAACTACAATCGCCACATCGTGATCGATCCGAGTAATCCGCCTGACAATTACAGTCATGAAAAAATGAAATCGGGCGATTTTGCTTATCATTGGCTGATTGACATCCGGCACAACTCCGATCCGCCCGTGCCGGGCGCCGGCAGCGCAATTTTTTTTCACATTCGGCGCGGAATCAATCATCCGACGACCGGCTGCACGACGATGGCCGAGGAGAATCTGGTGAAAATCGTGACTTGGCTGCGGGTTGCGCGGGAGCCGTGTTACGCCCTCTTGCCGGCGAGCGAATACAACAAGAAATGGAAAGCGTGGAATTTGCCGCCGCCCTCAAAATAATTTTAACAATGGTTCGTTGATTCCGTCCGCGATTTCGGTTATTGGTTAGGCAATTCACATGCGAAAACGGCCAAATCCTGATTCAGAACCAAACATCCGCCGCATCGATACGAAGGCGCGGGCAAAAAAACAAACTCACGGTTTCCAAGTGCATTTCCTTCGCGGAAACAATGCGGTGACCAAAATGTTCAGTGACTCGGTTCACGGTGGCAAGGAAGCTGCCCGCCGGGCGGCCCGTGCTTTTCGCGGAAAAGCGATGGGTCGCGGCAAATCGAAATCGAGCGCGCGCCGCAAACGGCGTTAGCGGTTGAGATCGCGGTAAGCTTTCCAGCATTCGGCGAAGCCGGGTGCAAAATCGTGCGGTCGAGCGGCCAGCCAACCGCTCACCACCGCAACCGGGAAAAAAGCGCCGGACTCGATCTCGCTTAAATCGAGTCGGAACTCGCCGTCGTGGCATCCGCGATACAACCAGATGAATTCCAGGCCAGTCCGCTCAGTCGCTGGCAGCTTACAGACTTTCTCCAACTCGACTTGAATCCCGAGTTCCTCGTTCAGCTCGCGTTTGGCCGCTTCATCGTACCCCTCGCCGGCGTCTACATGCCCGGCCGCGCTCGAGTCCCATGACAGCGGATGCCGGTCTTTCCAACGAGATCGTTTTTGCAGGTAAACCTCACCGTTTTTACGGAAAATCAGGATATGAACGGCCCGGTGGAGCAAGTTATTCCCATGCACTTCCTCCCGCGGCGCGCTCCTTAAAACGCGGTCACTGGCGTCCACCACTGGGAACTGCTCCGAGCCAGATTTTTTTCGGTCGGGAGGCAGGACCGGGCGGACGTAACTTGCCAGTCGGATCCATTGATCGAATGAAACTGCTTCGGCGCGCACTTGACGATCCAGGCCGAGCGCTCGAGCTGCCTTTGGCCAGTTTGGAATATCGCGGACCAATAGTTTTCCCAATTGCTTGCGCCGCTGCGAAAAACCGCGCCGAACCAGCCGCGTAAACAGATCGTAATCACACGCCGGTGTGTTCGCTGCCGTGCGGGGCTGAATGGAAACGATCGCCGAATCAACTCCGGGCGGTGGAATGAAAACGCTTGCCGGCACTTTTTTCAGATATTGTGCGCGATAGTGAAACTGGATTTGCAGTGTGAGGGCGCCGTAGTCTTTGGTCGACGGAGCGGCGCAAAGGCGCTCGGCCATTTCCTTCTGCAACATCAAAATTACGAGGGAAAACGGGGTTGGATAGGTCAGGTACTTCAGCAGAAGCTGGCTTGCGATATTGTAGGGCAGGTTGCCTAACAGCTTTGCACTCGGCTTCGCAAAAAGCTCGCGCACATCGAAATCAAGCGCATCGGCGCAGTGAATTTCCACCTGGTGGTCGCGAAACTTTCCACGCAGAAAATTTGCCAGCCGCGCGTCCTTTTCGATTGCAACGACGTGTGCGCCCGCGGCCAGCACGAACTCAGTCAGAGCTCCGAGACCGGGCCCAACTTCAACAACATCATCGCCCGGCACGAGTTCCGCCTGCTTCACAATCCATTGTGCGAGATTTCGATCGTGGAGAAAATTTTGTCCCAGCGTCTTGACTGGCGATACCCGAATCGCACGGAGAGTTTCACGAACGTTGAACGGTTGCATCACTGATGGGCAATCAACCTGCAACAGGGTGCGAAATGACGGTCTTATTCACCAAAAAACTGTGAACAAAGTGCTTCGGGGGCCCATTGTTATTCACAAGTTATTCAAAGGCGTCCTACTCGGTCGAGAAACGTCACTGTTTTATCAGGCGTTTTCGTTTTGAGCGCTTCGCAGGGGGTAATTCGGCGCGACTTCGCTTTTTTTTGGAGGCCAGATACATCCGGCGGGCCTCCTTGATTGATACGCCCTCTAAAAAGAATGCAATCGCCGCCCGGCCGATCGCGTACGTGCCCGCGCCTGCCACGACTCCGCAAATTACATTGCCCCAACCAGGCAAAAACTTAAGCAACACCCGCGCGCCTTCGCGAAAGAGCATGCCCGCCCCGACATTTGCGCCGATTGCTCCGATGAATTCCGTGGCCGCCCGCAAACTGCGTTCGCGCCCGCTCAAATACATGATGCCTGAGACCATCACCAGCTGCAGCGTCGTCAGGATCGGGAGGTCGGCCAGCGGAATGGGCTGCGCCCCGACCGCAGTACAAATTGCGCTGGTCGATTTTACCAGAATCTGCGCGACTTGCCGCTGAGCCTCGCGGTCGCGCGAGATCCGGATCATCTCGATCCGGGCCTGGTTCGGCACATTGCGGCAAATGATCGACATAAAGCTCTTCCCCGGCTTTTCTCCGGGATAAACCGGGATGCTTTCCAGAAGCTGGTCGTCGCCTTGGATCACTTCTTTGAGGCGCGCAGTCAATTCATCCGTGGTTTTCCCCTTGCCGTGAGATTTCGTCTTTTCGGAGTGAAAACTGATTCCGACCACTTTTCCCAGGCCTGGTCCATTCCCGCTAAGGCAGGATCGCAAATTCTCGATTTCGGTTTTGCGCGCCCGGCGACTGTCATCGCCCTCGTCGAGAAACAAAATAATGTCAGCCGGTTGTTGTTTTAGTTCGTCTCGAATCTCTGTCTCGGCGGAACCCGCTGCGCCGCGCGCGTCGAGGATGGCCATTGTTCCATGACCTCCGATGCTGAGATTCTGCCAGCGAAAAATGGCGTTGGAGACGGTGGCTTCTGGAACGTCGAAGAGGATGCTCACGATTTCGGCCGGAGGTCTTTTGATCGAACCGGCAAGGATGAATCTCGGCGGACGCTGTTGCAGAAAAAGTTCTTTCAGCGGCGTGAGCTCGTGCAGAATCGGTTTCTGGATCGTTGCCGGCAGTTTGGAGAGCAAGCCTTCGAGCCGTTCCACAATGTGTAGAAGCATTGGTTGGTTCATTGTGACCTCGTCATGTCGAGCGACGTCGAGACATCTCTAATTTGGTTTCAGAGCGAATAATAAGAGATTCCTCGACTTCGAGCGGAATGACAAATACGAACGCTTGCGGCCACTGTCTGGTTTACCCTTTCTTCCGCTACTGAACCGCTATACAAGAAATCATGAGTTTAAATATCGAGGTTCTCTCTCGGGCCGCGGACGAAGCTCGTGGACTTTGTATGGATGCGGTCCAGGCATCTCAATCTGGACATCTCGGGCTTCCGCTTGGCTGTGCGGAAATGGGGGCTGTGCTTTATGGCGATGTCCTGAAATATAACCCGGACAAACCACGCTGGATCGGACGCGATTATTTTGTTCTCTCAGCCGGCCACGGCAGCATGTTTCTTTACGCGTGGCTGCACATGAGCGGTTACGATCTGCCGATGTCGGAGATCAAACGCTTTCGGCAATTGCATTCGAAGACACCGGGACATCCGGAATTTTTCGAAACACCGGGAGTTGAGTGCACAACCGGCCCGCTTGGGCAGGGCGTCGGTAATGCGGTTGGTATTGCCGTTGCGATGAAGATGTCTGCGGCGCGGTTCAACACCGCTGAACATCGGATTTTCGACCAGCATTGTTTTTGTCTGGCAGGGGATGGGTGTCTACAGGAAGGCGTTTCCGCGGAATCAAGCGCGTTCGCCGGCCATTTCGGTCTTGATAATTTAATCCTGATTTACGATTCCAACGCCGTCACCCTCGATGCGCCCGCTAAGGCCACCCAAAGCGAGGACACCGCCATGCGCTTCAAGGCCTATGGTTTTGATGTCCAGGAAATCAATGGCCAGGATATGCAGGCATTCCTGGATGCGATTAATAATGCAAAAGAGAGCGACAATGGAAAACCGAAATTCATTCTCGCGCACACGTTGATCGGGAAGGGAATTCCGGAAGTAGCAGGCACGTTCAAGGCTCATGGCGAAGCCGGCGCGAAATTTGTCGATGCCGCGCGCAAGGGGCTCGGTTTGCCGGATCAGCACTATTTTGTCTCGAAGGAGACCTACGATTATTTCGCTCAACATAAAAAGGATCTGCTGGCCCAGTACAATCGCTGGGAGAAAACATACAACGAGTGGCGAAAAAAGAATCCGCAGCTGGCGCAGCAGCTCGATAGCGGGATCGAGCGAAAAGTTCCGCCCGATT
>DASPUI010000034.1:0-27559 GCA_035622995.1 Chthoniobacterales bacterium
AGTAACCGACGTCGCCGGCACTCAGGCCCGGCTGGACGAACATCTTCGGCGTGAACACGCCCACTTCCTTGATTTCGTATCGCGCGTCGTTGCTCATCAATTTGATCGCGTGGTTTGCCTCCATCGTTCCGGAAACGACCCGCACGTAACCAACCACGCCGCGATAAACATCGAAGACCGAATCGAAAACGAGAGCGCGCAAGGTGGAGTCTTTTGGTTTTGCCGGAGCTGGAATCCGATGCACGATTGCCTCCAAAATTTCTTCGATTCCGATTCCCATTTTCGCACTGGCGTGAATCGCTTCTTCCGACGGAATCGCGAGGATTTCTTCCAGTTGCCGGTGCACGCTCGGCAAATCGGCATTCGGCAGATCGATTTTGTTGATGATCGGGACGATGGTCAGCCCCTGTTTGTGGGCGAGATGAACATTGGCGACCGTTTGCGCCTCGACCCCCTGGGCCGCATCTACCACCAGCAAGGCCCCTTCGCAGGCGGCGAGCGATCGCGACACTTCGTACGCGAAATCGACGTGACCGGGCGTGTCGAGCAGATTCAGTCGATACTTTTTCCCATCCCGGGCGCGATATTGCATTGTTACCGGATGCGCCTTGATCGTAATTCCGCGCTCGCGCTCAAGATCCATCGAGTCGAGCAACTGGTCCTGCTTGTCGCGCTCGTGGATCGTCCCGGTCGTCTCGAGCAAACGATCCGACAAAGTCGTTTTGCCGTGATCGATATGCGCGATGATGCAGAAATTCCGGGTCAGCTCGATTGCCATGAAAGCGCCACTATGCTGGCGCGCGGTTGCGGGGTCAATTGTAGGGCGTTTTTGTAAAATGCCTTTTTGATTGGCGGTCGACACCGCCGCCCTACACTATCTTCAACATGCCGAAGTTAATTCTCACAACCGAAACCCAAGGCAAGGTGGCCTACGAATTCACCGAAGACTTGATTACCATCGGTCGCGCCCCCGACAACATGATCGTGATTGACGACCCGTCGGTCTCGAGTCATCACGCGCAGATTGATCTGAGCGGCGACGTTTACCGGATCAAAGATCTTGGATCGACCAACGGCACGCGAGTGAACGGCACGCCAGTCACTGAAACCCAGATTCGATTCGACGATCGTCTTCGTTTTGGCGGCATCGAAGCGCGCTTCGAACCGGACGTGCGCGGGTCTCAGCCTCTTCCGGCGCTGGAAGAAATCGGCGTTAAACCGGCGGAGACGAGTTCCGCTCCGCTCGATTTTGGCAACGCCTCGCCCTTCGGCCAGCGCGCGAAGGAACGAGATCGCTTGCGCACCGCAGTGGTTGCGCTAACCGGCCTGGCGATCATCACGTTTGCCGGAGCGATGATCGCGGTGCTGATGATGCACGCACCGTGATTTGGAAAATGCAGCAACGCCTTCTCCTTTTCGATATCGACGGCACTCTCATTCATTCTGGTGGCGCCGGAGTTTACGCGTTGAAAAACGCTTTGGCTGAGCGCCACGGAATTCGGGACAACCTGAAAGATATCGAAATCGCAGGCATGACCGATTCCGGAATTGTCCTCAGTATTTTGAACAAGCACAAAATTTCTGCGACCAACGAAAACGTGACCGCTTTTCTCGACAGTTACGTTCATTTTCTCTCACTCGAGCTGCCGCGCCGCAAAGGCAGCTTGCTTCCGGGCGTTTTGGAATTGCTCAAGAAATTAAAGGCCCGCAGGAACATTGTGCTCGGCCTGCTGACAGGCAATGTCTCGCGCGGCGCGCAACTCAAGCTCGGCCATTACGGCGTCTGGCATTTCTTTGAATTTGGCGCATTCGCGGACGATCACCACGATCGGAATCAGCTCGGGTCATTCGCGCAGGCGCGCGCCAAAGAAAAACACGGCCGTGAATTTTCCGCCGGCGAGATCGACATCATCGGCGACACGCCCCGCGACATCGCCTGCGGCAAAGCGCTGGGCGCGCGCACGATTGCGGTCAGCACCGGAACCTGGAGCCGCCAAGAACTGGCCAAACATCACCCCGATTTTTTGATTGATGATTTTTCAGACGTCGACCGTCTAATGAATACGCTCGGTTGGTAGCGAGGGCGCGATTATTTGAAAGACGGAACCGAACTGAATGCCAAAGAAAAACAAAGCTTCATGTCCGATACCGCGTAGAGATCGGCCAGACGTCCTGCCGCTCGAAGGTGAAATTGATCTTCACGTTTCGCGGAATGTCGCGGAAAGCCTCCACTCAATGATAGAGAAAAAGCCAAAACGGTTGGTGGTGGATCTTACCCGCGCGACCTATCTCGACAGCTCCGCGCTCGCTGTTTTGATCGAAGGTATGCAAAACATGGACGCTTACGGTGGCAAATTCGCGCTTGTCGGAATTAATAACGACGTCCGCACCATTTTCGAAATCGCCAAGCTCGATCAGGTGTTTCAAATCTTCCCCGACGTCGACGCCGCCCTCGCGGTTGCTTGAACTGGTCGGGGGTTTGCGATTCAATCCGGCTAGACGAAAAATTGTTCGCCTTTTATCGCGTACATTCGTCTAATTCTCGTTAGGTGTATGTCACGACTCATATTCATTGGCTTCATTCTGATGGTTGTTGGCTGTGCCTTTGGACAACCTGATTTACCACCGGGCTCAGGTTTCCCCCGAAACGCTGATGTGGACCCGCGGCTTCATTTGACCGGGGCAGACCGTGCCCAAATCGCTAGACTTGTTGCGGTGGAGACGTCACAACCGATAAGGATGGTGTGGCGTGCAGGAAATCCGGACAAGGTTCTTGTAACTTGCGGCTCGGTCGATCTCGCTCGTCCGACCGCATGGGCGCACGGCACTGGATATATACTGCAACGTACTGGTGCCAAATGGACGATTACTGACAGACCGCAGGTGGGAATTACTCCAAGGACCTAACCAAGCACTGGAGCAAACCGCCGCCCGCCTTGCATTGACATTTCAGATGATTAAAACAGTTTCAGTCGAAGCCACGCTCGCTCTCGGCGACGGTCGCTCAGCTTGCTCTCGTTAGACGAGGTTAATGGTTGCCCGCGATATCAATGAAAACAAAACAACAGGAAATTACAGCCGTGAAATCAGGATCAATCATCCCAATCTTTGGACTCACACTGTTTCTCCTCGGTGGACTCGCCATACCAGGCGTTGCGCAGGAAGCCCGCTGGGGGTCGCCCGATGAGGACGCTGTTAAACTCATAACGGCCGCCGAGGCAAAATGGGCCAGCTCAGCGTGTAGCCCTCAGCCGGATCTTAGGAACATTATTGCCGACGACTTTCAAGGGACATCGCCAAAGGGCCGGCGCTACGGCAAGGATGAGGCTATCACTACAGATACCAAGTCCCTTGCCAGCGACTGCCAACTCGGCGAGGTGAAAGTCAAATTCTTCGGCGACTCCATCGCCCTAGCGTATGGAGCGGAAAGCGCAATAGATAAGGCGAACGATGGCAAGGAAACAAAGCATTGCCTGATCTGGACCGACACGTGGTTAAAGCGCGCCGGGAAGTGGCAGATCGTGGCCGCGCAGGACACTCTGGTCGCTTGTAACCCTTAGGCTGTTCTCCAGGCCGTCGATTTGTCACGAAAGCTCAAGTCTGCTCACGCTGAAGGTTTCGCGGCTGCTTGAACTAAAATCTCAATTGTTTGTTCAACATTCTTCGAGATGTCGTGCCGGGCAGCGCATTTGAGAATTGATGGACGCGCGGCGGCGCGCCGGGTTGGATCGGACCAAACTTCGAGCGCATTTGCCAGATCGGACACGTTGTCTGGCTGATCGACGATCGTTCCATGAATTCGGTCTTCCAT
Organism: Chthoniobacterales bacterium; assembly: GCA_035622995.1. Taxonomy (GTDB): domain Bacteria; phylum Verrucomicrobiota; class Verrucomicrobiia; order Chthoniobacterales; family UBA10450; genus DASPUI01. The sequence goes on from DASPUI010000034.1 coordinate 3,812, forward strand.
GATTTCGCAAAAACCGTTTGCCCGGGAGGTGATCACCGGCAAACCGCACGCCATTGCCTCCAAAGAGGCATTTGAAAACGGATCGTAAATTGTCGGCAGGATGAAAATGTCGCCGGCGGCGTAAATCGGCAGAGGATCGGAAACCTCGCCAAGAAATTGGACACGGGCCGACCGATAACGATTCACATTGCCACGACCGGCCACCAGCAAACGCAGTTTGGAATTCGACAAGCTTTCGATCGCCGCGATCGCATATCGAAGACCTTTTCGCTCCCAACCCGATCCGACGAAGAGCACGGCAAGATCATCCGAGGCCAGATCGAGTTTTAGGCGCGACTTGCGGCGGACCTCAGGGCTGAACTGAAAGTGATTAAATGGAATGCCATTCGGAATAATGTCGATTTTATCGGGGCGATAACTGTAGAGATCGAAGATCTCGTCCTTCACCATTTTGGAATTTGCGATCGCCCGCTCGGCGCCGCGATCGCCGAAGAGCGATTGTTCCAACCGCAAAATGTCACGGTGTTTCCGATTGAACTTGCGCGCGAACCTTTGCAGTGGTCCTTCAAATTTTTGACGGCGATTGAGCCAGGCCTGATGAACGCCGTCGCCCGCGCGATAAACATCGCAGCGCCAGATGCGCTCAAGACTCATCAATACATCGCAATGGAATGCGGACCGCTGCTTTTCGACCTGGTCGGCAAAACCGATGGCCGATTTTGCCCGCAGATGCACGATCTCGCCGAACGGCCACTCGTTAGGCTGCCACTCGTCCGTCGCGAGCAAAACAACTTCGTGGTCAAGATCGACAACCCCGTAGGCCAGCCGCTTCAAGTACGCTTCCGCCCCTCCGCTCGGCGAATAACCGCGGCGCACGAAGCCGATCTTTAGTTTATCTTTGACCATCGCGTCCTTACCAAACTTGTCATTATCAGGGAAGTCGAGGATTCTCTTGAGCCAAACCAACGATGAGAGATTTGTCGCTCGATACGACCACGGCTGGAGCGCGATCCGCTCCGCCAACTGGCGTTCTGCCGAAATCATTGCTCTTCTCGATCTCCGCCCGAATCGGCGGTTCGGGTTTGGATAGCGATTCGTTTGAAGCGTTGCGCGCCTCCTACTGCGGCGGTTTTTTGGGGAAAGCGGTCGCGTTCGATAATCGCCAAGGGGAAATCCCGGCCGGTTTCATTTATTCGCTCCGCTGGCATCCGGTGCGATTACTCTCGTTTCTCGAACGGCCCTATTATTACGGCGCAAAGAAAAAATATCTCGATTGGATTGCATCGCGATTGCTCAATACCGGTCGCTACGATTTTTTTCACAGCTGGTCGGGAGATTGTTTGCAAACACTGCGCGTTGCCCGGAAGAAGCGAATTCCATCGTTGATCGAAATCCCGACCTGGCACCGGGGAAGCCAAAAAACAGAGGACAGAAAACAAAGAACAGATGAAGAATCGAAGTCGTGGAAATCACGCCTGCTACTTGGAGGCGAACGAATTCTCGAAGAATACGATCTGGCCGATCTGATCGTCGTGCTTTCCGAAAAAGCGGCGGAAACATTTCGGGCCCGTGGCTTTCCAGATGAAAAGCTTTTTTACCTGCCACGCGGAGTCGATGTCGAGCGGTTCAAGCCGGGCTCCAAACCGGACGGGCGGATGCGGCCACCGGTCTTTCGGGCAATTTTCTCCGGCGCGTTGATCGAACGCAAAGGCATTCATCATTTGCTGGAAGCGTGGCACCGCCTCAACTTGTCGAACGCAGAATTGTGGCTGGTCGGATCGATTCATGCCGAGGCGAAACCGCATTTGCAGAAATTTTGGCGCGACAATATCAAAACATTCGGTTTTGTGCGGGACCCGGAAAACTATTTGAACCAGGGAACAATCTACGTTTTCCCATCGCGCCTGGAAGGGAGCGCCAAGACGGTTTACGAAGCGGCGGCTTGCGGACTGCCTATCGTCACAACGCGCGAAGCGGGCGACGTTGTACGCGATGATGTCGAAGGAATGATCGTCGAACCGGGAGACGTCAATGCCATTGCCGCAGCGATCGAGCATTTATATCGCCATCCGGAAATCGTCGAACGAATGGGCGCGGCGTCGCGGAAGCGGGTGGTCGAACATTTTACCTGGGACGACTATCGTGCCCGTTTGTTAGGCGCGTACGAAACCGCCATGCAAATGGCGCGATGAAAATTCTTCTCATCCAGCTCAAGCGTTTGGGCGACGTGATTTTGACCACGCCTGCGATCGCGGCGCTGCGGAACAAATTTCCGGACGCGCATATTTCGCTGGTGGTTTCAGCCGGTTGTGCCGAGTTGCTTCCAGCGATTTCGAAGGTTGACGTCAAACTGGTCGCCAACAGCGCACGGACCTGGCTCGAGGTCGCCCGTGACGACTTCGATTATTGCGTCGATTTCACCCGCAGCGACCGGTCTTCCTTTTTGACCCGGTTGTCGCGCGCGAAAACGCGAATTGGATCTGAACGGCGGAAGCAAAGGACGACATTTCGCTCGCGTGCGTACAATACGCTGGTCGCGGCGCCGCTCCGGCAACTGCACACGGTCGACTATCACTTGAAATTGCTCGAGCCGATGGGGATTTCGGACAAAGGGTCGGCAATCGAGATCCACGTTCCAGAAACTGCTCGCGTCAAAGCGAATGAGCTCCGCGCGGCTGACAAAATTGGCAATCAATTTATCATCTTCCATCCTGGATCGGCCCGGGCAGAGAAATTTTGGGAAACGGATCGGTGGGCCGAAGTGATTGAGCAGGCGCGCGATCGTTACGGAATGGATCCGATTTTGACGGGAGGAAGTTCGGCCCAGGAACAAAACCATATCGCGCAAATCAAATCGAAGTTGCACCAAACAATTGTCGATCTGTCAGGCAGGACCGATCTGCTTACCCTGGCCGCTCTGATCAGCGAGGCACGATTACTGGTGACGGTGGATTCAGCGCCGATGCATTTCGCGGCGGCAGCGCAGATTCCGCAGGTTGCGTTGTTTGGTCCGACTAATCCATTTCACTGGCGGCCCCGCAACCGCGGGTCGCTGATTTTGCAAGGAACCTCAATTCTCCCGGTGCGCGAATTCTCCTCCGACCGGGCACCAGTGCCGATGAAGCAAATCTCGACGGGAGCAGTGATCGATGCTATGAATGCGCTGCTATCGAGTCCGGTAGCGCAAGGCTCATGAGCGACGCAGAAGCCGAGAAGATCAAACCTTCGTTCCTGGAAACCGTGCGATCCACCTGGGGGCCGTACCGGAGACTCTACGGTTACGTCAAACCGTATCGCTGGCGCTTTGTTCTCGGTCTCGCCTTCGGCATGGTTTTTGGCGCAACGACTTCCGTCATTCCGTTAATTGTCGCACAGGTTTCGAATTTCATTTTTCACGGAGCCGGATTTACCGCGCGCGCGCTCCTGACCCATCGGGAAATGCTTGCGATCGGACCGAAGATCAACGCGATTGCGTTCAATTGTCTGGCGATTCCGGCGGTAATGATCGCGCGCGGCCTTTTTGATTACGGCAATGCCTACTACATGAATTGGGTCAGCAACAAAGTTGTGACGGACATTCGCAATCAGCTTTTCAGCAAAATGGTGCGGCATTCCATGGATTTTTTCAATCGCATGCGCGCCGGGTTCCTGATGTCGCGAATCGGAAATGACACTCGGAATATGCAGCTCGCGTTGACGACCGTCAGCAGCGACGTTTTCAAACAGCCGATCACGATCATCGGCGGCGTGACGGTGCTCCTGCTGATGGATTGGCGATTCACCGCCGTCGTGTTGGTTCTGTTTCCGATCTGCCTGTTGCCAATTCAAATTTACGGGAAACGTGCGCGCACTGCGGTAAAAAACGAACAAAAGGCAATGGGCGGCATGTCGGTCACGATGCAGGAAACGTTCAGCGGCATTCGGGTGATCAAATCGTTCGCGCGGGAGCCGTATCAGGAGAAATTGTTTCAGCGTGCGAGCCAGCAGCAGTTCGCCAACTCCATGCGCATGGTCAAATCAACCGAGGCGACCGGCCCGCTGGTCGAAATCATCGCTTCGCTTGGAGTCGCCCTGGCGCTGATCTATGTCTACTTCGCGGGGCTGAGCGCGGCCAAGTTTCTCGGTCTTATTCTCGGTTTCTTCATTCTTTACGAGCCGGTCAAGAAGCTGAGCAAAATCCATTTAATGATGCAGCGCTTTGTCGCAGCAACCGGCGAAATTTTCTCGATCCTCGATTCGGTCCCGACCGTTCGGGACTCGTTAGGTGCGACCGAACTCGTGTCGGCGGAGGGACGGATCGAATTTGAAAACGTAACCTTTCGCTATGCCAACACGGTTGATGATGCGGTCCGCGATTTGAATCTGCGGATCGAGCCGGGCAAAACCTATGCCCTAGTTGGCGCGAGCGGCGCCGGCAAGAGCACGATCTTGTCCCTCATTTTGCGCCTCTACGATCCGACCTCCGGCACAGTCAGGATCGATAGTCGCGATCTCCGGACGCTCACCCAGGAATCGCTCCGGAAACAAATTGGCCTGGTCACGCAGGAGACATTTCTGTTTCACGACACCATTTTGAAAAACATCCAGTTCGGGCGACTTGACGCAACGACAGATGAAATCTACGCAGCCGCTCGAACCGCTTATGCCCACGAGTTCATCGTCGCGCAGCCAAACGGCTATGAGACAGTAATCGGCGACAAAGGTTGTCTCCTTTCCGGCGGTCAACAGCAGCGGCTCGCGATCGCGCGTGCGCTTTTGAAAAATGCGCCGATTCTTCTGCTCGACGAAGCGACCTCGTCCCTCGATTCCGAATCGGAGAAGCAAATTCAAATGGCGCTGGAAAAGCTTTCGGCCGGCCGCACGGTCATTGCGATTGCGCACCGGCTCTCGACCATTTTGTCGGCCGATCAAATTGTGGTGATGGATCGCGGCCGAATAATGGAAATCGGCACCCATTCAGAGTTGCTCGATAAATCCAGTCACTACCGGCGGCTGTACGATCTGCAATTTAATCAAATGCAAGCTGAACCAATGGGAGAGCCGGGCGTTCTGGTCGGAGAAATGGTTTAGCCCTGACGCCAGCAGATCGACATCTTCGATTTTCAGACTTAATTTTCACCATGCCGATCAATATTGATTTGCACACCCACACCTTCTTCTCCGGCGATGGTGTCTCCAGCCCGGAGGATTTGATTACGGCTGCCAGCGCAAAAGGCTTGCAAAGCATCGCGATCACCGATCACAACACGTGCGACGCGGTGACCTATTTGCTCAAGAAAGGCTTGATGCGAAGCGATGGGTTGCCAGTCGATAATTTTCTTGTTGTGCCCGGCGTCGAAGTGACGACCGCCGACGGCCACCTGCTCTGTATTGGCACCACCCTGCCGGAACCGTTGAAGTTGAAAGGCCGTCCGGCCCGTGAAGTTTGCGATGTCATTCATCAAAACGGCGGACTCGCGATTCCGCCGCATCCTTACGATCTTTTTCGCGCGGGAATTCGTTTCTCCGTTTTGGAAACGTTGCCGATCGACGCCATCGAAGTTTTTAACGCTGCGACTACGCTGCGTCGTTACAACAGATACGCGTTCAAGTACGCACAAGAACGCGGCCTGCCGATGACGGCGGCAAGCGACGCCCATCATGCGGCGGCGGTTGGCACCGCCTACACTATCCTGAATACCGATGATTTTTCGGTAATGGGCGTTCTCGCGCAGATCCTGAAGAGCAACGAGCTGAACCAAAGATACCTCACTCCACGCGACAGCATGCGCAAAACCTGGAATAATTGGCTCCGATTACGTCGCCGAAAAAAGATTCCCGAACTCGCCGCAAAAGATCGCGGCCACAACGGCGGCTGATTTTGTCATCTCGAGCGAAGTCGATAGATCCTTCTTTGTTTTCGATTCTTTTTTCCTGGTATCTTTCTGAGTCAATCCTGAGATAATCCCATAACATCCTGTTTAGAAATGCCCGCATACGTAATTGTCGAAATCGAAGTCACCGATCCGGTTGGATACGAGGAATACAAAAAACAAGCCGCCGCGACCGTCCACAAATATGGTGGCAAATACATCGTTCGTGGCGGCAAAACAGAGGTGCTCGAGGGGAATTGGAAACCAAAACGGATAGTGATTCTGGAATTCGAATCGAGCGCGCGCGCAAAAGAATGGCTCAATTGCGAAGAATATCGCGAGCCGCGAAAGCTGCGACAATGCACTTCCAAAACCAACATGCTGGTAATCGAAGGCGTTTAACGGCCCAAAAGTAACCCTGAAAGCGCTTGCGGATTGGTTACTGGCGCCTTGCACACAAAATTCTCGCAAACATACGCTGCCGGCTTGCCGTCAACCATCGACATGGCGCGAATGGCTTCGTTCGTTTCGCCAAAATATTTCTGAGCTTCACCGCCGTCGGCAAGGACCAGGATTTTATTCGGCACGAAATGGCGATGCACCTCGCTGAGAAGCGCCCTTGTTTGCGAATCTCCGATTTTTCCGGCGATAACGATCTGGCGCGGTTTAGCTAACGAGTAATCCAGCGCGACCAGCATTTGGGGCATGGCGCTGGCGAAATGCGAGAGCGCCGGCGCAAACGCATCAATCGTCTTCCGCCCGCGATCGTCAAACTGCTTGTCACCGCGAAACTGTGCAAGCCGCAGAAGATTGAGCCCGGCAATTGAGCTGGCCGCGGGTTCCGCGCTGTCATTGTCGTCTTTCATTCGCAGGACAACGTTCCGGTCTCTTCCGGTGGTGCTGAAGTATCCACCGCCTTTTTCATCGAAAAACAATCGATCCTGCGTTTCCTGCAAATCGACCGCGAATTTCAGCCACTCGATGTCGAACGAAGCCTCGTAGAGATCGAGAAGCCCCTGAATGACGAACGCATAATCGTCGGCGAAACCTTCGACGGTGCCGCGCCCATTACGATAACTGCGATAAAGAAGTTTGCTTTTCTCATCGTACAAGTTTGCCCGAATAAATTGGGCCGCGCGGGTCGCGTTCTCGAGAGATCGCGGCTCATCCAACACCTGCGCCCCACGCGCATATGCCGAAATCATCAATCCATTCCAGGCCGAGATAATCTTGTCATCAAGATGCGGACGCGGTCGCTGGTTGCGCAGGGACAATAATTTTGCGCGGCTCCGCGCGAGCGATTGACGGATCTCTTCCTCGCTTTTTTTGAAACGCTGCGCTGTTTCCGTAATCGTGTGGCGCTCGATCAAGATATTTTTGCCCCGAAATTCGTCCTGCGGATCGCTCCCTTCCGGCGCGTTGCCATGTGGTTGAACACCGTAATGAAATTTGAAGAGCTCGGCGTCCGGTCCGAGCGAATCGTCGATCTGTTTCTCAGTCCAAACATAAAATGCGCCTTCACCATGTTCTGCTTTCCCCTGCTCCAGTAAACTGTCGGCATCTTCGGCTGAAAAAAATCCACCTCCCTTCGAAGTCAGATCACGCGCGACATAATCGATAATATCACGCGCGGTTTCGGCATATTGTCGATCTTGAGTGATTTGAAATGCTTCGAGGCAAGCAATAGCCAGTTGCGCCTGATCGTAGAGCATCTTTTCGAAATGCGGCACGTGCCAGTAACGGTCGACCGAGTAGCGATGAAAGCCCCCGCCGAGATGATCGTGCATTCCGCCTGCGGCCATTTTACGAAGTGTGAGCAAATCCATTTCGAGCGCGTGTTTGCCGTTTTCGCTTTTCGGATCGCGCGCATAAAATCGCGTCAGAAGATTCAGCGCAACCGGTCGCGGAAATTTCGGCGCATTGCCGAATCCGCCTTCCTTTTCGTCGAAGGTTTGCGTGAATTGCTCGTAAGCCGTCTGGAAAATGTTTACATCGACCTTGCCTGCGGTCGCCGCCTGCGATGCTTGCGATTCGCGGAGCGCATCTAAAATTCTGGATCCCTGTTCGGCAATTTTGCCGTGATCCTGCCTCCAGGCGGCTGCGATCTTTTCCAAGACTTTCTTGAAAGCCGGCTGACCATATCGATCCTGGGGCGGGAAATAGGTTCCGCCAACGAATGGCTTCAGGTCGGGCGTGAGCCACACGCTCATCGGCCAGCCGCCCCCGCCGGTGGTTGCCTGCACGAACGTCATGTAAACACGATCGACATCCGGCCGCTCTTCGCGATCGACTTTGATGTTCACGAACTCGCGATTCATGATCGCGGCGGTCGATTCGTCCTCGAATGATTCGTGCGCCATCACGTGGCACCAATGACAGGTCGAGTAACCGATCGAGAGAAAAATCGGTTTGTTCTCGCGCCGTGCTTTGGCGAATGCTTCCTCGCCCCACGGATACCAATCAACCGGATTATGCGCATGCTGGAGAAGATAGGGCGATTTCTCCTGTGCAAGATGATTGGTGTGCATCGGGTTAAGCGGTTGAATTTCAGCGGCCATGATAATTGGCGTCACTCGCCATGTTAATGCTGGAACGCAAAAGCGAAAATATTTGTAGCGCTTGTATCAAGCCGGGAGTCCGATAAACAGGCGCTTGGCGAATGGACGCGACTCATCTTGCTTTACTCTTCCTGGCGATCGGAGTAATCGCCTTTCTATACTCATCGGTCGGTCATGCCGGGGCGTCGGGCTATATCGCGACGATGACATTGTTCGGGCTGGCGCCACTAATTATTCGCCCGACTGCGCTGGTGCTCAATATTCTGGTCGCGATCATCGGATCGTTTCAGTTTTGGCGAGCTGGCCATTTTTCATGGAAATTGTTCTGGCCGTTCGCGCTTCTTTCCATTCCGGCCGCCTATCTCGGCGGCTATGTGCAACCGTCGGCCTCGGTCCTGCGGATCTTAATTGGAGTGGTCCTGCTCTTCTCCGCGGCGCGTCTGATCTTTCGCAAAAGCGATCCACCGACCGTCAAAACGCCTTCAAAACCGCTGGCAATTAGTATTGGCGGCGGGCTTGGACTTCTTTCGGGATTGACCGGTACCGGCGGCGGAATTTTTCTAACGCCGTTGTTGCTGTTCTGTCGATGGGCCTACATTCGGCAGGCCGCGGCGGTATCAGCGCTGTTTATTCTGGTTAATTCGGTTGCCGGATTGGTCGGCTATTTTTCAGCGAAACATTCGATTCCGTCGTTAGGCTTAGTTCTGGCGGGGGCTGCCATTATCGGCGGCACCATCGGTTCCCGTTTGGGAAGCCGGCATTTTCCGACGCGAACAATATCGATCCTCCTGGCAATTGTGCTCACAATTGCCGGCGCAAAACTAATTTTTACAAGGTGATAATCGAAGCCGCGGAGCCGTTTTCGGCGACCACGGATTTAATTTGAAATCCGATTTGGTGATTTTCTCCCGTTCGCTTCGCAGCAACTGAAGAAGGCCGGCCACATCGAGCGCGTGATGTTTCGGGGCAAAACCCGCCAGGTTCTTCTCCGCCAATGCAAACAGACGGACTGCCGGCCGCAGGCGTCGGCCATGTTTTGTGTGAGTCGGATGTTCGAAATTTTTCCGGAGATGAACGAACGCACCAGCCGCCTGGATCAAGCCCTTGAAAAAATCGTCGTCCGTGGTGTTGGTATTAAGCCAGAGCTGCTCCAGAACGTCGTGCGCTTCGTAATAGTCTTGCTCGTTCCAGCAGCGAAAATAGGCGCGATAGAAGGGGTGGTCTTTGATTTCGCCCGCAAAATTGGCCTCGTCGCCTTGCAACCCGCGGACGAATTGCGAAATCCGCTCGCCTTTATTCATCTCGCGCGTAGCTTCAACTCAGCTCAGATCATGGGCAAACTTCGAGCCTTAATTTTTTTTGCGCGGGAGCGTTTTCGAAAACGGCGCAACTGCAGACAATGACGGGGATCGAACTGGCAATTGTCCTGCTTGCAATCGCTGCGTTGATTTTCTGCTCGGCGCTTTTTTCCGGGTTGGAGGCGGCGCTGTTTTCACTGCGCTCCCATCAACTTCAGCGTCTCGAACAAAATTACCCTGCGCTCGGTGAATTCATTACATTTTTTCGTGAGCAACCACGCCGGGTCCTGAACGGTCTGCTCCTCGGTGACGGGTTGGTTAAAGTCCCGCTGGTCGTTCTTTGCCTGGTTTTACTTTGGAAGGGGCCGGTCGCGGCACGAATCCCCCAGTGGTTGACCGCCGTCGTCATCTTCGCGCTGGTCGTTTTCCTGTGCGATTTGCTGCCGAAGATGTTCGCGCTCTCGGCCCCCTATCGCCTCTCGACAATCGGAGCATTTGTTTTACGCGCATCAGTTCCTTTGCTCGATCGGGTCGGACGCGCGCTGGAAAGAGCCAGTAGTGCCGTTCTCGACCTTCTCACGCCGCAACATCTGCGAACACGCGCGCGATTGAGCGACGAAGAACTGGAAACCCTCGTCGAGATTAGCGAGGAAGAGGGCACGCTGCACGAGAGCGAGGGCGAGATGATTCAGGCGATCATCAAAATGGGCGACAAGACCGCCAAGGATTGCATGACCCCGCGGGTGGACACGTTCGCGGTGCCGGACGATTGGCCTAACGAGCAAGTGATTGCGCAGTTAAAGGAACAACGTTATCGGCGCGTGCCGGTTTATGCTGATACGCCTGACAACATTCTCGGCACCATCGATGTCCAGCGTTTTCTTCTCGACCCGCCTGAACATTACACCGAAACGCTGCTGCTGCCATCGTTTGTCCCCGAAACGATGCGCGCGCTCGATTTGCTCAAACTTTTTCTGACCCATCCGCAAAGTCTTGCCGTGGTGGTGGACGAGTTCGGCGGTACTGAAGGCATCATCACCATGTCCGACATTGTGGAAGAAATTCTCGGTAACGCCGCGCCGAGTGGTGACGTTGATCTGTACATCGAACCGCTGGAGCAGGGAAAATTTCTGGTTAGTGGCAACGCGCGACTTGACGATTTAAGCGAACATCTCGGCTTCGAGCTGGAGGCCAACGGAATCGACACCATTGGTGGCTTCGTTTTCAATCGTCTCGGCTATCTTCCGGCGACTGGAACCCGCATTGAATTGCCTCGACTCGCGGTCACAGTCCGTCGCACCAGTCGGAAGCGAATCCAGGAATTATTGCTCGAGAAAACCACTTGTACGGCACCGCCATTGGCCGGGAAGTCAGAAAAACAGTGAAGGATATTGCAATCATTCTGGCCTGCTGGGCGATTTCATTTTTGTTCAATGGAATTGAAGCAGGCCTTTTTGCAATTGATCCCGTTCGGCTGCGGTATCACGTCAAGCTCAAATCCCGCCCAGCCGTGCGATTGAGTTCGCTCCTAAAAAAACCGGTGCGGCTTCTCGTGACCGTTCTGCTGGTCACAAATTTTGCTGATATTCTTGCCCTTTTGCTTCTCACCCGACTGCTTGTTTCTAAATTCCACGCAGCTGGTTTTTTTCTTGCCGCGTTGGTTGCGCTGCCCATTTGGCTTTTTTTCCTGGTGATCGTACCAAAAGCGCTGTTCCGCCGCTTTCCGTTTCGCGCTCTCGCGGCGCTCGCCGGCCTGTTGCAGGGGGTCACAAGATTGTTATCGCCGCTGCTGGCGCTCGGTGGGTGGATTGCGCAACGAATTCTTCCGCCGCGGGCGAAGGCCTATGGTCAGTTCTTCGCGGCGCGCGAGGAATTCAAGCAGGTCACTGCCCGAAGCGAACGCGAAGGTTCGCTCACCGCCACCGAGCGCGGCATGATTCACAATGTCGTTGATTTTCAAAATGTCACCGCCCGCGATGTAATGACGCCCGCACCAAAGACGCCGACCCTCAAACCGGATTTGTCGGTTTCGGAAGTGCTTTCCATTGGTCGATCCGCCGGGACCGACCGTTTTCCGATTGTTAGTGCACACGGAGACGCAATCGGTTTGGTCAATATTCTGGACATTTTGCTCGACAAAGATGAGCCCCAATCGCTGACGCCGTACGTTCGGCGAATCGTGACGGTCGCAGAAAATGAGCCCGCCGATCGGGTCGTCAGGCGCCTGCGGGCAGCAAGACTCTCGCTCGCTGCTGTGGTTGACCTCAAACAAAAATTAGTCGGTTTCGTTTCGAGCGAGGATTTGATCGCGCGACTGGTGAGAGCGTGATTGAAAGGACGGGTCACTCGCTGCCCGTTTCAGCCAGCTTCGCGATGCCGTCACGCGTTAACCGGAACACCGTCCACTCGTTCATCGGGTTGGCGCCAAGTTTGCGATAGAATTGGATCGCCGGTTCGTTCCAATCCAGCACCGCCCACTCCATCCGGCCACATCCGCGTTTCTGCGCAATTTTTGCCAGCTCAACCAACAAAGCGCGACCGTATCCCTTGCCGCGGTGTTCTGGCCTAACGAACAGGTCTTCTAAATAAAGACCGGGGCGGCCGAGCCAGGTCGAAAAGTTATGGAAAAACACCGCGAAGCCGACCGGCACATTTTTTTCGAAGACGAGCAAAACTTCTGCGGACGGTTTTTCAGCAAACAAAACATCGATCAGCCGCTCTTCCGTCGCCGTCACTTCGTCTGGCGCTCGCTCGTAAGTCGCGAGATCGCGAATCAATTGCAGAATGACTGGAACGTCGGCAACTGTCGCTGGACGAATGGTAGAGGCACTCATTTTGGCAAAGGTTTAAGCTGAGAGATCGTAAGTTCGTGGCGTCGTTTGGACCCAGGATTGCGCGGCTCTTAGCATGTTGCGCGAATTCTCTGTAATAATCGAGCCACCAGATGGTGGCCCAGGCAAAAGTGAGATGAGTTGCTCCCCGCGCTCCCAATTTCTCGAGATCAGCTGCACAGACGGGGCCAGGACCGAAAATACCAAGGCAGGTTGAATCGCGCGCGACATGGATCGCGTCTTGACAAAGAGACTCGGCAAAGTCAATCGATTAGCGTAAGGTGTTTCCCGCATTATGAATATTCGCCGTTCGGCTGGGTTTTCGTATTTGCTCGTCATTTCGCTTGGGAGTGTCGTGCTGAGTGCGGCACCTTATGCCGTCGCACAGGATGAACCGGTACTGGTGCCGGAAGTGGTCGATTATAAAAAACTGATTCCAATTTTGCCGGAGGCGCCGAGTGGCTGGAGGGCGGAAAAAGCCGAAGGATCGACCGAGGACGTTGGCGGATTCAAAATCACAAACGTCCACCGCGATTTTCACAAGGGCGACGGTGCCGACGCGCCGGCGGCAACGATTAGCATTCTCGATTCAGCTGCAAATCCTGATTATGTGTCGGCCACAACCGAGGCCTGGAAGCAGACCAGCGATTCGGTTGAAGGCTACGCCAAGGCGGTAACGATCGATGGCAATCCGGGATTTGAGGCCTACGAGAACGATCAGAAACATGGAACGCTTTGGGTCATGGTCGCAAAGCGCTACTTCGTTGAAATCGAATTGCAAAAGCAGGAGGCAAAAGAATTGCAGGAGTGGATCAAACACGTCGACCTCAAAAAGCTCGCTGAAATCAAGTAATGAATCTGGAGGGACGGGCTCTTTCCGGTCGCAAGATCGAGCGGATCTGACGGCGGCGTCCGGATTTTTCGCAACGTCAGCGGACCATCGGAACAAAGCGGACCGGCTCAATTGCACGCTCGCGTAACGCGCCGTTAATTTTTTCGAATAAATAAAGTTGCTGCGAAAAATTTCCGCCAATTGGAATGATCATGCGGCCACCCTCTTTCAACTGATCGACCAGCGGTTGCGGTACTCGCTCGGGCGCGCAGGTAGCGATGATCGCGTCGAATGGCGCGTGTTCGGGCCAGCCTTTGTAGCCATCGCCAATTTTCAGGTGCACATTTTCATATCCGAGACGGTCCAGATTCGCCTCCGCCGATTTCGCAAGCGCTTCGATAACCTCAATCGTATAAACGTCCGAGACCAGTTCGGCCAGAATTGCCGTTTGATAGCCCGAACCGGTGCCAATTTCCAACACACGATCGGTCGGTTGCAATCGTATTTCTTCGGTCATCAACGCCACCATGTATGGTTGCGAGATCGTTTGATCGTATCCGATCGGCAACGGCCGGTCGGTGTAACTGAGATCGGACAATTCCTGCGACACAAATGCTTCGCGCGGAACTTTCTTCATCGCTGCAAGAAGGCGAGGATCGTGAATTCCGCGCGATACAATCTGTTCTCGCACCATCCGTTCGCGCTCGGCGGAAAAATCTTCGCGCTTGGCCGGTGGACGATTGCAAGAGCCAAGCAGCAACGCAACGACGACCAACAGCCACCTCACAAAAGAACATAATGTCGATCCGGAGAGGTTGGCGACCATCAAATCGCAGGATGCGAGAGCGATGGCTGCGGGTTGTGCTTGCCTGATTGCCAAACAAACAGTTATTCCCATTCGATCATGTCTCAAAATTCAAAGCCGCGCTGGCAGGGCTCGAACAAGCCTCCAGAGAACCCGCTTCGTTTCGTCATCGAGTCTCGCCAATTCGACCGCGTTCCGTTCGGCGACTGGGATGAGGATCCAGATTTGCCAAAATGCCAGCACTGCGGCGCGGTAAGCGGTGAATTCCACCTGATCGGCTGCGACAAAGAGCCTTGCCCCCGCTGCGGCGGCCAGGCCATTAGCTGCGAATGTTCCTACGAAGGCGATTAGCGAGTCGTTAACGCCGAGTCCAACCCGAAATTCTTTCTGTTCTTCGCGATCTTCGTGGTTAATTTCACAGACTTTTAATGAACGAAGATCGCAAAACCCCCGAAATGCGCGCGCAGATGACGGACATCGAGCGTCTGCGACATTCGGCGTCGCATGTTTTGGCGACGGCGATCTTGAAAATCTGGCCGGAAGCACAGTTCGCGGCCGGGCCGCCGGTTGAGAACGGCTTTTATTACGATGTCGATCTCGCCCACCGGATCTCGCCGGAAGATTTCGAGAAAATCGAGGCCGAGATGAAAAAGGAGATCAAGGCAAACCATCCGTTCGAGCGAATCGAGGTTTCGCGTGACGAGGCTTTGGCCATGGGGAAACGTGGCGAACTCGGTGCCCTTGGTGCGAGATCGGAACCGTCGAAGTTCAAGCTCGATATCGTTGAGAACATTCCGGCCGATGAAAAGATCTCGCTCTATCGCAACGGCGATTTCATTGACCTTTGCGCCGGTCCACACGTCATGCGAACCGGAAATATCGGCGCATTCAAGCTCACCAGCGTGGCGAGCGCTTATTACAAAGGCGACGAAAAGAATCCGCAACTCCAGCGGATTTATGGCACCGCCTTCAAAACCAAGAAAGAACTCGACGAGTATTTCACGATGCTCGAGGAAGCGAAAAAGCGCGATCATCGCAAGCTCGGCAAGGAATTGGAAATCTACATCATCGACGATGATGTCGGTCCCGGTCTGCCGCTCTGGCTTCCCCGCGGCGCGGCGATCATCGAAGAACTCGAGAAACTCGCCAAGGAAACCGAATTCGCGGCCGGTTATCAGCGCGTCCGAACAACAAACATCGCGCGCGAAAGCTTGTATTTAAAGAGCGGTCACCTGCCCTATTACAAGGAATCAATGTTCCCGCCGATGGAGGTTCATGAACACGGCGAAAACGACGAGGTTGCGCAGCGCTATTACGTCAAAGCGATGAATTGTCCGCATCATCACAAGTTGTTCGCGGCGGTGCCGCGAAGTTATCGCGATTTGCCGTTGCGGCTGGCGGAGTACGGGTTTTGCCATCGTTACGAGCAGAGCGGCGAGTTGTTCGGACTCATGCGAGTCCGTTCGATGCAGATGAACGACGCCCACATTTACTGCACGCCGGAGCAATTCGAAGAAGAGTTCAACGCGGTGAATGAAATGTATCTGAAATATTTCAACCTGTTCGGCCTCGAGAAATATTTGATGCGCTTCTCGACCCACGATCCATCGAAACTTGGGCAGAAATTTGTCGACGAACCGGAGCTTTGGACAAAGACCGAGGAGATGACCCGAAACGTTCTCAAAAACTCCGGGATCAACTATGTCGAAGTGCCTAACGAAGCGGCGTTTTATGGACCGAAGATCGATGTTCAAGTCTGGAGCGTGATCGGACGCGAGTTTTCCATCGCCACCAACCAGGTCGATTTCGCCCAGCCGCGCCGATTCGATCTTGTTTACAAAGACAAGGATAACGCCGAAAAGACGCCGCTCTGTATTCATCGCGCGCCGCTGGGCACCCATGAGCGTTTCATCGGATTTTTGATCGAACATTACGCCGGAAATTTTCCGCTTTGGCTCTCGCCCGAGCAGGTCCGTATTCTGACCATCGGCGACGATGCAAGACTGATCGAATATTCGACCTCGATTCTGAATGAATTGCGCGTTCACCAAGTCCGCGCCGAGATCGACAAGAGCACCGATCAGATCAACGGCAAAATCCAGCGGGCCGAGCAAATGAAAGTCCACACCATGTTTGTGATCGGCAAACGCGATCTGGAAGCCGGCGTGGTCAGCGTCCGTGTCCACGGCAAGGGAAATCTCGGCGCAAAACCGCGTGCCGACGCGATCGCCGAAATCTTAGCCTCGATCAAAGAACGTCGCCCGTGACACTACAAGCGATTCGAGTGCTGGGATCGGTCGCGATTTGTTATCTGGCCGTTACCGTTGAGGGCCACGAAATAATCACGTGCAAATCGCCCGACAAGAAATTTGGGCTGCGATGCGTTTACGCGGATTCGCAGCCGTACAACGGCGAAACGACGATTATCGACCTCGCCACGCATCAAAATATTTTCTCGCTCAATACCAACTGGACGCTCGGTGAAGTGAAGCTGGTCTGGTCGCCTGACTCGCAGTGCGCTGCCTATTTCGCGGAGAACGCGAACGGTTATTCGACTCGCGTTTTTCTTCGCAACGGATCTTCCTTTAAGGAAATGGCATTGCCTGAACTGCCCACGCCCAAACTTCCAGCGAGTGCGACTGGCTCGGAACCCGATACCAACACCCGGGTTGAAGCGCTTCGCTGGACCGGAGCAAACGATTTATTGCTGGAAAAAGAATTGATCAATCCGGCGTGGGGACGGACTGCGCTCACAATTACGCTTGGATTCAATCAGGGCAAACCGTCCACGGTTCAAAACGCGGAACAGGAGAAAGTTTCGATCATTGATTATTTTCTGCTGTTGCCGGCCAACAATTTCGAAGCACCGCCTTCAGCCTGGCTCCGAAAGATGCGAACAAATGGCGAGTTTTTTCTCTGTGACAGCAAACCAAATAACATTGATGAAAAGAATGGTTACATGAGTTGTGCGGGCGATGGCGCGCAAGCGAGTTTTGAAGTGGCGCTGTTTCGTCATCGCGATGGACGACCATTGATCGCGCTTTGTTCCGGGGAATTGGAAGGCGACGATTCCGTTTTTCTGACATTTTTCGAGCAGGGTACCGAAGGGAAGATGCAAGAAATCAAGCACTCAATGTTTACCGGCTCGGAAAAGAATTTCGACGCCGAGATGGGCGAAGGAAAAGGCAACTGGCGATTTGTGTTACCGCGCGAAGGCAAGACGATCACTGTTCGCGCACCGAAGTCGAAGAAAGTTCTGCACAAGTTTACCTGGGACGGCGACAAATTTAAGGAATAAAGATAAACAGATGGTCATAAGAAAGATGAAATGAAGTTGTTCCTGCTTCGACTATTCCTGTTTGCAGCGGCGGCTCCGGTGGCGCCACATTTGGCGTATGGTTCAAATCCGTTTCTTGACGCCAAAGACGACAAGCCCATCTCCGCAAATTTTCGCGGCGCTGAATGGGGCGAGAATATTCCAGAGGACGAAATCGTTCTGACGGCGCGCGTGGTGACGACCCGGATCGCGCAGATGCCGTGGGGAGCGATTTTCAAAATCGAATTTACCGATTTGAAGTCGCGAGCAAAAGAACGGCGAACGATCACGCCCGAATATTTCATTGTTACGGACGACCAAATTGTGTTGTTGAACGAAGAAGACAACGAGGCGGCCGCGAAGAAAATTGCAGTGATGGACAAACCGCCACCGTTCGACCCCTCATATGTCTATGGAATCACCAGCGGGAGAGTTGAGCGCCAAGACGGTCCATATGCCACCAAGATCGAACTGAAAGGCGACCAATGCATTTATTCGACTCAGCACAACTCCGGCCACTTCAAGAAGGTCGTTTGGAAAAAAGCAGTGGGCCTGGTCGAGTATTCGATGGGTTACGGCGCGGGAGCTGACGGTTTTCGGCTGAAACGTGCCGGTCCGACGAAGACGCAGTAGACAGGCTGCGCCTGGCGGCTTTTCAGCGCCTGCGGCGGCGTTTCGTGGGCAGGTTCTTCCGCTTCGCCCCGGCAAATTCGCGCAATTGTTTTTTACTCATCGATTTTGCCATTTACTTCGAAGCACCGCGTAAGGATTTTCTCGAGCGCTCTCCACGCCTGGCCGCGAGCGCGGCGCCAGCTGCCATTTGTTGTTTCTTAGATCTTGCAGGCATACAAATATTTCGCCGCTCGAAACCGAAATGGATTTGTTAAGAAGCGGCGCGTGGTCGCCAGAAAAAATAGATCGGCACACCGGTGAGCACGATTAAGATACCGATCCCGGAGGTGGTTGGCGCCAGCAAGGCTAGATCGATGATCAACAAACCCGCGAGAAAGATCGACACGATCGGAACCGTCGGATAACCCCACGCTCGATATGGCCGTTCGGCCGCAGGCGCTTTTCGCCGCAGCACAATTACCGCGACGACCAGCAGCAGATAAAAAACCAAATCGGCCGAGACGATGTATTCGAGCAACTGAGTGTAGACATTACCGTAGGTCATCTCATGGGTGACTGCGTTCGTTGTGACAGTTCGCGGCAGAGTCAGCAAAATCGTCCAGATGCCCTGCGCAACCAGGGCGGCGGCCGGAACATGATACCGGTTGGTCGTGCCGATCTTTTTGAAAAACAAACCGTCGCGAGCCATGGCAAAGTAAACTCGCGCGCCGGAAAGAATCAGGCCGTTATTGCAACCAAACGTTGATATCAGGATGGCTCCGGCCATGCCCAGAGCGCCGGCTTTTCCGAAGGCGACATTCATCGCGGCGACCGCAACGCGATTCTGCGGAGCATGTTGGATTTCCGAAAACGGCAATAGCGCCAGGTAGGCGACATTTGCGAGCAAGTATAATGAGACCACGACAGCGCATCCAAAGAGCAAGGCGCGAACAAGGTTGCGCGCGGGATCGCGCACTTCGCTGCCAATAAAGGTCACATTGGTCCAGGCAGTCTGAGCGAAGAGCGGCCCGACCATTGATTTTCCGAAAAGCAACGCAACGGCGAGCACGCCGCCGACCGCCAAGCCGGGCTGGACCGCGTGTGGATTCCAGCCATTTGCCCAGGCATTCCACCAGGCGGACGAACGGGCTGCGGAGGCCGGATTCCAGCCTAACGAAATCCCTACGAAAATCAGCGCGATAAGGGCGGCAGTTTTCGCGAAGGTGAAGCTATTTTGCATTAACGTGCCGACTTCGAGCCCGCGCGTATTTGTCCAGGTGAGGAACACGATTACCGCGACAGCTACCAGTTGTTCGGTAGAAAGACTGATTGCGTAATCGCCAGTTAACGATATCGGGAAGATCAGGTAATGATCGGACCCGACGGCGGGCCAGAAGACGCCGAGAAACTTCGCAAAAGCGATGGCCACGGCGGCGATCGTTCCCGTTTGAATCACCAGAAACAATGTCCAGCCGTAAAGAAATCCGATGGAGGAGCCGTAGGCCTCGCGAAAAAAAACGTATACGCCGCCCACTCGCGGCATCATTGTCGCAAGTTCCGAACAACAGAGCGCGCCCGTGATCGTGAGCAAACCGGCGAGCGCCCAGGCGAGGAGCAACCAGCCCGGCGCACCGCCTAAACGGGCCGATTCGGCCGACGTAATAAAAATCCCGGAACCGATCATCGATCCGATCACGATCATCGTGGCGTCGACCGGCCCCATCGCGCGAACCAGCCCGCTCTCGCGTTTCTCGCTGCTCATCGCGAAATCTTGGGAGCGGACACTTCGACGCCTTCTTCGTCCAATCGCGATCGCAAAACGCGTGCAAAATCCACCGCGCCGGGCTTATCGCCGTGCAGGCAAATGGTCTGGGCGCGAACTTCGACATCCACGCCATCGACCGATCGGACCTTGTTTTCGCGCAACATCCGCAGCACACGCATGGCGGCTTCATCTGGATCATGCAGCAATGCATCCGGCCGCGAACGCGGAACGAGTGACCCGTCACTCAGATAATTTCGGTCCGCAAAAACTTCGCGCGTCACCTGCAGGTTCGCCGTTTCACCGGCACGCTCAAGCGCACTGTTTACTGGCGCAAACAAAATCAACGACGAATCGACTGCCAGAATTGCGTGGGCGATTGCTCCCGCGATTTTCTCGTCGTGCACGGCAGCGTTGTAAAGCGCACCATGCGGTTTTACATGGTTCGTGCGTATTCCAGCCGCAATCGCCAGCGAGCAAAATGCCCCGATTTGATAAGTGAGTTGAGCAAAAAGTTCAGGCGCGGGGACCGCCAGGTCTGTTCGCCCAAAGTTTTTTCGATCGTCATAGCTTGGGTGCGCGCCAACGGCAACGCCATGTTTCATCGCTGAATGAATCGAAGCGAAGATCGATACCGGCGTGCCGGCGTGGAAACCGGTCGCGATATTTGCGGAAGTGACGAGGGCAAGCAGTTCGTCGTCATGCCCTGCTCCCTCGCCCAAGTCGGCATTAAGATCGACGACTAATTTCATCCGAAATGAGACTCAAGCCGCGGCGAAATTCTTCGAACCGGTGCGTCCGATCGAGCAAGAGCCGTTGCGCATCACTCAATGAGGCCTCGCGGAACCGGACTTGGTCACCAACACGAAGTTGTGCCGCGATTGGAAAATCAATCGTAATCACGTTCGCAATCTTTGGATAACCGCCAATCGTTTGGCAATCTCCAAGCAAGAGAATGGGCTGGCCACTCGGTGGAACCTGAATTGTTCCGGGCGCAACCGCTTCCGAAACAAGATCGCCATCTTCCTTTGGCTTTAATTGCCCGCCTCGCAGGCGAACACCCATTCGATCCGACTCGGAGGAAACGGCATAGGATTCATTGCTGAATCGTTGAATCGTCGAATCGTCGAATCGATTCCAGTCTGCGCCCTGAACGAAACGCAGGACCGGTGCCGCCGATCCTGGACTCGACCAGTCGTGCGCGGGTCTCCACTCGGAAATTCTTTTGCTCCTGAGTTTATCAATCAAAGCGCTTGCCTCTCTCGAGTTTTCGCCTAACGAAATCTCATCGCCATCGCGCAAAGCTCTTCCATCAAAGCCCCCAAATCTCGCACGCAAATCGGTCGACCGGCTTCCGAGAACAACTGGAACGTCGATCCCACCCGATAGCGCCAGCCAGGATCGACAACCATTACCTGCCGGGCCGATTTTCAGCTCTTCACCCGAATGAATCAGAGCCGCGTGTCCCGCCGGAATTTTGGCGGGTCCCACTCTCACATCAAAGGCACCACCGCACCAGGCGACGATTCGGTCGTCGGCGAAAGCCAATTCCAAACCACCAAGCGTTACTTCGAGACCGGCAGCGCCCGGGTCGTTGCCCACCAGCGAGTTCGCCACCCGCAATGCGAATGAGTCAAGCGCTCCGCCTAACGAGACGCCCAGGGCGCGAAAACCCTCCCGGCCTGCATCCTGGACAGTGGTCAAAAATCCGGCACGCCGCACGTTCGCCTTCATGTCGTCGAGCTTTCAAATTCGTGACGTGGAATTGGTCGGAAACGAACACGATCGCCCGCGCGCAAGAGTGCAGGCGGACTTTTCTGGGGATCAAATAGCCGCAATGAAGTGCGGCCGATGATATTCCAACCGCCAGGCGACCTGATCGGATAAATTCCGGTTTGAGATCCACCGATTCCGACCGAGCCGGCTGGAACGTCTTTCCGTGGAATTGCCCGCCGCGGCATCGCCAGCTCGCGCGGCAATCCACTGAAAAAGGGGAAACCGGGAGTGAAACCGATACAGCTAACGCGGTATTCGGTCGCGCAATAAAGATTGATTATCTCCTGTCTTTCGATTCCGGTATGCCGTACGAGTTCGTCCAAGTCTGAATCGAGTTCGAAACAAACCGGCACTTCGATCTGACGGATCTCGGCTTGGTCGAAATTGCGATCCGTATTCGAGATTGCGCGCCGAATCCATTCAGCCAACCAATCGACGACGCGATTAACGTTGGCTCCCGAAATGACAACACGGGAGGGATCGTAGAACAAAACGATCGAAACATAGGCCGGCGCGATTTCAATCACGCCGGGAATTTGCGCGTTCTTCAGACACTGTTCCGCGGCTAGCACGGTCTTCAGATCTTTTCTCGGCGGGTCTCCGGCATTTCCGCGAAAGCGAACGATCACCGCGGAATCTCCGAGCGGCGCGATTTCAATCAGCTCATCGATCAATTTACTCAGTTCGCAATGCCTCGATTTCGATGACGACCGGGACGGCCTGACTAATTCCGGAGACAGCCTCTGCGCTCGAGCTGAACATCAAATTGAAGTCCCGGCGCTTCAACGGTTCGGTTGTCACGCTCCAACGTGTCTCTTTTTTCTCAGCAGCGGCGGTGAGCAGCTTCACGTGCAGCGTGATCGGTTTAGTCACGCCGTGCATCGTAAAATCGCCCAGAATGTCGCCGCTCTCCGGACCGGTTTGTTTGACGCTCCGACTCTTGAAAGTGATCTCTGGAAACTTTTCAACGTCAAAAAACTCCGCGCTGCGAAGATGCTCGTCCCGTTTTTCAATCCCGGTGTTGATGCTGCCGACCTGAATTTTTACCACCACCGACGATTTCTCGGGGTGCTCGCGATCAATATCGATCTGGCCCTCAAATTTCGCGAATTTTCCATGGGTAGTCCCGAGAAATTGATGGACGTTGAACTCGAGGCGCGAGCGAGCCTGATCAAACTTGTAGGTCTCGCCCGCCGTCGCGCTGAAACTGGACAGAGCGACAACCATCGTTGCAGTGAGCGTTTGGACTTTCATGTCAAATCCCCGCTTTTTCTTTCAGGCTGCAATGCTTTCAAAAGCGGGGTTCTGGTTATCGGCAATCTTCCAAATAAATGGCCGAGTGCAAAAGCCGGTTTGCCGTCAGCTTTTCTCGGGTCGTGCACGCCGGTGATTCGTGCCAGTTCACGCTCAAAGTACAAGACCGCCCGAAGATCGGGATTCTGCCGATCGAGGTAGGCAAGCGCGCGCCGGAGCAAATCAAACAATTCCGGCTCACGATGATCTCGCTCGGTGCAGATTTCGATCAGCTCGACGAAATAGGCACCCGTTTGCATGCGCAATTGATTCCGACGAATTCCGGCGAACGGGTTATTGACGACAACCTCGGCCAGCGTGTGCAGATTCGACCGCCGACTCGGGACAATGGAAATGTCCGCTTCAAAAAAGAGATCGAGCTTTCCGGCAAATGGCGTTTTGGCGCGGCGCGCGCCCTTGGCCACGGTTTGAATGTAGCCGCGCGACTCGGTACACCATGAAACGATCAGGCTGGTCTCGCTAAACTTGCGTTTTCGCAAAAGAATTGCGGCCGTCGATTCCACCGCGGCAACTTAGCACGAGGCCAATAAAGAGGAACGCGCAGCCAAAAAAAATCGCGACAGCACGGGCCGCCGCGATTCTTTAAATAACTAAAACAAACAAGGAGCGACTATTTCTTGCTCAAGCCAGGCTCAGGAGCCGGTTTCTCGCCCAGATGCCCTAACAAAATACCAACATTGAAAAGCACTTGGTTGTTGTCCAATCCCACTCGCGTTGCACCCGGAAAGACCTGGCCTCCTGAATGCGCTTCCGGATGATATAACCGGTCGCCATAGTCGTTATGCCGGTATT
>DASPUI010000035.1:0-39709 GCA_035622995.1 Chthoniobacterales bacterium
CCAGGAAAACTGCTCTTGACGATTGACAGGCAAGAGCTGGCCGCGAATCCGCTGCCGCCACTCGAAAACAGGTTCGAGTTAATTACCACCTACCGCATTTGTTTCAACAACCCACAGGCGTGCCAATTTATGAGGCATCCCAGAATGGAGATTCTTCCTCGACGACCTGGCAAAACATCTTGCCCGAGAGGTCGTATCTGGCTGGAGTTTAAACTCACGGTCACGACGAACGGTCTAGATGGCCTGAACGCACCGCCGGGAATGGATTGACGAGTCAGCCGAAAATTTTAGAATCCGACCCCCGAATGACACCTGTTTCGTCCAGAATTGCGTCATGGCTGATGGCTTCGCATATGCAGCGTCTTGGCATTCGCCGGACCCGGAGCGCCGCAATCGCCTACAACCGATTCCGTCGTGGAGCACGGGACGAATATCGCGAAAAGGCATATCGAGAACATTTCGATGAGTTAATCGCTGAGAACGGGCAAGCAGTTGGCCAGGCAAATGTAATTAGGGACGGTTGGGCCCTCGATACGTCGCACACCCTGCCCGGAATCACCGATTTGATCTCCGAATCGGAGGAGATTATCGCGCAGCGCGGGCTTAAGGCGACGAAGAAGCCGGACTCATATCGCGCATTCTTCCAGAACATCGCCCGACCGGAGGATACGGAGACCTACCCTTCGATTCTGAACTTTGTGCTGTCATCAAGCGTGTTAACAACCGTGTGCCGATATATGCAGTCGATCCCAATGTTGTCCGGCACGCTGCCGCCGGGAATCCGCCTGGCGGAATCGAGTGCCTCTTTTGATACCAAGCAGTCCGCTTATCGCGACAGCCAGTTGTTTCATCTCGATTACTACTCTGATCCGATGGTGTATGTCATTTTGCTCTTGAGGGACGTCACGGCCAAAAGCGGACCGTTTTGCTGGGTTTCCGCTTCCGAGTCCGCGGCAGCGGTTCCGAAACTGAAGTATTGGGAAAAGGGGAGACCGTATCGGCTGCTGGATGAGCCATTTTACGCGGCGGTAGAGCCGCAAAGTGTGCGTGAACTTTCCTATCCCAAGGGCACTGTGCTTTTCATCGATCCGTCTCGCTGTTTCCATTGCGGCAGTCGCGGCGCGGTCATTCCGCGCTACCAGATGATGTATGGATTTTCTCCGGTGTGCCGGTCTGACTTCAGCGAGTTAATGATGAAACCACTTCGCTATCACGTTAAAAGTGGCGATTCCCGTCTGCGAAGAATGGTGCTTCGCGACCATCACGCGGAGGTTTGAGGAAGCATTGCCATGCCTTGCGTAATATTCGTCGTTCCTGTAGCCTCAGCGTTCCAATGAATCCACCCCCGCCCGCTTCCAGGTGCGATTCGCGACCTCGTCTTGTCGGAGTTTTGCCAGGTGAAGGCAGCGGCCCAGAATTGGTCGATATCGCCTGTGACGTACTGGATACCGTTTCAAAAAGTTGTGGTCTCGGTTTTCAAGTAGAAATGGGCGGCGAAATCGGCTGTCTGGCCTCCGAACGGAGCGGTCAGTCGCTTTCCGAGGAAGTCGCCGGGTTTTGCCAGAGAATTTTTGCCAATGGTGGCGTCATTCTCGCCGGTGCAGCGGGAGGCCGATTCGTTTACGATATGCGGCGACGGTTCAAGCTTTATTACAAGGTCAATCCGCTGCGATCGTACCCGGAGTTGCGAAATGTCTGCCGGCTTAAACTTCCGGCACGGCCGATCGACATTCTGCTGGTGCGGGACAATCTCCAGGGACTCTATCAAGGAGATTCCGCCGAAGCTACCGGTCGGAATGGAAGAGAGGTCTCCCATACATTTGTTCACAACGAAGAATTGGTTAGGGCGATTATTAAAGTTGGAGCGACGGCTGCGCGTCAGAGAAAGAAAGCGCTGGCGGTAATTGGCAAGGAATCAGGAACACCCGCCGTTCACCAGCTGTGGAAGGCTTGTGCGTTTGAAGTTTGCCCGAAGTTTGGGGTGGAGGTCTCCATGATCGAAATTGATTATGCTGGTTACAGATTATTGCAGGACCCGGACTCCTTTGATGTGATCGTGGCGCCGAACTGTTTTGGCGACATACTGTCCGATCTTGGCGGCATCCTGGCAGCATCCCGGGCTCTGACTTTCGGAGCAAGCTATTCGGCAAACGGCGCCGCCGTCTACCAAACGAATCACGGCGCCGCGCACGATCTTGCGAACACCGACACCGCCAATCCAGCCGGTCAGATTCTCTCCGTGGCGATGATGTTGCGGGAGACGTTCGGCCTTCGGGCGGAAGCGGAGTTGATCGAGGAGGCAATCCACTCGGTTTGGGGGAACGGCTGGAGAACCACCGATCTGATCGAACCCGGTTGTACAATTGCAGGCACACGACAATTCGGAGCGCTGGTTACGCGAGAAATCCTGAATGCGGCAGTTCACAATGAAGCCTGTTCTGCTGTTGGTTGATCTCCAGCACGATTTCCTGCGCGCGAACAATCTGGAGCCGCATTCGGCCAGCGTCATTGCCGCCGCCGCGACCCTGTTGGCGGCGTGCCGTCAAGCGACGATTCCCGTCATTCACGTTTGGACAACCGTGGACAAGTTTGAAGATAATCGCATGCCTCATCGCAAGAAAGACAGCCAGCGAAGGTGTTTGGAGGGTTCCGCTGGCCACGCCTGCCCCGAACCGCTCCGGCCCCGCAAAGCGGAAACAGTCATTCACAAAACATTCTTTAGCGCTTTTTCAACCGGACAGCTCGAGGCCGTTCTGGAGAAGCTCAAAGTGGACACAATAATCATCGCCGGGATGCATTTGCATGCCTGTGTCCGCGCCACCTCGATCGATGCCTATGCAAAAAATTATCGCGTCGTTGTAGCCGAAGATGCCACCGCCAGCGATGATCCGCTCCATGGCGCAATCACCAAGCGCTATCTGCAGGAACGGAGCGTGACCTTCTGTGAGACGAATGAGATTGCCAACGCTCTTTCAAAGGAGAGTGGCGCCGTCCAGTTACTGTTAGCCGGCGATCGGCCCGAAATGATTGCCCATTGTTCGCCTCACCGGGCCGAGAAAAGCTGGCGATGCCCGCCCGCCAGCAAGGCGATGATTGCCAACGCCGTCGTAGCAGGAAGAGAGGCTCTCACTCCGTGGCGCGCAGTTCAAATCGATGAACGGCTCAAATTGTTGCACGCTTTTGGGCGCCACCTGCAAGAACACCGAGACGAAATGGTCGAACTTTTGGTCGAGCAGATCGGCAAGCCAATTCGCTACGCCCGTCAGGAGGTGGCGCGGGCCTTAGATCTCGTCGACGCAGCTGACTGGCAGACCGACGAGGAGCAGGATCGGCTCCCCGCGCAAACCGGTTATCGACGCGAACCGCTCGGCCTGATTGCGTTGATCGCGCCGTTCAACAACCCGCTCGCGATCCCGGTCGGCAAGATCGTTCCGGCCTTGATCTACGGAAACGTTGTCGTCTGGAAACCGGCGATTGCCGGTCTGAGAATCGCGCAGAAGACGGCTGAGCTATTCGCCGAGGCTACAAAACGGCCAGAACTTTTGCAGGTTTTGGCCGGCGGAGATCAAACGGCCAGTCAGCTGATGGCCGAATGCGACGCGGTCACAATCTCCGGCTCCTTGAAAGCAGGGCGATCCGCGCAAGAAGTTTGCGGTGTACGCCACATCTCATTGCAAGCGGAATTGGGCGGCAACAATGCCAGCATCGTCTGGCGAGACGCCGATTTGTCCGGAGCGGCGGCAAGCATTGCGGAAGGGGCGTTTGCTTTTGCCGGTCAGCGCTGCACGGCAAATCGCCGCGTGATTGTGGAAGCCAGCGTATCTGCCCACTTTCTCCAGGAGCTGATCGCGGCATCTGGTCGCCTCGTTTGGGGCGATCCCGGGAACGAGCAAACTCAAATTGGCCCATTGATCTCGTGCGCGTCGCGCAATCGCGTCGCCCACACAATCGATCGAGCGGAAAAATCCCGGCATCGGGTCATCCGGCCTTTGCCAGACTCGCAAACGCTGCGAGGCGGAGCGTGGCTGAGCCCAGCGATTATCTGTTGCGATGATCCCACTGACGAACTGGTGCAGGAAGAAACGTTCGGTCCGGTCCTGGTGGTGCAGCGGGCCAAGGACTGGGATGACGCAATCTCTCTTTGCAATGGAGTCAAGCAGGGTTTGGTGGCAGCACTCTTTTCCACCTCCAAAATATCGATTCAGGATTTTCTGCGTCGCGCGAGGGCAGGCGTGCTTAAGATCAATAAATCAACCGCCGATGTGGCTGTCGGGCTACCTTTCGGCGGATGGAAGGCCTCTGGAATCGGCCCCGCTGAGCATGGCAGGGCCAATCGCGAATTCTTTACCCGCATGCAGGCAATTTATTTCTGATGAAAATGTGGAATCCGCTTAAACAGATCGCGGCTCAGCTGAGCAAGGACGATATGAAGCTGCTCGGCATCAACCGGACGATGCGGCTGGCCAAGCAAATGAATCGAGTCAGCTATGGCCGCGATCAACGTCTCCGCGAACAGCATTACCGGGATGACTTCGATCGGTTACTAGCGGAACATGCGAACAGTTCATTGGCCGGCACCGTCGGCAAGATGCGGGATGGATGGTTGCTCGACACTTCGCAATCCCTGCCCTATCTGGATGAACTGATCAGAGAAGCGGAGCTGGTCATCGCGGAGCGTGGCGGACGTCGGCCGCCACCGCGGGCCAAGCCATTCATCGTCGACATCGCGAGGCAGACGGACCTGGACCAATTTCCATCCTTCTTGAACTTCGCGCTTTCCCCGCCGGTGTTGAGAACCGTATCCGAATATCTGGGCTTTATCCCGATGCTTTCGACTACGATGCCGCCGGGTTTACGATTGACCGAATCCAGCATGAAGTATGACGAGCACGTCCAAGAGGGCTACAGGGAAAGCCAGCTCTACCATTTAGATCATCACGATTCACCACTGGTGTATGTGATCGTGCTGTTGCGCGATGTAACGTCGGACAGCGGCCCGTTTACCTTTCTGCCCGCGTCGGTTTCTGAACGCGCGGGGAAAACGCTTGATTATCGAGGACGGGGCACTCCGTATCGGATCAGTGACCAACAGATGTATTCGGTCGTGAAGAAAAAGGAGGCAGTCGAGTTCATGCATCCGAAAGGCAGTGTACTATTTCTCGATTCAAGCCGATGTTTTCATTACGGAAGCCGGGACTGCGCGGTTCCTCGCTACCAGATGATGTATGCGTTTGTTTCGTCCTGCCGAACCGACTTCAGCGAATTGCTGATGACTCCTCGGGTTTACACACGACGGCCAACCGACTCGCGATTGCGGCGGATGTTGCTCGCGCAAACAAATCGCGCGTGAATGCCGGCAGCAGCCAAGATGGAAGAAACTCTGGTTTCACGATTAGAAGAGACGCTCCAGTCGGAACCGTCCCGCCTTGCCCTGAAGAGTAGGTCGGGTGCGCTGACCTACCGACACCTGGATGAGCTGTCAGCCCGCTGCGCAGCTGGGTTGCAGGCCAAACTCGAGGACCGCTTCGCACCGGTTGCGCTGATGATGAAACACGATGCGCCGCTGATTGCGGCGATCGTCGGAATCCTGCGAGGCGGCGGCTTCTATTTTGTCTTGAATCTGGCCCTTCCGGCGGCACGTCTACGTCAGATCATTGAAGAGGTCCGTCCGCGAGCGATTGTGACCGACAGAGAGCATGTAGAGCAAGCACGTGGAGCGACTGCCTCGAAAGCCAGGGTGCTTTTGTTTGACGACCTGGCGTCTAGGTCGGCTTCGTTTTCACGCGGACCGGCAGAAGATCGGAATCTGTGCGCCATCTTTTACACGTCAGGCTCGTCGCAGAGACCGAGAGCGCTCATTTACACTCACGGTGGCACAATGCACAACGCAGCGAATCATTCCCGCTCGTTGGGTATCACCGCCCGGGATCGCATCACCCTGCTTTCGCCCTGTTCGGCGGCAGCGTCCGCATCAGCGATCTTTGGAGCGTTGCTGAACGGCGCTTGTCTCTTCCCATTTGATCCGATCCACGAAGGACTGCGTGCAACCAGGGACTGGATAAAAACTGAAGCAATAACCATTTATCATTCGGTGCCCAGTCTATATCGCCGGTTCATGGAAAGTCTGGCGCTGGGAGAGATCCTTCCGTCAATCCGTGTGGTGAAGCTCGGAGGCGAACCGGTTTTCGCTTCGGACGTCGATCTTTTTCGCCGGCATCTGCGCCGTGGTTCCGTCCTGATCAATGGACTCGGTCTGACCGAGGCAAACGGAAACGTCTGTCACTTTCATGTCACGCACGACACCACGCTAAACACCGCGACCGTCCCAGTAGGAAGGCCGCTCGATGGCGTAGAAATGAAGCTGCTTGATCCGGACGGGACTGAAGTGACTCCGGGCAAAGCCGGAGAAATCGCCTTGCGAGGGAAATACTTAGCGCCCGGGTTTTGGACGGGCGACCGCGTTCAGCGTTGCACCGTTCATGAGAGAGACTGGTTTCGAACGGGAGATCTTGGCCGTTGCGGCTCCGACGGACTCCTCGAACATCTCGGCCGAAAGGACGATCAATTGAAACTCCACGGTCAGTGGATCCGGATTGCCGAAATCGAGGCCGCGCTGATGCAAACACCGGGCGTGGGCCAGGCTGCCGTGGTCACGACCGGGCAGGTCGCAGCGGAGAAGAGAATCATCGCGTTTGTTTCCTGGAAGAATGGAGGAACGCGAGAACGAGACCTTCGGTCTGCGCTACGTTTGCAACTGCCAGCCTATTCATTGCCTCATTTTGTTTTCGAGCGTCCTCAATTGCCCCTTCTTCCAAGCGGCAAGATCGATCGGGTCGCTCTCTCACACGAAGCTACAAACCGACTGAAAAACAGAATGACGCCGACGGCGCGGCCTGGCGACGCACTTTCCTTGCAGCTTGTACGCATCTGGCAAAAGGTTTTGGGAAACGATGCGGTTGGAATAACTGACAACTTCTTTGCTTTAGGTGGCGATTCGCTGGGAGCAGTGACGATGTTAACGGCGGTCGAGAAGCTCCTGGACATCGATCTGCCGACCTCCGCGCTGCTGGAAGCCCCGACAATCGATAGACTGGCCGAGCTGATCAGGAGAGGCGGCTGGTCCGAGGCCAAATTACGTCTGGTGGCCCTGCAATTACGCGGGACGAAGCTGCCGCTCTACTGTGTGCCGGGCGCCGGTTCTGAAGCTCTCGCTTTCCGAGAACTGGCCACCCACCTAGGCGACGATCAACCCTGCTTTGCTTTCCAACCGCAGGGACTCGACGGCTGGGCACCTTACTTTCGCTCGGTGGAAGAAATGGCCGGTTACTATGTCAGTTCATTGCGGCGACACCAACCAAGCGGACCTTACTATCTTTGCGGCAGCTCGCTCGGTGGAGTGATTGCATTCGAGATGGCCCACCGCCTGCAACAAGAGGGAGATGAAGTAGGATTTCTTGCCCTTCTCGATACCTACGGGGGCGAGTACCCAAAGGTAAGACAGAATCTGTCGACTAGACAGAAATTGAAGCTCGCTATTCAGGGCCTGCTGCCGATTGCGCGGGAAGACGTGGTGGACCTTCGATCCTTGAGAAAAGGTTTGACGGATTGGTGTCAGCGGCGGCTGGTTAACCTTGATCTCCGCTTCAATTTCCGCACCAGGCCACTTCCTTACCGACTGCGATTCCTTTATCTCCAGGAAGTCTGCTTTGCCGCTCGCCGCCGCTATCCTCTGCGACCTCTTTCGGGCAAGATCGACCTGTTCCGAGTCGAGTATCAACCACCGTCCGACCTATTCGAACCGGATCCGCTGCTGGGATGGAACGGCATGGCAAGCGGCGGAATTGAAGTGCATGAGGTGCCGGGCTATCACGGCCAGCACCTTCGCGAGCCGAACGTAGCGATTCTGGCTCAACAACTGACCAACTGTCTCGACCGAGCCGCCCTGAAAGATCAGACAGCGAAATCCAAACTCGCAAATCGAGACACCTGATTTGATTCTGGAGTAATGCAGGACGCGCTCACCCCGATGATGCAGCAGTATCAGCGACTGCGAAAAAGCATTCCGGCGGACACGCTCCTGCTTTTTCGATTGGGCGATTTTTACGAACTGTTTTTCGAAGACGCGAAAGAAGCATCGGGCATTTTGAATGTGGCACTCACGAAACGTAACGCGGTACCGATGTGCGGCGTGCCTTATCATGCGGCACCCACTTACATCGCGAAATTGATTAAGGCCGGACGGCGGGTGGCGATTTGCGATCAAACGAGCGAACCGCAGCCGGGGAAAATTGTTTCGCGTGACATCACTCAGATCATCAGCGCCGGAACCGTCAGCGAATTGAATCTGCTTGATGCCAAGCGCGCAAATTATCTTGCCGCAGTTTACTGTGACAACGGCAACTTCGGATTTGCTTATGCCGACCTCACGACCGGCGAGTTTCGGCTGACAGAGTTGCCCGATCGGCAATCGCTTTTAAGCGAGCTGGCTCGCGTTTCACCGTCCGAACTCCTGGTCAGCGCTGACCAAAAAGATTTGTCCGACGAAATCAAGCATGCGCTTGAGTACGACAGTTATGCGTTTCTGCCCGAGCACGCGAATTTCACTTTATGCGAACATTTTCGCGTTAAATCGCTCGATGGCTTTGGCTGCGCCCAAATGCCCGAGGCGATTGCGGCTGCCGGCGCAATTGTTCATTATCTCAAGCACCAACTGCGTCGGAAAATCGATCATTTGAATTCGTTGCGTTGCGATGCACCGACCGACTACGTGCTGCTGGACGCGGCCACACAAACAAATCTCGAACTGGTTGAGTCGCGCGGGGCACGCGACACGAGTTTGCTCGGAGTTCTCGATCGAACCGTCACTTCGATGGGCGCCCGCAAGCTACGCGCGTGGATTCTGCGGCCGCTACGAGATCTGGCTGAACTGGAATGTCGCCAACAAATGATCTCCGACTTGTTGCAGGAGCCGGACTTACTGGGCTCGCTTCGCGAAGAACTGAAACAAATCCGAGACATCGAACGCGCGATGGGTCGCTTGAGTCAGGCTTCGGGAAACGCGCGCGACCTGGTCGTACTGAAATTTTCGCTGCAGCAAATCCCGAAATTGAAAATCGAGTTACAGAAGCTGCTTGACCGGCTCGCTTTCGGCGCAAGCCGGCTAAAAGAAGAAAACCAGCCCGAATTGCTAGCGCAACGTTTGCAAGATGAAATTCGCGAAATGCCGGAGCTAGCGGAGAAACTCGCGCGAGCGCTGATTGACGATCCGCCACTGGCTTTGAAAGAGGGCGGAATATTTCGCGATGGTTACAACGTCGACCTGGATGAATTACGAGCTGCTTCGCGCGACGGGAGAGACTGGATCAGCGACCTGCAAGAACGAGAGATCGCCGCAACCGGCATCAAATCGCTCAAAGTGCGATACAATTCTGTTTTTGGTTACTTCATTGAGGTAACCAAATCGAACCTCGAGAGCGTGCCCTCGCATTACACGCGTAAACAAACAACGGTTGGCGGCGAGCGATTCATCACTCCGGAATTGAAGGACATTGAGAACAAGATTCTGGGCGCAGACGAGCGTGCGCGAAATCTCGAGTACGAGCTATTTCAGAAGTTGCGCGAGGAAACGCTGCTCCAGCTTGGGCCGGTTCAGCGCACGGCTGAGGCAATCGCGGTTGTCGATGTGATTTGCGCACTCGCTGAGACAGCTCGGCTCTACGGTTATTGTCGTCCTGCGCTGAATGCTTCACTTCGGCTCGTCATCAAAGACGGCCGCCATCCGGTGCTCGATCAAAATCTGGTCGATGAGAAGTTCGTTCCTAACGACACCACGCTCGACGGAGAGAACTTGCGGTTAGCGATCGTGACCGGACCAAACATGGCCGGCAAATCGACCTACATCCGGCAGGTCGCGCTGCTCGTTTTGATGTCGCAGACTGGAAGTTTTGTACCTGCAGCCAGCGCCGAGATTGGCCTGGTCGATCGGATTTTCACGCGCGTTGGCGCAAACGACGACCTGTCACGCGGACAATCGACCTTCATGGTCGAGATGAATGAAACTGCGAATATCGTCAACAACGCGACCGAGCGAAGCCTGGTCATTTTGGATGAAATCGGCCGCGGAACATCGACTTTCGACGGACTATCGATCGCCTGGAGCGTGGCCGAATTCTTGCACGACAAAATCAAAGCGCGCACATTATTTGCGACGCATTACCACGAGCTGACCAAACTGGCGGAAGAACGTAGCGGCGTGTGTAATCTTAACGTGGCAGTCCGCGAATGGAACGAGCAGATTATTTTCTTGCGGAAAATTGTGCCGGGCGGCGCGGACAAGAGTTACGGAATTCAGGTTGCGCGCCTGGCCGGCTTACCAAAGGACATTCTTGACCGAGCCAAGGACATTCTCGCTCATTTGGAAAAACCGGAGAGAACAGCCGCCAGCGGAGCCTCGCGGAAGAAGTCAATAAAGAGCAAACGCAACTCGGAGAAGCCGCAGCTCGATCTCTTGTGATATTTTAGATTTTTAGTTGGCGTAGAACCAATGGCAATTAAGACCGAAAAGGAATTGAACGAAACGCAGCACGCCTACTGGCTCAAAGCCGTAGCGGCGATCGAGTTGCGTAATTTCGGTTATGCCATTTCGCTTTTGCAAGCGGTCTTGAAACAGGAGCCGGAATTCCTGACCGGCCGACAATTATTGCGGCGAACTGAGGTCATGCGACTTAAAGCCAGCAAAAAGAGCTTCTTCGCCATTTCGACGGCGCCAATCGCAGTGATGAAAGTGCAACGAGAGTTGAAAAAAAATCCGAAACATGCCGTAGAAATGATCGAGAAGGTTTTGGAAGACGACCCGTACCATCGGCAGGCCAATCTGCAGTTGAAAGACGCCGCCGTGGCAGCCGGTTGGCCGGAGATCGGTGTTTTCGCATTGCGGACATTACTCGAAGAAGATCCGCGCGATGTGAAATTACTCCACGACCTCGGGCGTTTGTATCACGAGATGGGACAAAGCGAGGATGAAGTCGAAGTTTACGGCCGCATCGGTGAAATCGATCCGCTCGACGCGGAAGCGGTGCGGCTGGGCAAGGACGCGTCCGCGCGCGCTTCGATGAGCAGCGGCGGTTGGACTCAAGCCGAGAGTTACCGTGATTTGATCAAGGACAAGGAAGCGGCGGTTTCGCTCGAGCAGCAGAGTCGTATTCAGTTAACTGGCGAATCGCTCGATCGGCAAATCGCAGAGACATTTGGGCGGCATCAAGCCGAGCCACAGAACATCGATCTTGCGCGGCGGTTAGGCGGCTTGAACGAACAGAAGGGCAATTTCGAATCCGCGATTCAATGGTACCAATATGCTGCCGACCTAACGAGCGGAAGCGACGCCGGCCTGGTTCGAAAGGTTTCCGATTTGAAAATGAAGCGAGCCGAAGCCGAGATTGCCGGGCATGAGGAATTTTTAAAGACGCATCCGGACGACCCGGATTGCGCCAAACGGGCAGAAGAACTGGCCATGGCAAAGAAGAAGCGCGACGAGATGCTAATCGAGGAAGCGCGTCACCGAGTTGAGCGTAACCCGACCGATCTACAGCTGCGATTCGAACTGGGCCAGCATTTACTCAACGCCGGCCAATACCGGGAGGCGCTGCCCGAGTTGCAGCGGGCCCGTCAGAATCCAAACGCGCGCTTGCGAGCGATGAATTCGCTCGGCCTCTGCTATCGCCAGCTTGGCATGCTTGATCTTGCCATGAAGCAACTGGAAGAAGCGGCGAAAGAAATTTTGTCGATGGATTCGATGAAAAAGGAAATCGTTTATAATCTCGGGCTGGTTTGCGAGGAGATGGACGACCGTGATAAATCACTTGCGTGCATGAAGCAAATCTACGAAGCCGACTACGGTTACAAAGACGTCGCCCAGCGGGTGGAAAGTTCATATCGCCAGGATTCGTCCAAGAGGAATTAACTGACTTATGCCGGAAGCATTAAAGATCGTGTCGTCTTTACATCCAGTCTGGTATCCTGAATGCGAAATCTCAAATGGCAGTCTTTTAACCATCAACGTTTATGAAAAGTAAATCTAAAATCATTTTGCGGTTTGGAGCCGTTCTATTCTGTCTCTGTTTCGCCGTCAGCGCGTTTGGCCAGTATGGTCGTATGCCGCCGGCGAGCGCGAGTTCCATGCCGGCAATGAGAACCAATCCGCCAGCCACGCCCGCCCCCACGCCGGCGACCGCGGCCAGCCACGGCAAGCTCAGTGCAAAAGACAAAGCTTTTATGATGGACGCCGGCAAAGGCGGACAATTGGAAGTGATTTGGGGACAGTGGGCCACACAAAAAGGGCAGAATGCTGATGTCAAAAAATTCGGCAATCGCATGGTGACCGATCATTCGAAGTGGAATAACGATCTGATGGCCCTGGCAAAAGAAGAAGGCGTCAAGATTCCAACCGCCAAAGCCAGCGGCAAATGGAAATCGGACAAGGATTACATGACGGACATGGTCGAAGATCACACCAAGGACCTGGCGGCATTTCAAGACGAAGCGCAGAACGGAAGCGATCCCGATCTGAAAAAGTGGGCCGACAAAACGGCAAAAGGCGTGAAGAAGCACCTCGACATGGCGAAAGAGGTCCAGGGTAAACTAAAGTAATCTCACAATTACCTGTCAGGTTTTGCGGCGCGTCGAATAAGACACGCCGCTTTTGTTCGCTGGATCAGTCGACATTTAATGATGTCGGCGGAGCCAATCTTCATTTAGGATCGGCTTCGAAGAACGCTCCAAATCAATGCGGAAAACCAAAATCATTTGCACGCTTGGTCCTGCGACTGAGAAAACAGAGACGATGCGGCAACTGATTGAACATGGTGCCGATATTTTCCGGCTGAACATGAGTCACGCCGGGCATGAATGGGTTCGTGCAATCGTCCCCCGAATTCGGAAACTCGCCGAAAAAGCGCCGCGCCAAATTGGGATTCTGCTCGACACTCAGGGGCCGGCGATTCGCACCGGTCCGGTAAAAACGCCACTGGAATTAAAGAAGGACGAGGTCATCGAATTTACTGTCGGCCACGCCAAGAAGACACAAGAGAAATCGGTCGACGTGAATTATGACAAATTTGTCGACGACGTCGGCGTTGGCGACACGATCCTAGTCGACAATGGATTAATCAAGCTGGCCGTCATCGAAAAAACGAAGAACCGGGTGCTCTGCAAAGTGATCACTCCGGCTCCGTTGGGTTCGCGACGACACATTAATTTGCCAGGCGTTCACGTTAGTCTTCCCGCACTGACTAAAAAGGATATCGCCGACGTCACCCTGGGCGCACAAATGGGAGTCGACTTTGTTGCTCTGAGTTTTGTTCGTAAACCGGGCGACTTGAGAGAGCTCCGCAATCTGTTGACTCGGAAAAAGAGCAAAGCCCGCGTTCTCGCGAAAATTGAAGACCAATCGGCGGTCGAATCGATCGAGCGCATTATTCAAGCCGCGGATCTGGTCATGATCGCGCGCGGCGATCTGGGGATCGAAGTGCCGATGGAAGAACTGCCGATCATTCAACGGCGGATCGTC
This sequence comes from Chthoniobacterales bacterium, assembly GCA_035622995.1. Lineage (GTDB taxonomy): Bacteria > Verrucomicrobiota > Verrucomicrobiia > Chthoniobacterales > UBA10450 > DASPUI01. The sequence continues at coordinate 13,565 of DASPUI010000035.1, forward strand.
AAGAGTTGCATTCACCTCGGCAAACCGGTTGTGGTTGCAACTCACATGTTGGAATCGATGATTAAAAACCGGGTTCCGACTCGGGCGGAAATTACCGATGTGGCCAACGCTGTGTATGAGCAGGCAGACGCAATCATGCTGAGCGGCGAAACCAGCATGGGACTCCACCCGGTTGAATGCGTGGAGGTTTTGCACCGGGTGGCAGCGCGAATTGAGCGTAGCGGCGGGGCCGGTTATGCCACCGGTGCAATCCTGGAAGATAATCGACAAAAAACAGTGGCCGCGGCCGTCGTTCTGGCCAATTCCCTGCCTCGTTCCAAGATCGTTGTTTTCACCCGGCATGGAACGATGGCACGGAACACTTCAAATCTTCGTCCGGAGCATTCCACCATATTTGCCTTCACCCCAAGCGAGGAAGTTCGGCGGCAAATGGCGATCTGCTGGGGCGTGTGCGCCCAGCGAATTGATTTCAGCGACGATCCCAATGAAACGATCGAAGCCGCGGCCAAATTTCTCCGAGAACGAAGACTGACGACGTCAGGAGACAACCTGGTCGTGATCAGCGATGTGCAAGCTCGCGGCGAACGGGTCGATTGCGTGTTGTTACGGACGGTAAAATGACCGGATAAACAAAGAAACGCGCGGATCTCTCCGCGCGTTTTGAAATTCCAATATCGGTTGCTGCTTAAGCTTCAACCGGTAGCTCGACGTCGATCGGCTTTTCCTTCTTGCTTAACGCCCGCCGTAATTTCGACAGCGCAATATTCTGCAACTGACGAATGCGCTCGCGGGTCACCCCAAACTTCTTGCCAACTTCCTCCAGCGTTTTCGGTTTGCCGCCATCGAGGCCAAACCGCTGGAAAATAATCTTCTTCTCGCGATCATCCAGAACATCGAGCAAGCCGCCCACTTCGTTGCGAAGATTCTTGTCGCGCAACAATTCGAAAGGGGTCTGCGCTTCTTCATCGCCAACGATTTCGCCAAACTCGGTCGAATCATCGTCGCTAATCGGCGCATCAAGTGAGGCCGGACGAATCGATACCGTTTTCAACTGCGAAACTTTGCCACTCGCAATGCCGATTTCTTCGCCCAGCTCTTCATCAGTCGGCTCGCGGCCGAGCTCTTCGCTCATCTGCAACGACACGCGGCGCATCTTCGAAATCTTGTCGACCAGATGCACCGGCAGACGAATCGTCTTCGACTGATTGGCCAGCGCGCGTTTGATCGATTGCTTGATCCACCACGCGGCATAGGTGCTGAGCTTGCCGCCTTTGGCCGGATCAAAACGCTCAACCGCCTTCATCAAACCGATGTTTCCCTCGGAAATGAGGTCGAGCAGAGGCAGGCCGAGATTGGCGTAATCGTGCGCGATTTTCACGACCAGACGCAGGTTGGAGCGAATCATGAGAGCGCGCGCCTCGCGATCGCCTTTCTTGATCTTGGCGGCGAGCTCAATCTCCTGTTGCGGCGTCAAGAGCGGGATTTGCCCGATCTCGCGCAGGTAAATTTTTATTCCGGTATCGCTATCTTCCGCGGCCATGTAGCCTCTTTTCATGAAACAAAACTGGGGGCTGGATCGATAAACCGCTGGAAAAACTCTTGCCCAGCAGCGCCCCGATCACAATTTCTAACATTCTTTAAGTAGTTAACAAGGTTAAATATCCAAGCTCTGACACAGTTCGGGCGCCGGTCGTTCAATCTTTTCAATAATGGGTCTTAACTGGCTGTGGTTGAAAATAATGCGATTCGTCGGGTGGCAGCTGTCAAGACCCCTAATTGGGTAGTGGGGTCTTTTCATTTTTTGAGCTTAATTATGTCCTCGATTGACCAAAGTTTATTCGCGACCCCTGCAGCCATTGCCGGGCTCACCCTCAGAGTCGAATGGATGCGCGCAAAATTGTAATACATGTAATGTAACGCAAGAGCGCAGTAGTGGTTGTGTAGTTTTTCTTGAGAATTTGGGTTACGAGACCAATTTAAGCCTCCGATTGTTAGGTCTTGTCTCATTGGCTCCCTTCTTTTTACAAGACGAACTGCGGGTTTTACCGGGATTAATTCGGCAGCGCAGACGCCTGCAAAGTCCCTCGTGATTTGCGCCTTTTCATCGCGCAATTTTCTGTAAATCTAAAACCCAGCGATTCCTCCCATGCTGGCAAAAATTTATTCCGCCGCTGTTTATGGCGTCGATGCGTACGAAGTCGAAGTGGAAGTCAACGGCGCCGGCGGCGATCCTAAGATTTTCATCGTCGGCCTGCCCGATGCCGCAGTAAAGGAAAGCCGCGATCGCGTAACGACTGCGATTTCGAACAGCGGTTATTACTGGCCGCGTGGCCGAACAACGATCAATCTCGCGCCGGCCGACATAAAAAAAGAGGGACCCAGCTTCGATTTACCGATCGCACTGGGAATGATTGCCGTGACCGAAGAGATCGACAGTACGCCGTTCGAAAAGTTCAGTTTTGTCGGCGAACTTGCGCTCGACGGGAGTGTACGCGCGGTCAAAGGCGTTTTGCCGGTTGCTTTGGAGGCACGCCGTCGCGGCAAGCGGGCGTTGTTCGTCCCTGCGGCTAACGCTGTCGAGGCTGCGATGGTGGACAAGATCGAAGTTTACGGGGTAGAAAATCTCCGGCAGACATTTCAGTTTCTGCGGGGGGAACTTGCTCTGCTGCCGGGGGCGGGTGATCTCTCGGGATTTTTCGCCAGCCATCAGGATTACGATCTTGATTTTAGCGACGTCAAGGGCCAAGCCCACGTCAAACGCGCGATCGAGGTTGCAGTTGCCGGCGGTCACAACATTCTCATGATCGGCCCGCCCGGCTCCGGGAAATCGATGCTTTCGAAACGCATCCCGACAATTATCCCTCCGATGTCGCTGGAGGAGGCGATCGAGACGACCAAGATTCACAGCATCGCCGGTTTGTTAAACGGCGAAAAGTCTTTCGTGTCAACCCGGCCTTTTCGTTCGCCGCATCATACCATCAGCGACATCGGCTTGCTTGGCGGCGGCGCGTTCCCGAGTCCGGGCGAAGTGAGTCTGGCGCACAACGGCGTTCTTTTTCTCGACGAATTGCCCGAGTTCAAAAGATCAGCGTTGGAAGTGATGCGCCAGCCGCTGGAAGACGGCAAAGTTACGATTTCTCGCGCGGCGGGGACACTCACCTTTCCGGCTGAATTCATGTTGTGCGCCGCAATGAACCCGTGCCCGTGCGGATATTTTGGCGATCTGAAACGCGAATGTCGCTGCGGCCCAGTGCAGGTGCAGCGTTACCGTCAGCGGGTCTCAGGTCCCCTGCTCGATCGAATCGATCTTCACATTGAAGTTCCGGCGGTGGAGTATCGCGACGTCGCAAGCGAACGAGCAGAAGAGAGTTCGGCGCCAATTCGCGAACGTGTCAAACAAGCACGCAAGAAACAGCAGGAGCGATTTGCGCGCGACTCAAGAACGAATTGTAACGCGCGAATGACAACAAAACATTTGAAACAACATTGCAAACTGGATCAGGACTCGAACGAACTCATTCGGGTAGCGATGAGCGAGCTGAATTTGAGCGCGCGCGCTTACGATCGAATCCTGAAAGTCTCGCGAACAATCGCTGATCTCGATGGCAAGAGCGAAATTTTGCCAGAGCACGTCAGTGAAGCGATTCAATATCGAACCTTCGACCGCACGCTTTGGGTTTAAGAACAGCTATCTTTCTCTTTGCAGCCGCGATCGCTCTCAACGGCTGCGAACGATCCGGCTCCAGAATTTCCGGGCCCATTCCTCAGCGCGGCTACCTGTGGCAGCGGGAATGGACGCTGGCAGTGATCGATGGGCTGAACGTTGCGCAGACACATTTAAGCGGCGTGATTTTGCTTGCGGCTGAAATCGACTGGAGGGGTACAAAAGCGGAAGTCGTTAGGCCGGAAATTGATTGGAAGAAGATTAGATCGTCGGGCAAACCGTGCTCGATCGCATTGCGGGTCGCGCCATTTTCCGGACAGAATCGGGAAGCGGATGCGCGAATTCAATTTATCCTCGAGGCAACGAGATCGCTTCTCGAAGAAGCGCATGCAGCAGACGTCCCGATCACCGAATTCGAACTCGATTTTGATTGTGGGCAAGAGGACCTGGCAAATTACGCAAAATGGATTCGCTTGGTGCAGTCGATCGTTCATCCTACACGATTTGTCATTACGGCTTTGCCAGTATGGCTGAACCAATCTGCGTTTTCGCACCTGGTTCGCGAAGCCGATGGCTACGTTTTGCAGGTTCATTCTGTTCCGACCAAAAACGGTGAAAGTATGGTGTTGTGTGACCCGCGCCTGGCCAGGGACTGGGTGGAGCGAGCCGCGCGATTGCATGTGCCATTTTCGGTCGCTTTGCCGACTTATCGATGCAGTGCCGGTTATGATCCCAACGGGAAACTCTTGAGCGTCGCGATGGACAGCGTGCAACCGGCATGGCCACCTGGCACACACATTTTGGAATTCTCGGCAGATGCCGATGAAATGGCGACGCTGGTGAAACAGTGGAAACAGTCTCGCCCGGTCGAATTGCGCGAATTGATTTGGTACCGCGTGCCAGTTGCAACGGACATCCGTAATTGGCAATGGAAAACGCTCTCCGCCGTGATGTCGGGCCAGAAACCATTGCACCGACTTGAAGTCTCTCACGAGGGCGAAAATCCGTGCGACATCGCGATCGCAAACACCGGCGAAGCGGACGAACCGCTGGACACAGTGGTGACCGCGAATTGGGAAGGGGCCGCATTCGTTGCAGCCGATGCGCTTCCGGGCTGGAGCGTCGAGGTCGAAAAAAATCGCGCGGTTTTCAGAAGAATGCCGGGCCATCGGCCGATTTTGCCGCCAGGTGCCAGTCGCAAAATTGGGTGGATTCGCTATTCGCAGTTCACTACTGTGCAGCTCGAGCTTGCCAGAAAAGTTGAAACAGATCGCTAAAATCTTGCCGACAGCGATGATTGTTTGGGCGTTCGCACATTTAAACGCCACCGGTTACTACGGTCCGACTCTTTACCTGGATAACGGCGGAGAAAAGGTTGATGCATCGCCCGAATTTTATTGGGGCTTGGAAGTGCGCCGGCTAGCGCGCGAATTTCATCCCAATGAAAAGCTGATCACGACCAAAAACCCGCGGCCGCCGGCCGATGATGGGAAAATGCCGAACCCCGGAATACAAGACACGATCGATGCTGATTTAGGAGATTTTGAAGATGCGCTCAAAGAAGGACGCATCAAGCCGCCTGACGCGGCGAAGGCGACGCAACAACATAAAGCAGCGCGCGGCAATATTGCCGACTCATCGGGAGGCGAGGAATTCGATTCTGAATTTGCTGATTACCACCGCGGCGCGCGCGCGTTCGCAAACAAACAATGGGATGAAGCGCGCAAAGCATGGGAAGATTTGCTCAAACGCCCGGAACAGGATCGACATTACCGCACGGTGTGGGCGGCGTTCATGCTGGGAAAGGTTGGGCTGAAGAGCGGCGATTTTCAATCGGCGACTCAATGGTTTCAGCGAACGCGCGAACTCGCCGCTGCCGGTTTTGCCGATTCGTTAGGCCTGGCGGCGGATAGTTACGGTTGGGAAGGACGAAGCGAGTGGAAACAAGATCGCCCGGAAAAGGCCGCTCCGCTCTTTCTGACGCAACTCGCACTGGGCGACCCGAGCGCGGTCGTTTCCTTAAAAGCGCTCGTTCCGGATCGTGATCCCATTGAAGGAATGCTGAACTACGGTCCAGAAGATAAGAGCAACTGGACTCAGGAACAGAAACGCGAGGATGAGCAGCAGGAACTCGCCAGGCTGAAATCCGCGGCCCGGGATCCGTTGCTACGACGGTTGGTGACCGTGCATATCCTGGCAATAGCTTCTGCGCCCGATCTTTATTCAGATCAATCGAATGCGGCGCCAGTGAATCGTTGCGCGCGTTGGCTCAACATCATCAAGCAGGCGAACGTTGGCCGCGTCGCCGATGCGGAGTATCTCGGTTGGGTTGCATATAATAATGGCGATTACAACGGCGCGGCCCACTGGCTCGAATTCAGTAGCGGAGATACAGCCGCCGCCCTTTGGCTCAAAGCAAAACTTCAACGTCGCTCCGGAAAACTTGCTGATGCGGCGAGCAGCATGGCGCAAGCATTCGATTTGGTGAAATCTTCGCCCGCCTATGCTCCGCCTGGAGGTGTGGACGAACAATGGACGCCGTACGACCTTTCTGCCGACAGTCCGCACTGGGGTTTCGGTCAAAGCGCCAGCGGCGATCTCGGCGGCCTTCGCCTCGCGCGAGCCGATTTCATCCAGGCGCTGGACACGTTGTTAACCGGTCGCCTTTGGGAGGACGCCGCGTTTGTTGCCGAACGCGTCTTAACGACGACTGAACTAAAAAAATACGTCGATGCGCGGCCCGCGACCGCGCTGGGCAAGTCGGGCGAGGAAGATTACAACGCGAAGCTTCGATATTTGCTGGGACGACGATTGGTTCGCGAAGATCTTTATGCTGAAGCCGCATCCTATTTGCCGCCGCCGAACGACAAAATTTTACAAAAATATGTGAGCGCTTTGAAAAACGGCGCTAATGAAAAACTTTCGAAAACAGATCGGGCGCACGCCTGGTTCACTGCGGCATGGCTGGCGCGTTATGACGGAATGGAATTGATGGGAACCGAAGTTGCACCGGATGGTTTTGCCGAGGGCGGCGATTTTCCAATTCCTGATCTCGCGCAGCAGCGGCGCGCCGGTTTTTACGAAAAAGTTTCTTACACCAAAAATGGCGACGAGAAAAAGACAAAGGTGTCGGTCATCCTGAAACCCTCCAAGGAAGAATTACAGCGGCTGACAGTCAACAAGATCGTTCCGGATCTCCGCTTTCATTACCGCCTGGTTGCGGGCGCGCTGGCAATCAAGGCGGCCGAACTTCTGCCGACCGATTCTGAGGAACTTGCCGATGTGGTCAACAGCGCCGGCCTTTGGGTTAAAGATCGAGACGAAAAGCTTGGCGATCGCTACATGCACATCATTGAGCAACGCTGTTCGAAAACGGAGATTGGACGAGCGGCCATCGCAAAACATTGGTTCGTCGATCAAAATGGGACGTGGAGCACGGCCGAGCAGCAAGCGTACGACGCACTCCACAAAGAATTGAGCCCGGGAAAAACCGGTCAGTGATCGCCGTGTTTTTCGGTCCCAAAATTTTTGGATCGCGATATATTTTTCTGTGTGGGTTCGTCGTCCTGTTCTCCGGTTGCGGATCGAGCGAGCCGCTGGAGGAAACGATCGAGCAGAACTATCCGATCGATTCGAGTGGATCCGTTTCCATAAGAAACATCGACGGTTCGATCCAAATTTACGGCGGGCGTCAGCCGGGAGTGCACCTTGAAGCGATCAAAAAAGCCTATAGCCCTGCACGATTGAGAATCATCACTGTTAATGTCGACGCGCGACCTAACTCGATCGTCATCGACACGATGATTCCCCAGTCAAAAAGCTGGGGTTTTTCCGATCGCTCCGGCACGGTCGATTGCATTCTGGTTGTCCCAGTAACTTGCTCTGTTTCACGAGCCGAGTTGAAGAACGGGGAAATCCTCGTTTCCGGCCTGGACTCCGGAAACGTCAATGCTTCCCTCGAGAATGGCCGAATTTTCGTTCGCAATTGCTTTGGCAACGTCCAGGCAACTTCCGCCACCGGCGCTGTCTCGCTCATTTACGACTGGTGGAATTCGCGAAAATTTTCTGCCACCGCGCAGATTTTGGATGGAAATCTCTTCGCGATCATGCCCGGCGATGCATCATTTCGCCTTCACGCCGAAGCGCCAAATGGAAAGATCGGCAACGATTTTGCCGAACAGGAAGAACGTAGCGAAGGCCCGGTGACCAAAGTTGAAAGCGTAGTCGGAGATTCGCCCGAAGCGACGATGAACCTGGCTGCTGACGACGGCAACATCAAGATCGTCGAAGCAAATCCCTGACTTCCAAAATCGAGGTGGGCTGCCTAGGATTGGCGAATGCCTTCGTTCGACATCGTTTCCGAAGTGGACAAACAGGAAATCGACAACGCATTAAACCAGACGCGCAAAGAACTGAGCACGCGTTTTGATCTGAAAGACGCAAAGACCGAGATTATTCCGGAAAAGGACAAGATTGTTCTCATCGCCGACGACGGAGCGCATTTGCGTTCATTGCGCGAGATTGTAATTGGAAAATTTTCGAAGCGCGGGGTCGATCTTCGCAACATCGAACAGGCCGAGCCCGAGATTTCTTCAGTCGGCCATGCCCGGCAGGAGTTGAGAGTTCAACAGGGTCTGGAAGGAGATAAGGCGAAAGAAATCATCGTTGCGATCAAATCACAAAACTTCAAAGTGCAATGCCAACTGCAAGATCGACAAATTCGCGTGACCGGAAAGAAGAAAGACGAACTTCAAGCCGTGATTCAATTTGTGCGCGGCCGTGACTTTGGGGTCGCGGCCAACTTCAAGAACTTCCGCGATTAACTGGCTAACCGCCCTGAACCGGCGGCATGATTGCGATCGTCTCGTTCGGCCGGATTTGGTGATTGCGATCGACAAAATCCACGCTGGCGCCCACCAGCGTGGTGGTATCGTGCTCGCGCAAACGCGGTTCCAGCGAATAAATTTTCTCGAGCAAATCGGTAACGCTCGAACCTTCCGGCAGATCGACATCGAGTTCGGACGCACCCGCCAGATCGCGCAGCTGCGCGAAAAACTGCACGTGCACCTTCATCCGGCCGGATTAGCGATGAATTCTTTTCGCAGCACGCCGATACAAGGAAGATTTCGGTAACGCTCCATGAAATCGAGGCCATAGCCAACCACAAATTCGTCTTCAATCTCAAAGCCGGTGTAGTCGGCATTGACTGAGCGTTGCCGCGGTTTCTTTTTGCTCAATAACACGCAACTGCGAATGCTGCGCGGTTTTGCCGTCTCCAATTTCTCCCGAATCGCGGCCAGGGTGTGACCGCTATCGAGAATATCATCAAGCAACAAGACATGCCGGTCTGCCACATCCGGCGGCGCCACTTGTTTGAAAATAACTTCGCCGCTGGTTTGCGCTTTTCCATGATAACTGGCAACGCTCAGACAATCCAATTTCAGCGGCAGTGGAATGCGGCGGAGTAAATCGGCCATGAACATCAAACTACCGTTGAGAACCGCGATAACGGTCAGTTCGCGATCTCGATAATCTTTCGAAATTTGTGCGGCAATTTCATCGAGTCGCCGCAAAATTGTCGCTTCATCAAAGAGCACGCGCTCCAAGTCGGCCTGCATTTTCAATCATCCGGCGGTGCGCGAAAAAATCAATCGCGCGCCGGCCGGATGTCGATCTAATTGATTCCATGACCGTTCATCACGAGCGAATTGAGGTACAAACAAACGGCAAGGGGACGTATGAAATCACGGAGGCCGTTCAAAAAAAGATCGCTCAGGCCGGCGTGCACAACGGGATGGTCACGGTTTTTGTTCAGCATACCAGCTGCAGCCTAACGATGATGGAAAACGCAGCTCCGGCGGCGCGGAAAGACGTGGAAAGATTTTTCGACCAGCTCGTCCCGGAAACTGCCCGTTATGAGCACGATGACGAAGGACCGGACGACATGCCGTCGCACATCCGTCTGGTTTTAACCCAGACGAGCGAAACGATCCCGATTATCGAGAAAAGACTACAACTTGGCACCTGGCAGGGAATTTTCGTGTTCGAACACCGGCGAGCCGCCCATCGCCGAAAAATTCTGCTCACGATTATCGGCCAATGATGGAATCGTAAACTGCCCCGACCAACATCAGTGATTTTTCGTCAGGCAAGACGTTCTGTTTCATTTGATTCATCACATACGCAAAACCGATTTTGTTTTCCGGATCGGCGAATGCGTGACTGCCTCCCGCACCGGGGTGCCCGAAGGATGCTTTTGATCCTCCGAAAATATGTCGGCCGGAGAGTTTTGTATCTTTCATGAAGCCGGCCGAAAAGGCGGTTGGAATTTGGAAGACGCGATCCTCTCCCTCAGACAGGATCGTAGTCATCCGGCGCAACGTGTCCGGCGAAAAGAATTTTCGATCTTCCAGTTCGCCGCCGTTCGCCAGCATGGCGTAGAACTTCCCGAGCGAATGTGCACTCCCAATTCCGCCAAATGATGCGATCGAAACGGCGCGAAGATCCGGTTTGTTCATTTCGCTCACCGTCCCCAAGCCACGCGCCGAATTAAAAACCTTGTTGGCGAACGTGCCGGAAGTCGCCACGTCGGCATAAAATTTCGCCGGATCCGGCGCCGTCCCGATTTTCGGAGCGTAGATTGTCGCGACCCGTGGGTTTTCGTCTTGCGGCAAACCGATCCAAATGTCGAGATGCAGCGGTTCGGCAAAGATTGTTCTCCAATATTTGCCTAACGAACAACCAGCAAATCGCCTAACGAGTTCATCGACTAGAAACCCAAACGTGCGGGCGTGATAACCGTGCGCGGTTCCAGGAGACCAGTTTGGCGCTTGTTGCTCGAGCGCCTCGATGACGCCGTCATAATCGAGGATATCCACCGCTCGATCTAACGCAGCCAGTCCGGCCTGATGGGAAAGCAGTTGCGCGAGGGTAATCGCTTCTTTGCCCGCTTGCGCAAATTCCGGCCAAAATTTTGCCACGCTTTCCTCCAGATCGACCTCCGCTTCTTGGACGGCGTGTAACAGACAGGCGCTGGCCAATCCTTTCGTCGCTGACCAAATCAATACAAGAGTATCATTGGTCCAAGGCCGTTCGCACGTTGCCTCGCGGAATCCGCCCGGCAGATCGACGACTATCTTTCCGTTCTGCCAAATCGAAATGGCAGCGCCGAGTTCGCCTCGCTTTTCAAAGTTCTCGCGAAACAGGGGCTCGAGTCTGGCCCGAAGTTCGTCAGGACGCAGTTGCATCGGTCAACCGCGGATCATGGCTCATGATTCTGTTTACTGTCGATGTAGAGAACGACGAATGCGATTCCAAGCAAAGGTTGGAGAAGTTTTTGAAAAATGCTTAGCCCGAAGCCCAGGTAGTTGAAACCGCGAGCCTGTTCGATTGCCTTCAATTTCTCGAGCAGCAATTGCGAATCTTGCATGGCGAGCATCTGAGTCCAATACTCGCGCAAGGTTGGCCACTGTGGCACGACCGTGATGGTCAGGACGAAAGCGACCCAGATCGAGACGATCAAGCCGCCACGCCACCACGGCCGCCGATACCATGGCAAATCGCGGCCGCCGCGCGCGAGAATCCTGCTTTCACGCAATGAGTCAGCCAGGCCTGCATTCTCAAGCACGGCGAATTGTTGCCAGAAGAGAACGTTGATAAAGAAGCGCCCGAACATCCAGACCTGAAGTGCGAGCAAGGCAAGCGCGAAAAAAATCACGATGAATGATGCTCCGCCGGCCAGGATCATCAGCGCGATCGCCACGCCAAAAATGGTCAGAAGAAAGAAAATAGCGTAAACGAAAAGGCAGAGCGCAGCGACGCGCGGCCAAAATCTAACGGCTTCATTGAGGGTGGCGAAGAATCCGATTCGATGACCAGCGAACGTTTCGGCAGCGAGAATCTGAACGCCGGCAACGTAAATCGGCCACAGCACCACCGACCCAACAAACATGCAGAAAGTGAAACTGCCTATAACAAGGTTGCGAAGATCGATATTCACGCCCTGCGTCGTGTCGAACCATGTAGTCGCAAGTTGAGCGCAAGCCGGAGGCAGAGTCATCAAAAGGGCAAGCCAGAGAAAAGTAAAAAAACGTTTGCGGTATATTCGGATGCTCTCGGCGATGATTCGGGCGAAACTGGTACGCAGCAAGCAGGGAGCGTCGGTCGGCAATGGCGGTGTTTTGGCCGCGTGGAACAAGTCCGGGATCTCCGCTGCCGTTGTCCAAAGATCGGCGTCGGCAAGTCGCGCCGGGTTCTGAGGAATCAGCCGGCCTTCGGCCTTCCATTCTCGCAGCGTTTTAAGATCGACCGGGCCGTACTCTTTCTGATGCACGCGAATAAACCACTCCTCGGCCATATCGTTATTGTAGCCGCAGCGGGCATGGTTGCATTGTCGATCTTAACGAAATGGCTACGCTCAGAAGATGAAGTTCCTCTTAGTCGACGGCCATTATTACGTTTATCGCTCGTTTTTCGCCATCCAGAATCTATCGAACTCCCGCGGCGAGCCGACCAACGCAATTTTCGGCTTCACCAAAACGCTGCGCTTGATGGTTAAGCATTTGCAGCCGGAACTGGGGGCGGTTTTCTGGGACGAAGGTTTGCCGCAGCACCGGATCGAACTGCAACCCGCCTACAAAGAGACGCGCAAGGAAATGCCCACACCGATGGTCCCGCAGCTGGACTTCATCCAGACACTGACTCCAATGCTCGGCTTCAGAAATATCTCAGTGCCAAACACCGAGGCCGATGACTTAATGGCTTGTTACACGCTTGCCGCCGGCCAGCGCAAAATCGATGTCATCCTGGCAACGAACGACAAAGATCTGTTCCAACTGGTCGGCCCCCGCGTGAAAGTCTATACTACGGCCAAGGCCGACCTGGCTTCGCCAAAAGACGCTTTCGCCATGCTTGGGGAAGAACAAGTTACCGCCAAATGGGGCGTGCCGCCAAAGCTGATCGGCGATGTGCTGGCAATTTCAGGCGACACCGTGGACAACATTCCCGGAGTCGGCATTGGCCGGAAAACAGCCACGGCACTGATCCAGGAGTTCGGCGGATTGGAAGGGTTGTTGAGCAAAATTGATAAAGTAAAGAGCGCTCGAACCCGCGAAAAACTGGCCGCTGCACGCGACCAGATTTGGCAAAATCGGAAGATGGTCGAACTCAATTGCGAGATGGCGTTGCCGATCCCAATCGACCAGCTTCGGATCGCTCCGGATTATCCGGCATTGATCGACGCGCTCGAAAAATGCGAATTCAGGTCGCTCCTGCAGGAAGTTCGCGAGGAAGCGGGCCGGGCCAAGGGCGTGAGCCAGGGTGAGTTACAGCTTTAGCGGTGTCAGCAGGCCTTATCTTGACCGCAGAATTCTGAATTTTCCTTAATAATTTCGAACGGCAGCCTCCGGTTATTGTCGAATTCAACAGGTTAAGGCGGTTCGGGTGGTGGCACGTTTGTTGTATTTGCTGTTTCTCCTTGGCGTGCGCCGCCCGAATCTTTTTTCCCCCGAAACCGTCGGTTAAACTGCGGTATTGCGGCTCGCACCGCGCTAATGTTTTCATAGGCACCCCGACATGGATGGCCAATTACTTGGGCTGCGCGGCTTTTTGATCGATACGCCGGAATTCGGCGCTTTGCGCGGTCGCGCGGCCGGAGGACTAATTGTTCAAAATGGCAAAATTTTGGCCTGTGGGAATTACGACGATCTGCGGCGAATCCATCGAACACCGGCGGTAAACTGGATTGAGTATGGCCCAGTCGCGATTTTTCCGGGCCTGATCGACTGCCATACGCACCTGCCACAATATTCAGCCGTGGCCCGTGGTGAGAGCGAGCTGCTCCCCTGGCTTCGACAAAATATCTTCCCCGTCGAACGCGAATTCACTGGCCCGAAAGCACGCGAAGAGGCGCCGCAATTTTTTCACGAACTGGCCCGGCACGGAACGACAACGGCCATGATCTATGCCGCAATTTACGAAGACAGCTGCGAAATTGGTTTCGAGGCAGCGAAGGCAAGCGGCTTGCGAGTGATTCTCGGCAAAATGATGATGGACATTGCATCTTACGGCCAGCTTCAACCAAAAAAGGTCCTTTCGATTTCCCTGGTCGAAAGTGAGCGGCTTTGCCGAAAATGGCATCGCGCGGAAGAGGGCCGTCTTGAATATGCGTTCAGCCCCCGCTTCGCGGTTACCTGCTCCGAACGCTTGATGCGAAGTGCGGCCGAATTGGCCGCCCGTTTCGATGCTTACCTGCAGACTCACCTCGCCGAGAATCGCGAAGAGATTGAGAAAGTGCATCACCATTTCATGGGAGCACGCGATTATACTCATGTTTACGAAAAGTGCGGATTGCTCACGCCAAAAACGGTTCTGGGTAACTGCATTCATCTCAACCCGCGCGAGATCGCGGCGCTGGCTGCAGCGCAGTCGAGCGTCGCTCATTGTCCAACTTCAAATCTTTTTCTCGGCAGCGGCCTGATCAAACTCGATCAATTGCTCAAAGCGGGGATTGCAGTCGGACTCGGCTCCGATGTCGCAGCCGGTCCGGAGCTGAACATGTGGCAAGTTATGCGGGGGGCAATTGATGTTCAGAAAGCGCGCGGAGCCTACGAGCCGAACTTGCGGCTTCTGCGGCCAAGCGAGGCATTTTATCTCGCCACCCAGGGCGGCGCTCGCGCGCTCGGCAAGCAGGAAATTATTGGGACACTCGACCCCGGCAAAGAAGCCGATTTGATTATTGTCGACCTCACCACGCTGCTGCCGTATCCGAGGAACAAGAAGGCGTTGGAGGAGCTTTCGGCAGAAGATGCGCTGGCGCTCTGCATTTATCGCGGAGGACCTCACGCGCTTCTCGAAACCTACGTCCGAGGCAAATCCGTTTATCGATCTCCGAGATTGGCGCCGCGCTCATGAAAACTCCAGTCGTCGATCCGATCGACATCGCCCTTCGAGAAGATCTCGGTAAAGGCGACATCACGACCGATTTTCTGGTGCCGCCCAGCGCGCAAGCGATTGCGCGCATCGTTGCAAACGAAAAAGCGATCATCGCCGGTAATGAAACCGCGGCCGAAGTCTTTCGCCGAATCGACCCAACATTGCAGATTGACGTCAAGCGACAGGACGGTGCCGACGCAAATCCGGGGGACGTCATTATCGAAATCCGGGGCGCAGCCCGGCCAATTTTAAAAGGGGAGCGGATCGCTCTAAATTTTCTACAACGCTTGTCTGGCGTCGCGACGCTGACCCGAAAATTTGTGGACGCGGCCGCAAATCCGCGAGTCAAAATACTGGATACGCGCAAAACCACGCCCGGCCTGCGAGCCTTGGAGAAAGCGGCGGTGGTCGCGGGTGGCGGCGCTAATCATCGCTTCGGTTTATTCGACATGGTCCTGGTAAAAGACAACCATCTCGCCGTCCATTCCGATTTCGCGGATTTTGCGGAAGCGCTTCGGAAACTTCGCCGTGAGAAACCTGAAGTGAGGATTGAAGTCGAAGCAGACAGCCTCGAACAGGTGCGCAACTTCCTTCAAGTCGAAAACATTGACGTGATTCTGCTCGATAATATGAAGCCGGCCCAAATCCGTGAAGCGGTCGCGCTTGGCCGGAAAAAGAAAGTGAAACTCGAGGCCAGCGGTGGCGTTACCCTGAAGAATATTCGCCAGATCGCGGCTACCGGCGTCGATTACATCTCCGTCGGCGCGCTGACCCATTCCGCCCGCGCGATCGATTTTTCGCTCGAGATTGCGGCTCCGGCTTCGTGAAACCAAGTGAGAGCCTGTGCGCAGCTAAATTGCGCAACGATTTGGGCAGCGTGACGATCGGCCGCGAAATCGTCGTCCTGGAAGAGACCGTTTCGACCAACAATGTCGTACAGCAAATGGCGGCGGGCGAATCGCCCGAGGGGCTGGTTGTTTTTGCCGAACATCAATCTGGCGGGCGCGGTCAGCGCGGCAACAAATGGGAATCCGCTCCCCACAAAGGACTTTGGTTTTCGATTCTGTTGAGGCCGCAACTCGACCTCAAAGATTCAGGGCGACTAACCGATTGGACTGCGAAAATGATCGTGGCGACAATTGAGAGCTGCTGCCTTGTGGAAGCATCGATTAAGCGGCCTAACGACATTGTCGTCGCCGGACGCAAGGTCGCCGGGGTGCTGGTTGAGATGCGCGCGCAGCCACGTGCGCCGCATGTCGCGATCGTGGGAATTGGCTTGAACGTCAATCAGACCCCGAGCGATTTTTCTAAGGAACTGCGCGACCGCGCAACTTCGCTCGCAATTGTCCGCCGGAGTCGAATCGATCGGCATCGCCTTGCGGTCGAACTGTTGCAGAACCTCGACCGAGCTTACGCGGAGTTTCGCGGCCGGTAAGCCTGGAGCTCGCGTAATTTTTTCAGCGCGTTTCCGCTCTCGATCTGTTCCCGCGCGAGCTGGATCCCTACTTTCAAATCCTCGGCCAATCCCGAAACCACAAATCCGCCGCCCGCATTTGCAATCACCATGTCTCGTTTCGGGCCGGTGATCTTTCCCTCGAGAATTCCCTCAATCGTTGCCGCATTTTCCCGGGCGTTGCCGCCTCGCAATTCCGTTATGCTGGCCCGCGGGATGCCCAGCCAACTGACGTCCAGGACCGCCGAAGTTATTTTTTGGCCATTTAACTCCGTAATCGTGGTCGCGCCGCTAATGGAAATGTCGTCAATCCCGACGCCGCTCTCGGTCAAACCATGCACGATCCACGCGCACTCGCGACCGAGTTGCTGCAACACTTCTCCGAACAGATTCGTCAGGTGCGGCGCAAACACACCGATCAACTGCCTGGTCGGACGCGCCGGATTTAGAAGCGGTCCCAACAAATTGAATATTGTCCGCGTATTTTCCCGCGCCAGCCGCGTGCGCATCTCCGCCAGTGCGCGAAAAGCCGGATGATATTGTCGAGCGTAGATAAATCCTAGACCGTGCCGTTCGACGCATTGCTTCAACTCTTCCGGCGGCAAATCGATGACAATGCCAAGCGCCTCCAGCACATCGGCGCTGCCGCTGCGCGAAGTCACTGCCCGATTTCCATGCTTGGTTACAACGACGCCGCCGGCTGCCAGGACAAACATAATCGCCGTCGAAACGTTAAAGAGGTCCAATCCGTCGCCCCCAGTTCCACAAACATCAATCACCGGGGCGGAAAGTTTCTCCAGTTCCAGACCAGGGTCGATCGCGCGATTGACAAGTTGTCGAACAAAACCCGCAATCTCCTCGGCGCTTTCGCCCTTTTCATGGAGTCTTTTCAAAAACTGCGCCTTGGATTCGTCGGACACGGTGGAGGACAAAAGAACCGCCACCGCCTGGCCAATTTCGTCGGACGAAAGATCTAGTCCTGCGTTTAGCTTTTCAATTAGAGCCTTCAAAAGACAGAAAGAGCCTAGCTAAGTCATGCTGCCGCCGAATCCATCTCCCGCCACCACTCCCGATAAACCAAAGGCGAAATTTCCGACGGCTTGATTTCGCTGCGGCCGCCCCAAAAGACATTTGTGTAAAAAACCGGAATGTTGCGGTCTTGAAGATGCCGGTCGATCGCAGCCTTGTGATCGAGCAAGCGCAACTTGTCGGTGCCGTGTGCGACAGCCATGATGTTCACGTTTTTGAATTCCGGACCGGCTTCGCGCCAGTAACAGTGGGTCAAGATATGGTGCCGTCCGACTTCCCCTCCTGTTTCAATTTCGCGGCCCAATGGAACGGCCCAGTGAAAGAGGGCGTTGAACCGAGTAACCCGAACGCCGGCTGCGGAAGGCTTTACATGCTCAAGGAAAGTGGAGAAACGTCCGATGATTTTGCGCCCGCTTAACTCTTCCGCCACGCGACAAAATTCATCCAGTGAAACGCCCGCTTCAGCTGCGCGTCGCGTCCACGGCGAAGGCACAATCTCTTCCGGTGCAAATTCCCGTTTGAGCGCGAGCAAAATATTCCATTCATGTTCAGTCAGAGTCACAGCGTGCACCGCAATCATCTTCGCTGGTCGGTCCGCTTTGCTTCCAGGTTCGATCGTTTTCCGCCGAACATGGCCAACTCCGAGAGTAAAAATCCCCTTTGCCGGCATAATCCGGAATTTTTCAGCGCCGACCTTTCGGATCAACAGTTCGCAATGTCGTTGCAGCGAGAAACCATGCGGCACTTTGAGCGTGGTCCAAAGTTTGTAATCCGAACCGGCCGTAACGGTATCGGTCGATCGCAGAACGACGTGACCTGAAAATGGATCGCGTTGAAACATCCAATCAAACGCGCCGTCGATTTTCTCTTCCGGAACTTTCCACGCCACCAATGCGCCATCGGCCAGATTTGTCGCCAGCAATGTTTGTCGGACGCGGCGAATTGTTCCAGCAACCAGCATCGCCGAAATTCGCGCCATCACGTCATCGACTGCCACGCCGGAACGACGCGCGATTTCGACAAACGGCTCGCGCACGAAACCGTCGATCTTATCCTCCGAAATCGCGAGAATTTTGGCGTTGATCGGATCGTCGTGCTCGGTTGGCAACATCGCTGAAACGTAACCGAATTAGAACGGATTATCCAACATTTCGAAATTGGACGTCCGATGCGTGGTGTTGAATGTTCGTCGCAGCATGTTCAAGGCGATTTTCTTCGACGCGGCCGGGACGTTGTTTCACCTAACAAATCGTGTCGGCGATCATTACGCTCTGGTCGCAGGCAAAATCGGGCTGAATTTAAGCGCAGACGAACTGGATCGCGCATTTGCAACCGCCTGGAAACAAATGCCGAAACGCGCATCAATCGACGGACCGCGCGAAAATGACGACAAAGAGTGGTGGCGCGAACTGGTCGATCGCGTATTCGATCACGTCGAGCCTAGCTTAAGACAATTGGCCCGCGATAATTTCTTCGAGATCGCCTATCGGCATTTTGCCAAGCCCGGCGTCTGGCAGCTTTTTCCGGAAGTAATCGACGTTCTTAAAGAACTTCAGTCGCGCTTTCAGCTCGCGGTTGTTTCGAATTTCGAT
The DNA here is from genome assembly GCA_035622995.1 of Chthoniobacterales bacterium. Lineage (GTDB taxonomy): Bacteria > Verrucomicrobiota > Verrucomicrobiia > Chthoniobacterales > UBA10450 > DASPUI01. The sequence goes on from DASPUI010000035.1 coordinate 32,235, forward strand.
GGGCGGTTGCGCTTCACTCTAGAACATCTGGGCATCTCGCAATTTTTTGCCGGGATTTTTATTTCGAGCGAACTTGGCGCGGACAAGCCAGATCCGGAGATCTTTCGTCGCGCACTTCGATTGATGAAGCTCGAGAGTAAAGAGGTTTTGCATGTGGGTGATGATCCCGAACGCGATTGGAGAACCGCTGCCGCTGCCGGATTGGCATTGTTCAAAATAGAGCGGCCGACAAACTCGCTCCGCGATTTGCTGGCTTTTTTGAAATAGTTTGGAGAGATACGCCCTTCGTCTCCTTATTGCTCGGGAACGGCAGAGAGGCCATCCCTCCATTGTTGCGGCGGGCCCGCATCTGGATTAGAAACTTTTTCGCTTTCGGGTCGGGAGCTCAATCGGTAGAGCAGCCCGAAAGCTTTCAGGGTTGGGTTTCGGTGAAGATTTGGATATTTAAGGGCGAGAGAAAATGGGTCGGTAGCTCAATCGGTAGAGCAGCGCCCTTTTAAGGCGTTGGTTCCGGGTTCGAGTCCCGGCCGACCCAATTACCAGCATGGCGTGGGTCTATATTTTGAGAGGTGCATCAGGCCGTCACTACATCGGCTCGACCAACAATCTTGATCGCCGTTTGCGCGAGCACGAACGCGGTAGCAACCACATGACCCGTCGTTTCGTAAAAATTGAACTAGTTGCGGCTAAACAAATCCCTTCAATGTCCGAGGCCCGATCACTCGAAGCCGAGTTGAAGAGGAAAAAGAATCCGCGGCTTGCCATTTTCGCGTTGAATTCCCAAGAGCAGCCCCGAAAGCTTTCGGGGTTGGTTCCGGGTTCGAGTCCCGGCCGACCCAAATTTCTATGAATGCATCCCTGAAGCTGAAGTCGATCTTCGTTCTTTTCGCGAGTATGGCTTCGCTTCAGGCTGCGGAATTTGATTTGGCTGCGCGCGCAACCAACGAACTCGGAGTCGATCTTCATCGCCAGCTTGCCAAGGACGACGAAAATCTTTGCCTTTCGCCTTACTCAATTCAAACCGCGCTCGCCATGACCTTCGCCGGCGCCGATGGCGAAACCAAAACCGAAATGGCACGAGTCCTCCATTTTCCAAACGATGGCGACGCCATTCACGCTTCGTTTGCTGCGCTACAACGCTCGCTCGAGGAAATGGCTAAGAAAACAGAGAAGATCGCGGAACAGTCAAAGAAGAATGGCGGGCCGAGCGAGCCGATCACAATTGCCATTGCAAATCAATTGTTTGCGCAAAGCGGCTACGATTTTCGCGATGCGTTTCGCGAGCTGGTGAAAAAGTTTTACCGCGCGCCGTTTGAATCCCTCGATTTTCGCAAAAATTCCGAAGGCGCAAGGCAACACATTAACAAATGGGTCGCAGATCAAACCCGTGATCGAATTCGCGATTTGATTCCGGCTAACGGCGTAAACAGAGACACACGTCTCGTTCTGGCAAACGCAATCTATTTAAAAGCGCCGTGGCAATCAAGGTTTTCGGAGAGATCGACCGAATTGAAGGCGTTTCATGTGCGCGGCGACATGCCTGTCGACGTTCCGACGATGACGAGCAGGAAAAGGTTCGGTTATTCCAAAGAGAATGGGTTCACGGCTGTGACGCTGCCCTATGCGGGCGATGAACTGCAATTTCTGGTTCTCATCCCAGATGAGGTGAATGGCCTCCATCTGCTGGAATCGAAGCTTACCAACGAAATCTTGGAAAAGTGTGCCAAGCTTGAAGCACGCGATGTCGATCTGGAATTGCCGAAGTTTAAACTTGAGCCACCGACGATCGCACTAGCAGACCAACTTAAAGCGCTCGGGATGAAATCGGCTTTCGATGATCCGCCGGGCAGCGCGAACTTCGATAAGATCGCTCCGCGCAAACCCAACGATTATTTGGCGATCTCAGAGGTATTTCACAAAACATTCATTGCGGTGGACGAAAAAGGAACCGAAGCCGCGGCCGCCACGGCGGTCGCGATGATGACAATGTCAGCAATCCAAAAGCCTGCGCCGCAACCGATCGAAGTGAAAGTCGATAGACCATTTTTGTACGCGATCCAACACGTGCCGAGCGGTGCGTGTCTGTTTATCGGGCACGTGACCGACCCTCGCTGAACAATTCGTTATCGGCGGCGTAGCTTAACTGGCCGTTCACAATCCTCGCTGCCGACGTGAATGAATGCGCTTCGACTTTTTTACGATCGAGAATGTGCAAAACTTCGATGCCTCGCGTTTTGAGATAATCCGAAATGAGCGAGCGATGACACCGCCACCAGACAGCCTCGGCACACATGATCGCAGTCGGCCCATTTTTTTCTGCGAGATCAAGCAACCGGTCGATCCCTCTCTGAAAATCCTGCGTTTCCATGTAATCGGCGTAACCGCGAAATGCTTCGTTGCGCCAGGCGTTGTTCTTTGAGTCGGGCCTGGCCTTTCGCCGGCCGCCCAGTTCTGGAAAATGTTCGTAACTGATCCTCGCTTTGCCTAACGACTCTTTTAATGCCTCTCTGCCAAACTGCGGGTAACGTTTCGAACCAGGAAACATTCGCACGTCGGCGATCAGTTTGATCTCATTTTCATTCAGCATGGAAATGAAGGGTTCGATCGCGCGGGTCGAATGCCCAATTGTCCAGATGCGAGAGACCATCGCTAGCTTCTTTGATCGGAGGGGTTTTCCTGTTACCGTTCAGATTATTTCGAAACCAAAATGAGTAAATTACTTCTATCAGCAATTGTCGGTTTTGTTACAGTCGCCCTCATGCAAGGTGCGGAAACACAAAAGCAGCCGGAGGCCGGCACGATGGCGCCGGACTTTAGCCTAACCAGCGGCGACGGTTCGCAGGTAAGCCTCAAAGACTTTCGAGGCAAATGGGTCGTTCTCTATTTTTATCCGAAGGACTTCACCAGCGGTTGTACGCTCGAAGCACAGAATTTTCAGCGCGACTTGGCAAAATATCAGAATAGCAGCGCGATCATTCTCGGAGTGAGCGTCGATAGCGCGCAATCACACAAGGATTTTTGCGCCAAGGAAGGATTGAATTTCAAACTGCTGGCCGACACCGACGGAAAAGTTTCGACCGAATACGGGTCCATTATGGACTACAAAGGCGCGAAAATGGCCGCGCGGAACACGTTTCTGATCAATCCGGAAGGCAAGATTGCGAAAGTGTACACCGGTGTGAAACCGGCCGATCACAGCGAACAGGTTTTGAAAGATTTGGCGGACCTGAAGAAAAGCTGAAGAGATTCACATGGCCAATAGAAAGTCGATCGATTGTCGGGATTACCCAAGCGAGAAGCATTGCTCGCTGAAGATCTCGGGCACGGAAACAGAAGTGCTCGACACCGCGGTCGAGCACGCAGCCTCCGTGCACGGACATAAAAAGTCGCCGGAGCTGCGCACGCAGCTGAAAATGATGCTCAAAGACGAAAGCGACTAGCGCTTCGTCGATTGCTCGAAACGCACAGATTCCCGCCGTTCTCTCGTGAAAGATTGGCGACCAAACACTCGGGCTATCCGATTTTCCTTCGAAAGCGCAGGGCGCATAGCACGAAAAGCAAGATCGACATTGCAATCAGAATGGCGAGTTGCGGCCAGTATTCCAAAAAGTATGCGCCGCGCAGAATGATCCCCCGCATCAGCGAAATAAAATAGGTGGTCGGCAGGATCGCGCCGAGTGCGTAGAAAATCCAAGGCATGGTTTCGCGCGGAAAAATAAAACCGGAAAAGAAAACACTCGGCAAGAGAAAGACCATCGCGATTTGAAGAGCCTGCATTTGGTTTTCCGCTTTGGTTCCGATGAGCAGACCGAGGCTGAGAAGCGCAAACACATAAACCACCGTGGAAAAAAGAAGAGCCAGGACATTGCCCTGAATGGGGATGGCGAAGACAAACCGCATGATTAAAAATAAAATCACCGCCATCGACATCCCGATACACAAGTAGGGAACGATTTTCCCGAGCATCAGTCCAGCGCGGCTCAGCGGACTGACAAGCAATTGTTCGAGCGTCCCGCGCTCGCGCTCGCGCACCAGTGCCATCGCAGTTGCCACCACCGTCCCGATTTGCAAAACAACGCCGATCACGCCGGGAACATAAAAATTCGGGCTGCGCATGGCCGGGTTGTAAAGCATCTGCGGCCGAAGATCGATCGGCACGCCACTGCGATTGGTTGCGTGTAAAAGCGTCTCGACAGATTGCGTGAGAGCGACGCCGAGACCGGTATTCAAGGCCTGCAACGCCGTGGTCGAATTCGACCCATCGATTAATAACTGCACCTGGGCCGAATGACCGGCGCGAAGTTCACGCGTAAAATTTGGCGGAATATCCAGGGCGGCATAGGCCCGGCCTTTGCGCATATCGCTTTTCAACTCATCCAGATTTTGAACCTCGCCGACGACACGAAATGTCTCCGTGTTCACAAACCGATCGATTAACTGGCGACTTTCGACGGTGCGATCTTCGTTCAAAATGAGCAACGCCATGTGTTTGACGTCGTTATCGAGGGCGTAACCGAAGGCGATCATCTCGATCAACGGCGGAAAGAACATGAAGAACAACGTCATCGGATCGCGCCAGACGACGATGAATTCCTTGAACAAAATCGCACCCAGTCCGCGAAATGCGTTGTGCCTGGTCATGCGGCCTTTTGCTGCTCGGCAGCGTGTTTGGCCGAAAGCTCCACGAAAACGTCTTCCAGCGACGGTCCGATCTCGTGGATGTCGGCGTGATGAACGCCGACGCTTCGCAATTTCTCCTCTATCGTGGCGCGTTCGACATTCTTATCGACCAGCAAATGCATCGATTGGCCAAAAACGGTGGCGCTGCGCACTCCGGGGAGCTCGTTCACCGCCTGAAGCGCGGTCGTCAGGTGATCGCAGGTGACGTCGAGACGTCGCGTTCCCGGCGGATTAACTTCCGACATTTTCTTCAATTCATCCGGCTCGCCGCAAACGATCAACTTCGAGAGATAAATGTAAGCGACGTGATCGCACCGTTCGGCCTCATCCATGTAATGGGTCGTGACGAACAAAGTCATTCCCTGACCGGCAAATTCGAAAAGCAAATCCCACAGCTCACGGCGCGCGACCGGATCGATTCCGGCGGTTGGCTCGTCCAGAAATAAAACAGTCGGTTTGTGCATGAGTGAGCAGGCCATCGCCAGACGCTGTCGCCAGCCACCCGAAAGCCGTGATGCGCGTCGGTTCAGGTACGGCTCAAGATGCGTAACTGCGATCATTTCATCCCGTCGCTGATGCAACGAATGACCGCGCAAGCCATAGAGTTTACCGGCGAAGATAAGATTTTCATTCACGGTCAATTCGTCATAGAGCGAAAACTGCTGCGACATGTAACCGATAATCTCTTTGATCGATTCGGTATCGCGGATGACATCGTGACCGTCGATGCGCGCGGTGCCCTCGCTCGGCTCAAGAATGCCGCAAAGCATCCTGATTAGAGTCGATTTGCCCGAGCCATTCGGGCCAAGAAATCCAAAGATCGATCCTTTGCCGACCGAAAACGAAACGTGATCGACCGCAGTGAATGAGCCGAAGCGCTTCGTCAGCCCTTCACATTCGATCATCGGCTGTTGTTCCGCCGCCATGATTAGATCCAGACGAAGAACACGAAGACTGCGGAGCAAATTGAAATCAGATTTCCTCTGAATTTATTCCGACGGTCGTGATCTCTCTGTTTTTGGCGGTTTATCATTTTGTCACATTCGGAAAATAAACATCGGCGGACATGCCGGCGCGCAGGCGTTCATCATCGTTAGGCAAACGGATTTTCACGCCAAATACCTGGCGAATCCGGTCTTCCACGGTTTGGACGTTGCGCGGAGTGAATTCAGCCTGCCGATTCACTTGCTCGACGACGCCCGAAAAATCCTTGCCTGGAAATGAATCCACCCGGACCCGCACCGCGTCTCCAACTTTGATTTTACCCAGCCAGATTTCGGGAACGTAAACGCGCACCCAAAGATGTTTGGTCAGAAGGACCGTCGCGACTTCCTCGCTGAACGGCGGCACGACAATGTCGCCGACTTTTACGCTCAATGTTTCCAAAACACACTCCGCCGGCGCCACCACCTGCATCTCGGCCAGCTGGGCTTCGATATCTGCCAACTGCGCACGCGCTTGTGCCACCTGCATTCGCGCGGCCTCGACGTTTTTCTCCTGCGCATTGGCCGCGCTCACTGCCTGCTCCGCTTCGTTAGGCGAAACCACTTTGCGCTGAAGCAGGTCCGCCTCCCGTCGCGCGTTGGCCTGCAAATATTCTAACTGCGCCGCCTGCGCATCGGCGTTGCGAATAGCCGTATCGATTTGCGCTCTTGCCAGCTCGCGCCGCGCGCGCAGCTCGTTTGCTTCCAGTTGCGCGATCAGCTGCCCTTCGTGCAAATGATCGCCCTCCTGGGCAAAGATTTTTTCCACGCGCCCGCTCGCGCGCGGACCGAGATGTGCCTCGTCCACTTCAATCGTGCCGGAAACAGCGTTCCGACGACTGTCACAGCCGGTCGTGAAGATCGCGAAAGCGAGCGCAAGTGCGATGAAACAGGGTTCGCCGATTTTCATTTATCTCAACACTTCGTCGCTAGTCGCATGAAGGCGAAACTCTTGCAAACGTCGACGGAGCGCCGTAAACCGGTCCGAGATGGCTGGATATTCCGGAACGCCGCTCCCGCAAAAACTTGGCATCAAGCCGGGATCCACTGTGGTCGCACTCAACCAACCGGCAAATTACGAGAGTTTGCTCGGAAAAGCTGCGCACAATGTCAAATTCTCCCATCGCGCTGTTCGAGGCGCCAGCTTTGTTCACCTTTTCACAACTAGCAGGCGCGAACTGGAGAAGGGACTCTCAATGTTACGCGCAAAAGTCGCCGACTCTGGTGTCGTCTGGGTTTCATGGCCGAAAAAATCTTCCGGTGTCCCAAGCGACGTGACCGAAGACACGATTCGTAAGGTGGGCCTGCCACTTGGATTCGTTGATGTAAAGGTTTGCGCGGTGGACGAGATTTGGTCGGGATTGAAGTTGATGATTCGGCGCGAGAATCGAAAATCAAAGTGATGAAGACGCGTTTGCTCGACCACATCGATCTGCGGGTAAAAGACATTCAGACCACGACGAAGTTCTATGCGGGATTTCTGCCGCAACTTGGATTTGTTCGGGAAAAACACGAAGCGCCGCCCGAAGGAAGTCTCGGCGAGACGTTCCATACCTTTTATTCCGCGGGCGGCGACAGGCCCTCGGAGTTTTTTGGCTTGACCGCAGACGAGAATCATCGGCCAAACGGAACCCGGATTGCGTTCTGGGCGGACACGCGCGAGAAAGTGGACGAAATCGCCAAATTGGTGCGACAGGCGGGCGGTAAGAATCTGGAAGGACCCGAAGTGGTGCCGGATTATACCCCCGGATACTACGCCTTCTTTTTTGAGGATCCCGACGGTAACAAGCTCGAAATTTGTTGCCGGGAGAA
>DASPUI010000036.1:0-10010 GCA_035622995.1 Chthoniobacterales bacterium
ATCGCCACGAGGTGACCGTCAGCTTGTTCGCAACGAATGCGTTTCAGTTTGTCTTCCGGTGTCGCCTGGGCCATGAAATCGTCCACGCCAGCTTCGGCTGCGATCGCGGCAGCGGTCAGCGGATTATCGCCGGTAATCATCACCGTTTTGATTCCCATTTTTCGCAAGTGCGCAAAGCGATCCTTAATCCCGCCTTTGACAACGTCCTTCAGCTCGACCGTCCCAAGGGTCAGCGTGTCAGAAGCAACGACCAGGGGTGTGCCGCCACGATGAGAAATTTCATCGACCATCTTCGACACGGGCTGGGGAAAAACTCCGCCCGCTGATTCAACGAAGCCGCGCACCGCCTCGGCTGCGCCTTTGCGGACGCGCATAGTCGGTTGCGCACCGTGGGCGTGAAGATCGACTCCACTCATGCGCGTTTGCGCCGTAAACGGAACAAACGTCGCCTCAAGCTCATGCATTTCTCGCGCGCGCAATCCAAATTTCGCTTTCGCCAGCACGACGATCGAGCGCCCTTCTGGTGTCTCATCAGCCAGCGAACTCAATTGCGCGGATGCCGCAAGATCGTTAGGCTGAACGCCCGGCGCCGGATGAAACGCGACCGCCATGCGGTTCCCGAGCGTGATTGTTCCGGTCTTATCAAGCAGAAGGACATCGACATCTCCGGCCGCTTCGACTGCGCGGCCGCTCATTGCCAGCACGTTTCGCTGCAACACGCGATCCATCCCGGCGATACCGATCGCGCTGAGCAATCCGCCAATCGTCGTCGGGATTAGACAAACCAACAGCGCGATCAACACTGGAATCGAGAAGAGCGTTCCAGCATAAATCCCGTACGGGCGCAGCGTCACGCAAACGAGCAAAAAGATGAACGTCAGCGCCGCGAGCAGAATCGTCAGCGCGATTTCGTTCGGCGTTTTCTGACGACGCGCGCCTTCTACCAGCGCGATCATGCGATCGAGGAAACCGGCGCCTTTTTCCATCGTCACCCGGATGATAATACGATCGCTCAGCACACGCGTGCCGCCGGTGACAGCGCTCCGGTCGCCGCCGCTTTCACGAATAACGGGGGCCGATTCGCCGGTAATGGCCGCTTCGTCGACACTCGCGATCCCTTCGATCACATCGCCATCGGCCGGAATAATATCGCCGGATTCGCAAACCACGACATCCCCTTTCTGCAACATCGGCGCGGGAATCTGTTGTTCCTTACCGTTCTTCAGCACGCGTGCCATCGTTTCCTTCCGTGCCTTGCGCAGGCTTGCGGCCTGCGCTTTGCCGCGCCCTTCCGCCATGGCTTCCGCAAAGTTCGCAAAAAGGACTGTGAACCAAAGCCAGACTGCGAGCTGCGCAACGAAATTGCGCAACCCTGGTTCGGCCGTGAAAATTCCGACCGTCGTGAGAGCCGCGCCGACCATGGTCACAAACATGACCGGGTTCTTCACCATCAGCCGCGGGTTCAATTTCTTGAACGCGTCGCCGATGGCCGGCTGAACAATTTGCCAATCAAAGAGTGGACGAGCTTTCGGTTTCATTGTCGATCCTAGAAAAATTTTCCACCTTGCATGAGGAAATGCTCAACGATCGGTCCGAGCGCGAGCGCGGGAACGAAGTTCAACGCACCGACCAACAACACGGTACCAATGAGCAGAATAAAAAACGTGCCGCCATGCACTGGAAATGTCCCCGCGGTTGCCGGCGTGACTTTCTTGCGGACCAACGAACCGGCCAGACCGAGGATCGGGACGATCATTAGAAATCGGCCGATCAGCATGGCAAACCCGATGGTGGTATTGAGCCAGGGCGTATTCGCGCTGATGCCGGCGAATGCGCTGCCGTTGTTACCTGTGCCGGAGGTGAAAGCGTAAAGAATTTCGCTGAAACCGTGCGGGCCGCTGTTGTTCATTGCGCCCGTGCCCCATTTGTTTACGATCGCCCAGGCCGTGAAGGCCAGAATATCGATGGCCAGAATGAGCAACGCCAGCATCGACATCTTGACGTCGTAAGATTCGATTTTCTTGCCGAGGTATTCCGGGGTGCGGCCGACCATCAATCCGGCGATGAAAACCGCGAGCACGACAAAGACGAGCATGCCGTAAAGACCGGCGCCGACTCCGCCGAAGATAATCTCGCCCAGCTGAATGTTAAACAGCGGAACGAATCCGCCGAGCGGCGTAAATGAGTCGTGCATTGAGTTCACCGCGCCGCACGACGCATCGGTCGTGACGGTCGCGAAGAGTGACGAATTGAAAATGCCGAAACGGACTTCTTTGCCTTCCATGTTTCCATCAGCTGCCGCCACCCCTAACGATTGGTGAATAGGATTGCCGCTGGCTTCTGAGTGCCATGCAATCAAAACGCCGGCGACAAAAAGCGCGAGCATCACCGCCCAGATCGTCCAGCCGTGTTTCTGGCTTCTTACCATGCGGCCGAGATACCAGGTTAGGCCGCTGCCGATGGCAAAGATCGACAACATCTGAAAGAAATTTGAAAACGGCGTCGGATTTTCGAACGGATGTGCCGCGTTCGCGTTGGTATAACCACCGCCGTTCGTGCCGAGCATTTTAATTGCGATCTGCGAGGCCATCGGTCCCTGGACAATGTTTTGGTCGGTCACGGTTTGCTCTTCCGTCACTGGTTTCCCAGCGGGATCGACAACCGGTTTACCTTCCTTGTCGACTTTCGCGACCTGGACTTTCATCGGCTCGACCAGCGCCGCCTTGGTGTATGGCCTGAAATTTTGAATCATGCCCTGCGACACGAGGAGCAAGGCAAAGACGACGCAGATCGGAATGAGCAGATAGTAAGTGACCCGAACGAGATCGACCCAGAAATTGCCGATGGTTTGGGCGGAGTGGCGCGCGATTGCCCTAACGAGCGCCGCGGCAATAGCGATTCCGGTGGCGGCGCTGACGAAATTGTGAAACGCCAGTCCCACCATTTGGGAGAAATACGACATGGTCGTTTCCCCGACGTAGCTCTGCCAATTTGTGTTCGTGGTGAAACTGGTTGCGGTGTTGAACGAACAATCTGGACTTACGGCGGCGAGCCCCTGCGGATTCAGCGGCAAAATATTTTGCAAACGCAAAATCGCGTAGGTGAACAAACACCCAACCAGGCTGAAAAGCAGCATGGCGAAGGTGTATTGTATCCAATTGTGCTCTTTGTTCCGATCGACACCCATCATGCGATAGGTGCTGCGCTCGAGCGGACGCAGTAGCGGATCGAGCCAGGTTCGGCCGTTCACATCGAGCACCTGCATCAGATAAAGCCCCACCGGCTTCGTGATCAGCGCGAGTGCGACCACGAACACAAAGAATTGCAACCAACCCGATGCCTGCATTTTCGATTTCTTAGAATTTCTCCGGCCAAATCATCGCGATGAAGAGATAGGCGAAGAGCAAAAGCGCAACGATACCGACAATGACCGTTTCCATCTCAATTTTATAGTTTGTCGCAGAAGCGCACGTAGAGAACGCTTACCAGAAAAAATGTGATCACAGCTCCGACAAAGATTGAATCGCTCATCGGACAAACAGTGATGTCTCCGCGGTCGGGGCGATAATTAAACAAGTGGCGAAAAGCATTAAAAAAACATTAACGTCCAGCAGCACATGGCTGGAAAATTCTCGACGACGCCGTCTCAACGATGATCCCGACCACGATTAAGCGACCACGCAACGTGAACTGGCCACGTGCAGCCGCCATCCTGTATGGCGACTGGGGAACGAGCAAAGCCTATGTGATCGGTCTCGCCTTCGCGGTGGCCGGTTACGCTTCGTTTTGGCTCATCGCAACGATGTGCGTGCTCACTGCGCTCGTTGGCGTCAACTACATGATCATTTGCCGCCTTTACCCGGACGGCGGCGGCGTCTATGCGAGCGTCCGGCATCGCAGTGAGGTGATCGCGATTGTCGGCGCATTTTTGTTGATCGCAGACTATCTAGTCACGGCCGCCATCAGCTCCCTCTCCGCGTTCGCGTATCTTGGCGTCCCCCACCCTGAGAAATTTGCGGCCGCCGCAATCTTGATCATTGGATTGCTGAACTTACTCGGCCCAAAAAATACCGGCAGTCTCGCATTCCTGGTCTCGGTTCCGACCGTTCTGGTCGTGTGCGTCCTCGGTCTTCTTAGTGTGCCGCATTTGCACCAGGGCCTGGCGCATCTGCAACCGCTGCGTGGCGGCTTCTGGCAAAGTTGGAGCGGCTTTGTAGGAATCGTCCTCGCGCTTTCAGGAGTGGAAGCAATCGCCAATGCCACCGGCGTGATGCGGCTCGACCCTGGAAGCACCGACGAACATCCGCGTGTCACCAAAACTTCTACTCCCGCAATTTTGTTCGTGATGATCGAGGTTTGCGTTTTCACCGCGTTGCTGGGTCTTGCCATGCACGCGCTCAATGGTCTCCAGGTCGTCAACGGCGACGTGAACGCGCCGGGCGCGCAAGGTGTGAGAGACTACATGCTTCGTTACATGGGCCAGATTTTTCTCGGCGGCTGGCTCGGTCCTGGTCTGGGACATATTTTCGGTTTTGTCGTTAGTCTCGTCTTCGCCATGCTTCTTCTTTCGGCGGTCAACACTGCCATCGTGGATCTGATCATGATCCAGTTCCTGATGTCTCGGGACCGCGAATTGCCGTCACTTTTCCGCCGGCTCAACAAATGGGGCGTGCCAAGTCTCGGAATGTGCTGCGCCACTCTGGTCCCGATCGGTCTCGTCCTTTTCGTAAAGGACATCGCCGGTCTCGCTGAGTTGTATGCGGTCGGTGTGGTCGGAGCGATTGCCGCTAATCTGGGCGCTACTTCTACCGATCGAAAACTGTCGATCAAAACATGGGAACGCGGGCTGATGTTCGCAACCTTCCTGGTGATGGCAGCGATCGAGCTGTCATTGTTCATCGATAAGCCGAACGCGCGCTATTTCGCGATCACAACTCTTCTAATCGGGCTTTTGCTACGGGCGCTTGTCCTGGAACGACGAATGAAAAAAGAGCCGCCGGTCGAGGCTCGCGCATTGCCCATGGCAGTCAGTCCATCTGCCGGACTCGCGCAAGAAACTGAAGAGACCAGCGAGGAATCGATTCTTTGCGCGATTCGCGGGACCGGCCGCACGCTCGACTTTGCTTTGCGCGAAGCGAAGCAAACCGGGCGCCGGCTTTATCTGCTTTTCGTCCGCGAACAGGCGTTTGTGACCGAGCAGGATCGCAAACGAAAGTGGCAGGACGATCCTGAAGCGAGCGCTGTTTTCGCGGACGCTCAGGAAAAAGCGTCCGACGATAAACCGCTCTTGTGTTACGCGGTCAGTCCATCCGCAGCTGAAACAATCGTCGATATCGCGGCCACGCTTGGCGCATCGCGCGTCATTCTCGGCGCGCCACGCCGGCATGCGCTGATCAAACTCCTTCGCGGAAATGTTATTCGGGAAGTCTCAACTCTTCTTCCGGAAGAGATCGATCTTCTCGTTTACGCGTAGCCCACGACCGCCGCGGGCCGCAAAAAACCGCGCGAATTTTTCGCTAGTGTGGCTTGTTCGGCTGTGCGCTTGGCTGCGGTGGCGCTGTCGGCATCGGCGCTGGCGCAACCAGCAACGGAGGAATTGTCGGTTTTGGCGCCGGCTGCTCAGTGACCTTCGGCTTCAGGAAATGCAATTGTCGTGACGCTTCCTCCATCCAAAAACTATCGCGATAATCGGTCATCACGCGCTCGCAAATTTGACGCGCTTCTTCGATGCGATTCTTGGTCTTTAGCAATGAAACTTCAGACATCAGAGCCAACGGTGCGTTAAAGCTTTTCGGGTAGCTGGCCGCGATCTGTTGATACTGCGCCAGCGCTTCATCGGTTTTTCCCATCGATTCGAGATTTGCCGCCAGGGCGATCTTGGCCGTCGGAACCAGTTCGTGGTCAGCATTGTTGCCAATGAACGACTGCAACGTGGTGTTTGCTTCCGCGAATTTTTTTTCGTTCCGCTGGGATTCGGCCAGCAAGAGATAGGCCGACGCCGCGGCGGCCGTGCCGGGATATCGCGCAATTACGGTTGAATAATCTTGCGCGCCCATCGCGGCGCTCAGCAGCGTCGCTGCCGCAGAAGCCCTTTGGGCAGCATAAATTCGATACCCGCCAAACGCTATTCCGGCGAGGAGAGCAATCGCAATCACGGCGACGATTTCCCGGCGGTGTTTTATCCAGAATACTTGTGTTTCAAGCGTCGGGTCTCGCGACAAAGCTGATGCAGTTGGCATGTTTCGGCGATCTTACACCCAGCATATTGGATTGGGCGAGCGTCGTCTTATGCCATGCGAATCTCCGGCGCGCAAGCGCTCAGAAACTGGGGCGACTGCCATAGATATCATCCCCGTTTACCTCACATAAGGATGTGTCCGACGGCTCAAGATCCCGGCTGGAGATTACGGGGTCGTTAAATCTTCAGCTGGCCACATTGGTCCTGACCACTGCCAAGGAAGGGACCATCTACGCTGCAACCGAAGCGAGATCGATGGTGGCGGGCGCGATTGCGCTCGGGTTGTATTGCCAACTCGTAAGCTGGTTAATCATGCGCTTCAGGTGGCATAGCTTGGCCGTAACGACATTTTCCAATTTACTATGGTTCGCGATCGCCTTCGGATCTTGGATCGTTTTCCTAAAATGAGAATCAAGGTCCATTTCTCGGCGCTGACGGAAACAAAATGGTAAGAATATCTCGTTCGGTTTTTCTTTAGCGGCTTGATCACCCTCGTGCCGGTTTGATTGCGAGAGAGTTTGGACCGGTGATTGGCGGATTGTTTCTCGCATTCCCGGCGATCTTTCCGGCAAGCGCGGGCTGAACGGTCGCCTGCGCGGACGTCAGGCGGCCAGTATTGACGCCGCCGGTGCGGTGCTTGGCAGCGTGGGATTAATCGGATTCGCCGTGCTCGTTTGTTTGATGTTGCCCATCTTCAGCTCTTGGGCAGTGCTGACCGCTGCAACCGTATCCTGGTTTGGGCTGTCGCATTACTTTGGATGATCCATAAACGCATTGAAGGGTCGCACCGATTGCGGTCCTGGAAATTTTTCCGCACCGGCCGACATTTGTTTTGTGATTCCGCATAATAAGCTTTTCACACCTGGCCCGGTCGAAGTGTCGGCAAGAACGCTAGCCGCCTTCTCGCGGCCGATGATCGGACATCGCGGTGAAGACTTTAAGAATCTTTACCGCGACATTCACCCGCGACTGCAACAATCTTTCTACACGAAGCAGCCGGTTTTTCTTTCCACCTCATCGGCCTGGGGCGTGATGGAAGCGTCGGTCCGCAATTTAGTCGATCGCGGCGTGCTCTGCTGCATGTGCGGCGCGTTTTCAGACAAATGGCTTGAGGTTGCGCGACGTTGCGGAAAAAAGGCCGAGCCATTGCAGGTCGAGTGGGGAAAGTACATCGACCCGAGAGAGATCGATCGCTTGCTCGCGTCCGGAGAATTCGACACGGTCACGCTGATTCATAACGAAACGTCGACCGGGGTGATGAATCCGTTGCCGGAAATTTGCTGTACGCTCGCCAAATATCCCGACGTCGCTCTCATTCTCGACACTGTCTCGTCGTTTTCCGCGATGAAAATCGAGATGGACGCGCTCGGCATTGACGTCATGCTGACCGGATCACAAAAAGCGCTGGCTCTTCCGCCGGGATTCTCGCTGTTTAGCGTTTCCGAAAAAGCATTCGCGCGGGCTGAGAAACAAAAAGATCGCGGCTACTACTCGGATTTCCTCGAGTTCAAAGAACAGCAGGCAAGTTGGATGACTCCGACCACGCCAAGCATCGGCCACATCTTCGCGCTGCAATCAAAACTCGGAGAAGTTTTCGAGGAAGGACTCGACGCGCGTTACGCCCGACACCACCGTACCAACATGCTGGTGCACGATTGGGTGAAGCGAGCGGGCTTCGAATTTTTTGCCGAGGAAGGTTTTCGATCGAAAACGCTCACCTGCGTAAAGAACAATAAGAAGATCGATGTGCTGGCGTTTGCAAAAAAACTTCGCGAAAAGCATCACCTCATCATCGATCCGGGTTACGGCAAACTCCGCGGCAAAACATTTCGCCTTTCCAATATGGGCGACGAAACCGAAGAAACCGTTTCACATTTGCTCGCCTGCCTCGACCACATCCTGAACTAAAGCGAAGGGCACCCTCGTTTCCGAAAACGCCATTAATATTGAGATGGCGGTAAGCCGAGTTCTGTTGGTTGTAATCCGGACGCACTCAGAGTTGATGCGAACTACGGGCGACATCGAGCGCGTGGACAATTAAATGATCGACGTCACCTGAACGCTTTCCGGCAGCAGCAATTGCTTTCTGCACTGCCAGGGTCACCTCTTCAGGCAGCGGGTGTTGATTCGGTCCAAATAACGCGCGCAACCGGGTGACAGCTTCGTCAAAATTCCTTTCGGCGTGAGCGACTGCTATCAGCGGCCAAAGCGCCATCCAATCGAAGCCGTACGGATCAGCCATCGAGTGCCATTGCTTGAGCGCTTCCGAGGCAGATTTCTTCACCGCCGGATAATCGCCGCCCTTCCAGGCCAGCCAGGCAAAGGTGGCATGGGCCATGGCCGTGTAATGAACCATTCCAAGTTTTCCCGCGAGAGCCGTCGCCCGCTCGGCATAATCTCTAGAGAGTGGCGGTTGATCTGCTTGACGATGGGCCACGGCCAAATAGGTCAAACAGCGAACCTGAAGAACGAGGTCGCCAACCCTCTCACTCATTTCGAGGGCATCGTTCAGCTCGGATATCGAGCTAGCGAAAGTACCTCGAAACAATCGCACCAGCCCCAGAACAAATTTCAGGTGAACCAGATCAGTCGGGCTGTCTGAATCACTGGTAATCGCCACCGCCCGCTCGGCAAATTCCGCGGCCAGCGGCGGCGGAGCGTAGCGATGTTCGCTTAAGAGCGAGAGCGCTCGCATCATGAAGAACTTGCCGCGCTGCATGGTGGTGCCGTGCTTCTCAAGCTGCGGTTCCACCACTGCCGCCAGAGCATTGAGCTCGCTGCATCTTCCCAGCCAGTAAAACAGATGCATTCGCTCGTGCTGAATTTGCACCCACTCATTCCACCAATCCGCTCCAAGTTCTGAAGCTTCGGATTCGAGTTCCTTCTGCGCGCGGTCGAAGTCGGCAAAGCCTTTGTCATATTCCCGGCGATGGACCCAAGTTGCGCCGAGCTTTCGCCCCAAACGGGATCGTGAAACTCGATCTTCCCCAACCAGTCTATGGGCCCGCTCAAGTTCGTCGTGCGCTGCTTCAAATTGCCCGTTCAATATCAGCACGTCCCCCAAACTTTCGTGAAGAAAACGAATCGACACACCTTTTGCCATCTCCAACGTCCCCTCGGTCTGTGACAGCGCCGACCGATAAAAATCGATTGCTTCGAGATTAGAGAAAACCGCGCGCGCACGCTCGGCGGCTCGGACGAAATAGGCTACGGCTTTATCGCGCACCCCGGCTTTTTCGAAATGGCGCCCAAGAATTCCCGAAAGCTCGTGAAGCTGATCGGGCGACAGCGCTTCGATCGCCTCACCGGTGACACGGTGCCATTTTCGGCGGGTGGCATGAAGTAAACCCTGATACGCCACTTCCTGTGTAATCGCGTGATGAAAAACATAACGGCGATCGGAGGCCGCAGAAAAATCGATTTGTTCAGGTTCAATGAAATTGCGACGACATAATTCCTCAAGGGCCTCTTCCAGATTACGTCTTTCTGATTGATCGCAGACATGTGCGAGAATCGTTTCAGAGAAAGTCCGTCCGATGACGGCTGCACGTTGCAGGACGCGTTTGGCCGCTGGCGCTAACGAATCAATGCGCGCTGCCACCACCGCCTGCAAAGTTTGGGGAATGTCAGAAAGATCGTGAACGCTTCTTACCCGCGCGTCGCGAACGGCACGGATCAATTCCTCGAGAAAGAATGGATTGCCTTCCGCTCGAGTGAGAATTGTCTGACGGATCTCAGGGTCACCGATCGAGCCGGCGGCTTGGAGAAATCC
>DASPUI010000037.1:0-34196 GCA_035622995.1 Chthoniobacterales bacterium
TGACGCTACTGCGCGAGATGGGGCCGGTCCTGATCGCGGTGATCGTGATCGGCCGCAGCGGGTCAGCGGTGGCCGCGGAGCTCGGGACGATGAAGGTATCGGAAGAGATCGAAGCGCTGGAAGTGATGGCGATCAACCCGATCCCGTATCTCGTTGTTCCCCGTTTTCTTGCCATGCTGGTAATGTTGCCGGCCCTTACAATCATGGGAAACTACATCGGCGTGTTCGGCGGATGGGCGGTTTGTCGTTTCGCTTTGGATTTCAATACCGCCGGCTATATCCTCCGTGCGTTGCAAAGCGCGGACACTTGGGATTTGTATTCTGGTATGATCAAGAGCGGAGTGTTCGCGTGGCTGATCATCACGATTGCGTGTAACGCCGGTCTTCACGTCGAAGGCGGAGCTGAAGGCGTCGGACAAGCGACGACGGCATCGGTCGTTCAGGCGTTGCTGGCCATGTTGGTCATGAATGCCGTGCTCACTGGAATCTTTTTCTTTGCCGCATGAACTCCAACAGCGAGCCCGTTATCGAAGTCGTCGATTTGATACGCAAGTTCGGAGATCGCGCGGTCATTAACGATATCTCGTTCACGATTCATCGCGGGGAGACATTGGTAATCATGGGCGGAAGCGGTTGTGGCAAGAGCACGCTGCTGCGGCACATCATCGGTTCGATGAAACCGACTTCGGGCTCAGTCAAGATTTTTGGCGAAGAGGTAACGGCCATGAACGAGCGCGAGATGGCAGACGTACGAAGACGATTCGGAATGTTATTTCAATCCGGCGCATTGCTCGCTTCACTAACGGTTGGCGAAAATGTCGCGCTGCCATTGTTACAGCACACCAAAATGTCAATCGATGAAATCGAAAAAGTGGTCCGGCAAAAATTGCAAATGGTCGGGTTGAGCGGATTTGAAAACCTCAAACCAGCCGAGATCAGCGGTGGAATGAAAAAGCGCGTCGGGCTCGCTCGCGCTCTCGCCCTCGATCCCGAATTGCTCTTCAGCGACGAGCCGACGTCCGGGCTTGATCCGATCATGACCGCGGTGGTCGATCAATTAACCCTCAAGTTGACCCACGGAAGCCACATGACGGCGGTCGTAGTGACGCACGACATGACGAGCGCGTTTCGGATCGCGACCCGGATGATCATGCTTGGCCACGGTTCGATTGTGGCGCAGGGCACACCCGACGAAATCCGGAACAGTACCAATCCGGAAGTGCAACAGTTCATCAAGGGCGAGGCCGATGGACCAATCCCGTTAAATCTTTCGCAAGACGAACATGAAGATCATCAGCATGTGAAGCCGAGGCCACTGGCCGCAGCCCGCGGTCGTTTTCATTTTAAAACGACGTGAAGAAAAATCTCTCGGACTACATTGTCGCTCTTTCGGTTATTGCGTGCAGCGTCGTGTTGCTTTCCGCGCTGACGTTTGCTCTGTCCGGTTATCGACTGAAAAAACCGAGCCGCACGTTGCAAATAAAGTACGAAGATGTGACCGGCATCAAAGTGCATTCAGAAGTGCGTTACGCTGGCGCGCCTGCGGGGCGGGTGATTGCGATGCGCCATCTCACATCGGCCGAACGGCAATCTTCGTCGAACAAGAAAGACGCTGTCATCGTCACCATTAGTTTGGATGACGGAATTCCGCCGCTTCCGGCCGACGTCACCGCAACCCTGGGCGCAGATACCTTGCTGGCTCCAAAATTTGTTGCCCTTTCCGCAGGGACACCAGGTGGCAAGACTCTGGCCAACAATTCCTCGATAGAAGGGCATCCGGCTTACGGCATCGAAGAAATCACCGCCGCGGCTGGTCCGCTTTTCGAGAACGCGAACAAGCTGATCGATAATCTGAATTTAACCGTCACCGATTTGAAGGATGATTTGGGAGGCTTTATGCCCAAACTCGGACCATTGGTCGACTCCGCGAAGATCGATGTCGATAAACTGCAAGAAGCTGTGAAAGGGCTGGACCAGGTTGAGGGGCAGGCCGGGACATTTCTCGATACCGCCGGCAGCTTCGTAACAACAACTGACAAATCACTCGAAGAACAGTTGCGGGAACTGCACGTGGTCCTGCTGAATTTGAAGGTCATCACCACACACGCGAAAACGTTGGTCGACGCGCTGGCAGAGAAGCCAAACCGCGTAATCTTCAGTGGAAAACCTCCCCAATTGACCCCCGAATCGGAGATCATCAAAAGCCAAAAAGTGCTGCCGGGGAAAAAACCCTGAGTATATCGATCAACGAACTACGTCGCTGCGGCGTTACGTTGACAGAGAATACTCGCGCGTTAGTCTCACTGCTCGCAGCAACTGGCGGGGTAGCCAAGTGGTAAGGTCGCGGTCTGCAAAACCGCTATTCGCGGGTTCGATTCCCGCCCCCGCCTCATCTTCGATATTGTTTGCTGACTAGCTGCGCGCGCACGTGGAATTGTCGCATCTCTTCGACTGAGGCAAACACAAAGTGAACCGCTCGCGTTATCGACCGGTCACGCCTTTGTCTTGTTTTGAACCCTCTGCGACCGCTAGGTTTTCTTTACGCCTGTTGATGACGAACGTATTGTTTTCTCCCAAAGTTGACCACGGCCCGCGGGGCACTTCGGTAAAGTCCACAAACCGCCAGTCGGTGACGTCGATCTCTTTCAATCCGAGGTAGTCTCGCACTGCAGGGGAGACATCGAGGCCTGCGCCCTTATTTAGATTGGGTTTTGGACGTTCTTTGCCAAACACATACTGCCAATGGTCCGTTCGGAAAGGCCCTGCGTCCTCCCATTGAGCATACGCGACTCGATCGCCTTTGCGGATCGCAACCCATCGATCTTTGCAAGTCGAAATAGCCGGGCCTCGGTACGCTTCTTTAAACCATGGAACAATGCGAGGCGCTTCCGGTCGGTGACCGGTACTTGCTTTATCGTTGTAGGGGAGCGCGCAGTAAAACGGGTTCTGCCGCGGGGTAAATTTTACCGGAATATAATTACTCCGATGGGCGGGATTGGGATCATCAAAACCGCCATAGTTTTTTGTCCACTGTTTGTCCCAGGCACTTGTCCGATTCGGCACTAGATTTCTCCCGCCGGGCTTTTCGCCAGTCCAAAAAACTGTTGTCACGATACTCGCCTTCCACGGATAATGGCTTACGGGCCGAGTGACAGACGATTTTCCGCTGACGGGCTTCTCTTTTTTTGCGACAACTTCGTTTTGGGCAGCAAACGACGGATCAAAAGCAATGAAGAGCGAGAAGCAAGACAGACCAAGTGAACGGTATCTCCCCATAACTTTCAATCGGTTCCCGTTCAAACACTGCGTGAAGTCCGGAAACTACATTTTGCGTTTCGCGGCCTACACTAGCACGTCGAGCCAGAATTTGAAGCAGCTTCGCATTCTTTATCCGATATTGTTCGCCGATGTGCTACGCGTGTGGAGGTTTGTTCGCCCTTCGGTTGATTGTTACTATGTTTAGAGACAACCGGATCCCCTGCTTCGCTCCGTCACTGAAAAACAAGACTGGCCCTACAACAGTTCCTGGACTAAACGCTCGGCGCATTCCGGGGAAATGCCGAGATTTCGGAATGCGAGCGGTCCTTCGCCCGTGTGCAAGACTGGCTCCAGATCTTCCAAGCTTTGCAAGTCAGAGCGGCGCCAAAACAATCCAATGGGAATCTCTTCCCCCCACTGATATCCGCGCTCTATGGCTTCGTGCAGATCGGTCGGGTCGTGGTTCTGTTCCTCGAGAGTTTTCACGCGCGGACTAAACCACTGGTAAGTATTGTCCTTATTGTAGGTGACGCATGGGCTTAAAACATCTACCAGCGCGAAGCCCTTGTGTTGAATCGCGCCTTTGAACATTTCGACCATGTGTTTCTGTTTGCCGCTGAACGCGCGCGCCACATAAGTTGCACCCCCAACGATCGCCATCGGGACCGGATTAATCGGATTCTCCACGCTTCCGTACGGAGTGCTCTTGGTTTTCATGCCCTTGACGCTGGTGGGCGAGCATTGCCCGGTCGTTAGGCCGTAAATCTGGTTGTCCATCACGACGTAAGTCAGGTCAACGTTACGCCGCATGGTGTGAACGAAATGGTTGCCGCCTATTCCGTAACCGTCGCCGTCGCCACCGGTGCAAATCACCTTGAGCTCGTGATTGCCGAGTCGGACGCCTGTCGCAACCGCCAGAGCGCGGCCATGGAGTGTGTGCATTCCGTAAGTGTTGACGTAGCCGGGCAGATTTGACGAACAGCCGATCCCGCTGATGACGCAAACTTGATGCGGCTGTAATCCCAATTCGAACATCGCGGTTTGGAGCGCGGCGAGCACGGAAAAATCGCCGCAGCCGGGACACCAATCAGGATGGATCCTGCCGCGGTACGTCTCCTTCGTTAATTGGCCGGGTTGGATGGTGGCGGGCGGTGCAGTTGGCGCGCTCATGTTTCGTTAGGCGTTGACTTCATGGACAGGGATGGAAAGACGGGTCTGACCGGTCAATTGCTCCTTCACTGCGTCGACAATGTGGTGCGGCATGAACGGCTCGCCGTCGTACTTGCGAATGTGACCGTGCGCATTGAATCCGGTTTCGCTTCGGAGATAACGGGCAAATTGTCCGCTTTGATTGTTCTCAACCACGATCACATTTTTGCTGCGACCAAGAATGGCGCTGATCTCGTCGGCGTGCAGCGGCACGATCCATTTGATGGCGAGCTGATTGGCCACAATCCCCTCTTCGCCCGCGAGTTTTTCCACCGCTTCCCGAATGACGCCTTCGGTCGACCCCCAGCCGAGCAGGGTTACATCGGCCTTCTCCGGACCAACGAGCTTTGGCGCCGCGAGATCCTTGACCACGCCTTGCATCTTGCGCGCGCGTTTCTCCACCATCACCCGGCGTTTCTGCGGATTCGTAAATTCGTCGCTAATCAGTGTGCCGTCTTCGTCATGCTCGTCGGTGGCGGCAGTAAAAATGTGTCCAGGCACTCCAGGGACAGCGCGGGGTGAAATTCCACTTGGTGTGTTCTTGTAACGCAAATACGTCTTATCATTGTAACCGCTTCCCGGACTTGCGCCGTTTCCATTGCCGCTGGCCAGAATCAATTCGCCGCGATCGATCTTTACTCCGAAATTCAGGTCATCCGGATCGATGCTGGAGGTTCCTTCGGAAATCAGCAGATCGGACAACACGAGACCGGGACATTGGTATTTATCGCAAAGGTTGAATAACTCCGGAACTGTCCGGAAAAGATCCAGCTGATTCGTGGGCGCGACGACAACGCGCGGATAATCGCCCTGCCCGGCCCCGAGTATCTGCCAAAGGTCACCTTGCTCGGTTTTGGTTGGCACGCCTGTTGCCGGCCCGGCTCGTTGCACATCGACACAGACAACTGGCGTCTCAATCATTCCAGCCATGCCCACCGCTTCGGTCATCAATGCAAATCCGCCGCCGCTCGTCGCGCACATTGCGCGGCAGCCGGTGTGGGCCGCGCCAATTACCATGTTCATTACGCCGATCTCATCTTCGACTTGCCGAACCATGATGCCGAGATCGCGCGCGTGCGCCGCCATCCACATCAACACACCGGTGGACGGGCTCATTGGATATGCCGCGTAAAATTTCACGCCTGCGGCCGCGCCGCCCATGGCGATGGCCTGGTTCCCGGTAATCACGCCCAGCGGCTTCGGCCCTTTCGGCGCCTTCCACGGGAACGCGGCGAAATTCTGGGCCGCGTAATCGTAGCCTGCGCGAGCAATGGCCACATTTTGGCCGACGATTGCGTCGCCCTTTTTTTTGAATTGCCGTGCAATGACTGTCTCGAGCGGTTCCGATTCTATCCCAAGCAACTGGAGCGTTGCGCCGAGAGCAGCGGTGTTGACTGCCAGCTTGTTGCCCTTGGTCAATTCCTTCATCGGCATGGCGCAGAGTTGGACTCCGTCTGCCGCTTTCCCGGGCGTGACGTTCTCTTTGTCGTAAATGGCGCACGCGCCGCTCTTCAGAAGATGGAGATGCCGATTCATCGTGTCCTGATTCAGCGGAATGAACACGTCGATCTTGTCACCCAGGTTGAGGACCGGCCCGTCGCCAGCGCGAATCGTCAGGAAAGTATGGCCGCCTCGAATGATCGACTGGTAAGCATTGTAGGCATTGAGATGTAGTCCCCGGCGCGCAAAGATAAGCGCGAGAATATTTCCAGTGGAGGCGATCCCCTGGCCGTTTTCTCCGCCAATGCCGACTGCAAAGTCAATTTTGTTCATTACGCCGGAACCGGTTTTGCAGGTCGGCGCGTAAATTTGCTGTGTCGCAGGCGAATAAGCAAGCTAAAGCCAGAGCGTTAGACTTGCGCCGCACCCGGCCGGCGGCTAATGCTGGTGGCTGGCTAAAACTGCCAAGGAAGGACGAATGAAAAAGGTAAATGCTTTTTTATGGTTCGATTCGGAAGCAGAGGAGGCGGCCAAGTTCTACGTCGGCATTTTCAAAAATTCGAAGATCGGCAAGGTTGCGCATTTTCCAAAAGAGGCGGCTGAGATAATTGGTCGGCCGCCAGGATCAGTCATGACGGTCGAGTTCACGCTCGATCGAGTCGATTTTGTGGGCCTGAACGGCGGCCCGCAATTCAAGTTCACCGAAGCGACCTCATTCTCAGTCAACTGTGAAACCCAGGAGGAGATCGATTATTTCTGGGAGAAACTCTCCGCCGATGGTGGATCGACCGGACCCTGCGGGTGGCTTAAAGACAAATTCGGCCTCTCCTGGCAAGTGAACCCGGTCGTCCTCCGTGACATGCTTAGCGACCCGGATCGGGAGAAAGCCGAACGCGTCATGACCGCGATGATGGGAATGGACAAGATCGATATCGCAAAACTCAACAAGGCTTATCACGGTTAGACCGGATTTGCCCAGGCCGACCAGGCTCTTCGATCGGGCATTGATAGAATAATTCCTGAAATCCAGTTAATCGTTAGGGTGCAGGCAATCGAAGCGTTGGACGTTGAGCGTTGAATGTTGAACGTTGCCTAGATTTCCATGACTTCACATTCATCAGAACTTTTTTCCCGGGCGCAAAAGCATATTCCGGGCGGAGTGAACTCGCCGGTCCGCGCTTTTCGCAACGTGAATAGCGAGCCGTTCTTCGTCGAACGAGCGAAAGGCGCGTATATCTACGATGTCGACGGAAAGGAATATATCGATTACGTCGGCAGTTGGGGTCCGGCGATTCTTGGTCACGGACCGAAAGTTATTCTCGATTCAGTCCGGAAAGCGGCCGAGCACGGCCTCAGTTTCGGGATTCCGAATCCGTTGGAAGTCGAGCTGGCCGAATTGATCTGCGATTGGATGCCGTCGATTGAAAAGATTCGGATGGTTAATAGCGGAACGGAAGCGACGATGTCGTGCATTCGTCTGGCGCGTGGCTTTACCGGGCGCGATAAAATCATCAAGTTTGACGGCTGCTATCACGGGCACGTCGACGCGCTGCTGGTGAAATCGGGCAGCGGCGGACTCACCCATGGCCAGCCCGACAGCGCCGGCGTTCCGCGCGCGTTTGCCGATCTTACCATCTCGTTACCGTTCAACGACGTCGACCTCGTGCGAAAAACGTTTCGCGAGAACCAAAATCAAATCGCCGCCGTTATTCTCGAACCGATTCCGGCAAATGCGGGTCTGTATTTTCCAAAAACCAATTTCCTTTTGAGCGTGCGCGAGGAATGCACAAACAACGGCACGGTTTTGATCTTCGACGAAGTGATGACCGGTTTTCGGGTCGCGCGGGGCGGCGCCCAGGAAATCTATCGAGTCACACCGGATTTGACGGCGCTTGGAAAAGTGATCGGTGGAGGTCTGCCGGTCGGCGCGTTCGGTGGTCGCGCCGAAATCATGGATCAACTTTCGCCCGATGGACCGGTTTATCAGGCCGGCACGCTTGCGGGAAACCCGCTCGCGATGGCAGCGGGTTTGGCACAACTGCGCGAACTGGAGCGGATCAACGGATGGAAGCTGCTCGAAGAACTTGGCGCTGAGTTTGAACGGCGAACCAGGAGCGCAATCGCCCAGTCGAAAATCGATCTTACGTTTCACCGGATCGGTTCAATGTTCTGCTTGTTTTTCGCGCGCGGGCCAATCATCGATTTAGCCGGCGCAAAACGGAGCGATTTGAAATTATTCGCAAAATTCTTCCACGGTTGCCTCGAGCGGGGAGTTTATTTTGCACCATCACAATTCGAGACCGGATTTATTTCGGCCGCGCACACGAATGAGGATCTGACCAAGACGGCGGATCTTGTGAGCGGATTCTTGGCAAGGCTGTAGCGGACGAACGTGTCGGCCGCGCCTTTTCCCAAACGGCGATCCAGCTGCCTCTACGGTTAAGATCCTGGCGCTGGCCGACACAGATCGTCTCGCGACTGGACGCCGCAGCGCGACCTCCTTACCTTTGCCGCTGTGACCGATAACTCTCGCGTTCGCGCCGTCGCCAAATTCTTTTTCGAAGGCGATAAGAAGTTTTTCGTAAAAGGCGCTACCTACGGCCCGTTCAAGCCGGATGAGCAAGGCTACTACCTTGGGCGAGCGGAGCAATTGGATGTCGATCTTGAGCTGATGCGCCAAATCGGAATCAATCTTTTGCGTGTCTACCATGCGCCACCGCGCTGGTTTCTGGATCGCTGCGCCGCCACGGGCATGCGGGTTTTAGTGACGCTGCCGTGGGCAAAGCACATCGAGTTTTTGAAACAGAAGCAGGCGCGCAGCGAAATCACAAAAGCGGTGCACGATGCGGTACAAACGTACCGCGGTCATCCGGCAGTGTTTGGCTATCTCGTTGGCAACGAGATTTCCAGTACCATGATTCGCTGGCTCGGCGTCCGGCGTGTCACCGAGTTTATCGAACATTTAATTCGAATTGGGCGAGCGATCGATCCGGACGTTCTTTTTTCCTACGCCACTTATCCGCCGACTGAATATCTCCTGCCGCAGAATGTCGATTTCTTTTGCTTTAATGTTTATCTCCACAATCAGCGCGAGTTCGAAAATTATCTCCTGCGCCTGCAAAACCTGACCGAAGAAAAGCCTCTGATTCTGGGCGAATTCGGGATGGATACGGTTCGGCATTCCGAAGAGGAGCAGGCACAGATGCTCGGCTGGCATATCGACAGCGTGGTCAAATGTGGGCTGGCCGGGACAATTTTTTTCTCCTGGACCGATGAATGGTTCACCGGGGAACAGGAAATAACCGACTGGGCGTTTGGAATCGTTACGCGCGACCGAAAACCAAAAAAAGCGTTTGCCATGCTGCGCGACAAACTCGGCCGCGAAAATTCTGTCTTGCCGCACCGCCCGCTAGCAAAAACGCCTTCGGTTTCAATCGTTGTCTGTTCGTATAACGGCGGAAAAACGTTGGCGGCTTGTCTCGATTCGTTAGGCAAAATTAATTATCCAGACTACGAAGTGATTCTGGTCGATGATGGATCGACTGACGATACCGCTTACATCGCCGCCCAATTTCCCAACGTTCATTACATTCATCAGACCAATCACGGTTTGAGCTACGCGCGCAACGCCGGGGCGGCAGCCGCGCGCGGGGAGGTCATCGCCTACACCGACTCTGATTGCATGGCCGATGCCGACTGGCTTTATTATTTGATCGGCACTCTTACGAGCGGCGACTACGCCGGTGTTGGCGGACCGAACATCACTCCGCCGGCCGAAAATTGGGTTCAGGCGTGCGTCGCCGCGGCACCCGGAGGCCCGAGTCACGTACTGCTAACCGACACCGTGGCCGAGCACATTCCCGGGTGCAACATGGCCTTTTACAAATGGGCGTTCGACAACGTCGGCGGGTTCGATCCCGAATATCGCAAGGCCGGTGACGATGTCGATTTCTGCTGGCGGCTGCAACAGTCCGGCGGGGTGATCGCGTTTAGCCCCACCGCAATGGTGTGGCACCATCGCCGCTTTACCCTCCGGGCCTTTTTCAAGCAGCAAGATGGCTATGGAGAGGCCGAGTCGCTGTTGCGATTCAAGCATCTCGTTTTTTTCGGGCCGACCGGAACGGCCAAGTGGCGAGGCCAGATCTATGGCGCACCGCGCTTCAGTTGGTTTCTTAATCGCCCGATCGTGTATCACGGAATTTTTGGCGAAGGATTTTTTCAGTCGATCTACCCGGCACCGCAATCTGAACTCGCAGCCTACTTAAGCAGCATCGAATGGTTTGCTTTGACCGTTTTTCTTTTCGGCTTGGGAATTTTTCTTCCGTCGCTGCGGATCGTTCCCTACCTGATGTTCGGCGGCACCCTCTGCGTCGCTCTTTCTTACATGGTGCGGGCGAGAGTCGAGCCGCGATTCGACACTGTTCTGGCGCGGTTGCTGGTCATGTTTCTTGCTTTTGTTCAACCGCTGGTGCGTGGCTTCTCGCGTTACTTTACCTGGCTCCGTTTCAAACGAACGCCGCGGAGCGTCATTGCAACTCACGAACATCTGCCCGAGACCGCGAAATTTGCGAGGCTTTGGGCTGGTCGCATTTTTTGGAGCGAACAAGGTCGCGACCGGCATCACTTATTGGGACAAATCTTTCACCTGCTCGAGGAGGAGGGCTGGCGTTACTCGACCGACTCTGGCTGGAACGAATGGGACGTTCAAATCTACGGAAACTTTTGGTGGAGCGTGGTTCTGCAAACGGTCACTGAATATCATGGCGGGCCAAAGTGCCTGACCCGCGTTCGCCTGCGTTCGCGGTTTGTTACCACGACAGTGATCTTAAATTTAATTGCGATTGCCGTGCTGATTTATCGACAGATCAACATCTCTCATCTCGATCTCTGGTTTTTTATCCCTTACGCCACGTTTCTCGCTTTTCTGGCGAATCGAGCCCAGGCGCTTAAATCGCGAGTCGCCGAATTAGTCGATCTTGCCGCCGTTCGGGCAGGCTTGCAACGCGTGACCAAGCGAAGCAGACAATCTGCGCGCGACTCCGGGCCGGAGATCGAGGTCCCAGTGGCGGCGGATCCGGCCGCGCGAATTTAGCCAACGACTGTTTTTACCGCGCCGTTGAAATCGTCAGGCAAAGGCGCCTCGAAATGCATCCACTCGTTGGTGCGCGGATGTTGAAATCCAAGTTTCCAAGCATGCAACATCTGTCGCGTAAAATTGGATTTGGGACCGTAAACCTTGTCGCCGACCACCGGATGACCGAGGTGATGCAGGTGTACGCGAATTTGATGGGTGCGACCGCTATGCAATCTGCATTCCACCAGACTCCCCTGCTCCGACATTCGCAAAATGCGATAATCGGTTCGCGCCTCGCGCCCGCGGATCGATTGCACACTCATCCGTTTTCGGTCAACAGGGTGACGGCCGATTCTCCCTTCGATCACGCCGGCATTGCGGCACATTTTTCCACGAACGAGGGCGAGATAAATTTTCTCGACCCTTCGCTCCGCAAACTGCGTCGATAACGCTCGATGCGCTTCATCGTTTTTCGCGACGACTAGACAGCCGCTCGTTTCTTTGTCGAGGCGGTGCACGATTCCGGGGCGTTCTTTTCCGGCAATTCCGGAAAGCGCCGGACAATGATGAAGCAACGCGTTAACCAACGTGTGTTTACGATGACCAGCGCCCGGATGAACGACCAATCCGGCGGGCTTGTTGATCACGATCAAGTCTTCGTCTTCGAATAAAATTTCCAACGGAATGTCTTGCGGCGGGTAGTCGGTCTTTTCCGGCGGCGGTACCACCATCGTGAGAAGATCTCCGGTTCGAACAAGATCGCGTGGCCGCGCCGCACGGCCGTTGCGCCTGATGAGTTCGTCCCGAATTAACTGCTGCAGGCGAGCGCGCGAGAATTTCGGAAGCTCGCCGGCAAGATATCGGTCCAAACGAAGCCGGTTCGCCTCCTTCGGAACGATCAATTCAATCGTTTCGCTTTGTAGGGCGGTGTCGGGTTTCATTGCTCGAAAGATTCTCGATGTTACAATCGCACCGAATGCCTCTCGAGAACGCGATCCTGCAAATCTGCCCGGCTTGTAGCGCTGGGGTCGACACAACCGATGTTGAACCCCTCTCGAGGACGGCGTGCCCGAAATGCGGGAAAGAATTCCGGGTCGAGCGTTCGTTCAACAATTTCGTTTTGCTCGAAACACTCGGCGTCGGCGGGATGGGCACAGTTTATAAAGCACGGGACACTCTGCTCGATCGACTCGTCGCCCTGAAGTTGCTGCGCAAGGATCTTGGAGCGGGAATCGATCAGACTGCGCAATTGCAGCAGGAAGCCCGGGTGGCTGCTTCGGTCAATCACCCGAATGTGATCCAGGTTTTTTCGTCCGGCACCGACCACGGGCAATTCTATTTGGTGATGGAACTCGTTGATCATGGAAGTCTCGACGATTTCATCGAGGAACGAAAGCGCCTTCCCGAAGAACAGGTTCTCGAAGCGGGAATTCAAGTAGCGAAGGGCCTGCGCGCAGCGCAAGCCAAAGGCTTGATTCATCGCGACGTAAAGCCGGCCAATATTTTATTTGCGGACGAGCACACGGCGAAAATCGGCGATTTTGGCCTGGCCGGGGTAGCAGCGGAAAAAGCAGAAACGCGTGGCGAAATTTGGGGCACGCCCTATTACGTCGCACCTGAACGCTTGAACAACGAAGCGGAAGATTTCCGCAGCGACATTTACAGCCTCGGGGCAACTCTGTTTCACGCGGCAGCGGGCAGGGCACCGATTGAAGGCGACACGATTTCTGCGACCGAGTTATTGGCCCTGAAAAAGAAGCCGCTTGATGTCCGTCAAATCGCTCCGGAAATCTCGGCCGGAACAGCACGCGTCCTGCATCGGATGATCGCACCGGAACCGGGTCGCCGTTTTGCATCCTATGATGAACTCGTTAGAGAACTGGAAAGGGCTCAGCGGATCCGAATCGGCATGTCCGATGATGACCTGGCGAATGGCAAAAAAAAGCGGACATCGCTGGTCGTGATTGGCGCAACGATCGCCGTTGCCTTGACTGCCGTCGCTCTTTTCTTTGCGCGTAAAACGCATGAAAGCCAACCGGCAAGCCCTTCTTCTCAATCGGCGACCACAATTTCAGCGACCGAACTGGAGCGGCGGTTCGGTGATGCGCGACATGAATTGGTTATCGGCCATCATATAAAAGCGCACGGCATCTTTGCTCAAATCGCGCTGGACGCGAAAAATCGACAGCCAACTTATGACTGGATTCGTCTGAACGAAGGTTTGTCTGCTCTCGTCGCCCGCGAACAGTCGCAAGCTCGTCAGGCGTTTCAAGAGGTTGAGAATGCGGGCGTGATCGGCTTCAAAAAGGAAGAGGGCGATCTGGCGAAATTTTTCGCGACCACGGCGAAATCGATGACTGATCCGGGAACGGTGCCGGCCAGCAAGTCGGACCAGCAACAAAATCCATTCGCGCTTCTGCTGTTTGCGATGAAAGACGTGACGCAAACCGACGTCGCTAATGCCATTCCATTGCTTGAGCAGTTTGTTAATTCTCAACCTCCCGCAAGCGCTCTGTGGATCGCGGACTACAAACCACTCGCCCAAAAATATCTCGACGATTGCCGGCTGTACGCTGCATGGAAAAATGAATCAACACCAGGCGATTCAAAGGCGCACTTGCAAAAGCTACAGGAGCTGAAAGACAGATTGAAAACGGCCAGCGCAATTCGCGAAGCGGTAAGCTCGGAAGAGAAAGCCGTAAGCCGACAAGTAACCGAGCAGCAGAAGAGCGAAAGCGCGGCGCACGAAAAGGAAAAGCAGAGGCAGCTCGAGCAAGCGGTCGAGAAAAAGCAGCAATGGCTGGCGGATTGGAAAAACAAACTAATCGACGATCTGAATCGACGGCATTTTTCTGGAACAATTGCCGATGTCAGCGGCGCACAATATACCGGTATTGCATCGGCTACGCCGGACAAACTAACGATGGCGCTGCCATACGGATCCACGGTAATCGACTGGGCAAGACTTTCGCCAAGGACATTGCTTGCGGTTTCCGCTGCTTTCATTCAACCAAACGCGCCCGATGCGGCGGATCGGCAATGGCTGTGTGCAGTTTACGCGGGTGAAACTGGTCAGACGGACACTGCCCGCCAATTAGCGGCCAGCGCAGCCAAATCGAAGCCGGAATATCGCGATCTGATCGAGGTCGTCTTCCCTAAATAATGGCGCACCTTCTGCTCCCTGAAGCAGGGTGCGTTTCCGAACACTCGTTTTCTGGCTAATCTCGTTGCCGGCTTTGTCCGCATTGACGGGAACATTGCCGCTAACGGTGAAGGAAGTCAGTCTGATGCTGCGTACCGGATATTCGAGTGATGCTGTCTTGAAAGAATTGTCGGAGCGTCACTTTGCCGACACAGTGGATGAGGCCAAGGAGAAATCGCTCCAGCAGGCGGGAGCCAGCACCGACCTGATCAAAGAGTTGAAAAAAGGAACGTTTTCGCTGTCGTCGGAACAAACTGCGGCCGCGCAACAGCAATTGACCGAGGCGGCCAAACGACGCGATGCCGAAGGCGAGCGGCTTCGCTTCAATACCTTGTATCGCGATCGGCTTGTCCAGGAACACCAGGGCGGAGTAATCAGAACGCCGGGCGCCGCTCACAGCGTCGTTCGCGACCTGGTCAAAGACGGTCTCGTTTCCTGGCAACACGGCAGCCTTGCCCGTTTCGACGACAGCGCGCTCGAAAACAAAAAGTTGATTGGCCTCTATTTTTCCGCGCACTGGTGTGGACCGTGCCGGAAATTCACTCCTGATCTTGTCGCTTACTACAATCGCGTCATTCCGGAGCATCCGGAATTTGAAATCATCTTTGTCAGTTCGGATAAATCGGCCTCGGAGATGGAAACATACATGCGCGAGACAAGCATGCCGTGGCCGGCGATCGATTTTCAAAAGATTCCCGGCAAAAGTGAAATCGTGAAATATGCCGGTCGCGGAATTCCGTGTTTGGTCCTGATCGACGCGAGCGGCAAAGTCATATCGAATAGTTTCGAAGGATCAAACTATGTCGGTCCGAGAAAGGTTCTTTCCGACCTGGATGGAATTTTCTCGCGCGCGACCGTCGCGCAACTGCGCTGATTTCGACCGGCCCATTGCGCGGTTGATTCTCAAAAGGCACGTAACCGGTATTTTAGCCGGCTCGATGAACGAAACCGGCAGCCGAGAGTCGTATTTACAGCTATCGTTGCGATGATAGGTTTCCGCGCAGCGATTGCGCCGCCAGCAGATGGAACAGAATCCACCACCCTTTCCTTCACCAGAAGAGTTGAAGGCCAAGATCACGGAGTTCATGAAATCGAACTTCGGCGATCGCGTTTCGGTCGCGACGGTTTTGCAGCCGGAGCCTGAAACGGCTGAAGCCCCGGGCGACGACAAGCCGGACAAGGCAGCCAGCGAAGAGTTCGAGTTTAATTTTCTGCCACGCGACATTAAAGCGCATCTCGATCGATTTGTGATCAAACAGGACGAAGCGAAAAAAGTTCTGTCGATCGCGGTCTGCGATCACTACAACCATGCGAAATATCTGCAGCAGCTCGAGCGGGAGGACGCGAAGCGGGCTGAGGAACTCGAATACGCGAAGCAGAACGTCATCCTGGTCGGCCCGACGGGAGTGGGCAAAACGTATTTGATCCGGCACATTGCGGAATTGATCAGGGTTCCATTTGTGAAAGCGGATGCGACCAAGTTCAGCGAGACCGGTTACGTTGGCGGCGATGTCGAGGATCTGGTGCGCGAACTCGTGCAGAAAGCGAACGGCGATGTCAATCTCGCGCAATTCGGCATTATCTATATCGACGAGATCGACAAAATTGCTTCGGCGGCAAATTTGATTGGGCGCGATGTGAGCGGGCGTGGCGTGCAAACGACGCTGCTTAAATTGATGGAGGAAACGGAAGTGCCAGTGCGGAGCATGAACGATTTACAGGCGCAATTGCAGGCGGCATTCGAGTTTCAAAAGCGCGGCAAGGCAAAGCGCGAGACGATTAACACGCGTCACATTCTATTTGTGGTGAGCGGGGCGTTCGAACGTCTAAAGCAGCAAGTCTCCCGGCGGATTTCACAGAGTCAGATCGGATTCAGCGCCGAACCGGTGCAAGTGATGGATAACGAATTATTCCAGCAGGTCACGACTCAGGATTTTGTGGAGTATGGTTTCGAGCCGGAATTCATCGGGCGTTTACCCGTGCGGGTGGTCTGCGAAGACCTCGATGCCGAAGATCTTTTCCAAATCATGAAGGATTCCGAAGGCAGTCTGCTGCGGCAGTACGAACGCGCCTTTCGCGCCTACGGAATTCAAATCAGCTTCGACGATGAAGCGCTGCGGCTGATCGCGGCCGCCGCCGCCAAGGAAAGAACCGGCGCCCGCGGTTTGCTGACGGTTTTTGAAAAGCTTTTTCGCGATTACAAATACCATCTGGCCGGATCCGGAATCAGCCAGTTGCGAGTGACCGTCGATTTGGTGCGCGAGCCGAAAAGGGTGCTAGAGCGATTGATGGCTGAAGGTGAAAAAACTGAGATTGCTTCCCTGGAAGCGGGCGCCAGGCAGTTTGCCGATCAATTCGGACGCGACCACGGGATTGAAATTGTTTTTGACGAGAGCGCAGTTAGGCGTTTGGTCGAGCGAGCCCAAATTGAGCGGATGCCAATGCCAGACCTGTGTGCGCACTTGTTCAAAGATTTTCAATTCGGATTAAGCCTGATCCAGAAAAATACCGGCCGGAAGCAATTCCTGCTCGACGCGGGGGCGGTCAATGCTCCAGATCAGTTTTTGAGCGAACTGGTTGTGCAATC
This sequence comes from Chthoniobacterales bacterium, assembly GCA_035622995.1. Lineage (GTDB taxonomy): Bacteria > Verrucomicrobiota > Verrucomicrobiia > Chthoniobacterales > UBA10450 > DASPUI01. Next base: position 16,771 of record DASPUI010000037.1, read on the forward strand.
CTATTATCCGGCCGCATCAGGCCAGAAAGCGTAGTTTGTCCATGAAACGTTCAGCCGTCGAAGCGTTGGTGATTGGATTTCTAATCGCAATCCTGGTTGGCGTGCTGCATGCCGGCGGTCGCCTGGCGAACCTTGAGATGGCGGGAATTCACTGGCTTGCCTCGTCTAATTCAGCCGGGCACGTGGTCTCCAATGCATTGCAGTACGTCTTTATCCTGATTGGTTCGCTCGGCGTGAGCTATTTGACCCTGACGAGTTCGCGCCGCGGGCGCATTGGGATTTTGGTCGTCTTGTTAGTCCTGGAATTGATTGCTGCCGCCTGGATCTGCAGCCTTTACCGGGCTTTCTTTCAACCGTGGCCAACGATTGCGGCTGTCCTAATCGCTTTCGCAACCGCCTTGGCTTACACCGCAATCAGCCAACGGACGCGCGCCTTCACGGCCCACTCGCTGTTTAGCCAGCGGCTCTCCCGCGAACAATTGCATCGAGTCGTTGCCGGCGAGATTCCGTTTGAGCCTGAGCCGAAGACGTACGAAGCCACGGTGGTGGTGTGCGACGTGGCCAACAAATACGATTTGGCGGAAGATTGCCAACCCGCCGAGTTCGCGCAGATCACGCAAACTTTCATCCATCGCGCGACCGAAATTCTCTTGCAGGCCGGTGGCTACATTCAGGCTGCTGACGGCGAAGGAGTGGTGGCGTTGTTTGGATTTCCAGAGTCGGACCCGCATCATGGCGACAAAGCAGTTCGGATTGCCCTCGGATTACTCGATCGATTTCGAGATCTGCGCCAATCAAAGAACGGGGAGTTCGCGCCGAAGTGTGACGTTCATGTCGGCGTCAGCTCCGGCACGATCATTGCCGCGCCATTCCAGAATGATGATCGTCCGAGTCTCTTGACTAGTGGCGAACCAGTCGAGCTCGCCCGCCGTTTTTGTGTGGCGAATCGCTTTTATGGTTCGCGAATTCTAATTGGTCCGCGCACCTTTGAACTGGCCAGCCGATACGTTGTCGCGCGCCCGATTGATTTTCTAAGCGGGGTCAACACCCGGGAGCGCCACGAAATTTACGAGCCACTTTGGCTGGCCGCGGAAGCGAAACCGGAACAGCTGGCGCGCCGTGATTCTTTTTGGAATGGTGTTGTGCTCTATCGCGAAAAACGGTGGGCCGAAGCTTACATGGAGTTTCAAAAGGCGCGCGACCCCGAGGTCAAGGACGAGGACGCGCCGTTACAATTGTATCTGCGCCGGCTCGAGCCGCTGGCTTTGCATTTGACGACCGATTCGCCGGAGGGCTAAGCGGCGGGTCTTGAAGAAAACGGAATATCCACCGGCACTGCGCGAACTGGTCGCGCAGCTTCGTCGAATGCCCGGCGTCGGACCACGCTCGGCCGAGCGAATCGCGCTTTGGATGGTGCAGGCGCGCGAAAATCAGCCGGAGGAAATCGCCAGTGCGATCACCCAAACCCGGAAGGCGATCCATCCGTGCAAACTGTGCGGCTATTTTGCGACGAACGAGCTGTGCGAAATCTGCGCCGATCCATCCCGCGTGGCCGATCTCCTTTGCGTGGTCGAGCAACCTACCGATATTTTGCCCCTGGAAAAAACGAGCGCGTTTCGCGGCCGTTATCATTCGCTGGGCGGACGGATTTCGCCGCTCGATCACCTCGGACCGGAAGATTTGCGAATCAAAGAACTGGTCGGCCGCGTGGAAAAGGAGAGCTTCGCCGAAATTATTTTTGCGCTCGCGGCAGATGCCGAAGGCGAAGCGACGACAAATTACCTGGTCGATCTCCTGAAGGACAAACCGGTCACGCTCACGCGCATTGCACGCGGATTGCCGGCCGGAGCCGCACTCGAATCAGCGGACGAATTGACGTTATCGCAAGCCATTTCGGGGCGAACCAGGCTGTAGTAAACTTTTCAAGCCTCCAACGTTGCGCTAACCTTCCTCGACATGTCATGCGCAAAGATCGATCCGTCGCTCCACCAGCCTAACAAGCCTTCGTGGATCAAGGTGCGGCTGCCGTCGAATCCGGTGTTCTTTTCGACGAAGGCTCTTATTTCCGATTTGCGACTGCATACCGTCTGCGAAAGCGCGCAATGCCCGAATCGGTGGGAGTGCTGGAGTCAGGGAACCGCCACCATGATGATCGCCGGCGATCGCTGCACGCGAGCCTGCGGATTTTGCGCCGTCACCACGGCCAAGCCGCTCGCGCTTGAACAAGATGAGCCCGAGCGGGTGGCCGAAGCGGTGCGACGAATGAAGTTGAAGCACGTCGTCATTACTGCAGTTGCGCGCGACGACCTGAACGATGGCGGCGCAAATCATTTCGCCCGCGTGATCGCGGCCATCCGCGAAATGGATCGTTCCGTAGTCGTTGAAGTGCTCGTGCCCGATTTTCACGCACAGGACTGGTGTATCCGGATCGTGCTCGATGCCAGACCCGATATTTACAATCACAACATGGAAACGGTGGAGCGACTTACTCCACTCGTTAGGTCGCGCGCAAGATATCGAACTTCGTTGCAGGTTTTGCGACGCGCCAAGGAATTGTCCCCCGAAGTGGTGACCAAGAGCGGAATCATGCTTGGTCTGGGCGAGACGGAACCGGAGATTTTCCAAACAATGGACGATCTGCGCGAAGTCGGCTGTCAAGTTTTGACGATCGGCCAATATTTGCGGCCTTCTCCGAAACATCTGCCGGTAGTCGATTATGTTACTCCCGCGCAGTTCGACCTTTACGGCGAAATCGCGCGCAAAAAAGGGTTCGAGCACGTCGCCTCCGGACCGCTCGTGCGCAGTTCGTACCACGCGGCCGACTTTCATCCGGTCGTCCGTTGACGATGGAGAACACAGTCGCAACAAGAAAGCCGACCATCGCTGCGATCATTCCGGCCTACCAGGAAGAGAAACACATTGGTGAAGTGGTGCTCCGAACGCGGGCTCAACTCGCTTCCGTATTGGTTGTCGACGACGGCTCAGTTGATAAAACGGCGGAACACGCGCGCGCGGCCGGCGCGGAGGTCGTTGTCCACCCGCAAAACCGCGGCAAAGGCGAAGCGATCAAAACCGGTCTGCGCCATTGGCTAGAGCGACAAACTGAATTTGTCGTTATCCTCGATGCCGACGGTCAGCATCGCCCGGAAGAGATCGACCGCTTTATTTCAATCGCCGCATTGCCGGAACAACCCAAATTGGTCCTCGGCAATCGCATGAAAGACGTGGCACGGATGCCGCTGCTTCGGCGTTTCATCAATCGTTACATGAGCAATCAGATCAGCCGTTTTTGCGGGCAGGAAGTTCCCGACACCCAATGTGGTTTTCGCATGCTGCATCGGGAATTGATCCCGGACTTGCTAGGTGGGACGGCCCGGTTCGATTATGAGACCGAAATGTTGTTCATCGCGAGCCGCAGAGGCTTTCGCATTTACTCCGTCCCGATCAGCACGGTTTATTCCGACGAAGTGAGCAGCATCCGTCCGGTGCGCGACACGATTCGCTTTTTGAAGCTAATGCGACGATATCAAAAGGTCGGCACTTAAACAGATTGTCGATCTTTCCAGATTTGGGATTTCGAATTATTTCTCAAGCCAATGCCACAGTTTGCTTACCGCGCGCGCAACGCCGAGGGCAGTTTAGTCGAAGGCGTCTTGGATTGCGCTGACCGCGCGATCGCAATTCGGCAAATCGAACAGCAGCGTTGCATCCCAATCAAGATCGACATCGTCGGCGGTTCGTCGCAGGTGACTGAGAAAGCGGCGACCGTCGCGGCGCCGGCGGCGTCAAGTCTGAGAATTTCGCACAGTCAGTTGCTCCTTTTTACCGAACAACTGGCGCATCTTCTGCAAGCCGGCATGACGCTGGATGAAGGCCTGTCAATCCTGGAAAAACGGCTCAAGCAACCTCGTTTGCAGCAGATGACACGAATGTTGCACCAGGCGCTGGTCGATGGGCGCAGTTTTTCACAGGCCCTTCGCGAACTTCCCAAAATTTTCCCGGCGCTCTATGTCAACCTGGTAGCGGCGGGAGAAGCCAGTGGCGCGCTTCCTGAAATTTTGCAACGGCTGGTTCAGCACCTGATGCAGGCGAAGAATCTTCGGGATCGCGTGCAGATGGCGCTGATTTATCCCGCTGCGCTTGCGATCGCCGGAACCGCTCTGATTACCATTTTCGTTACCTTCATGGTGCCGCAGCTGACTGCGTTCATGGCGCAAAACAACGCCACCATGCCCCTGCCGACCCGAATTCTCCTCGCGATCAATCACGCGATCGTGACCTACTGGTGGCTCGGTGCATTGATCGTAGCGGCTGCGATTGCCGGTTTCCGCGCGTTCGTTCGAACGAATGAGGGACGAATCGCCTGGGACCGTTTCCGCCTCGCTATTCCAGGGTACGGCCGCCTTATGCGGCACCGTTACTATGCGCAGTTCGCCCGCACCCTTGGTACGCTCATCCAAAATGGAGTTCCGCTTTTGCGCGCGCTCGATTTGGTGGCGGAGATTGCTGGAAATAAATTTCTCGAATCGAAACTAGGCGATGTTCGGCGGGCGGTGGTAGATGGGGCGACCCTCTCGGCGGCGCTCAGCGCACAGAAATTATTTCCAGACCTGTTCACCGACATGATGGCGGTCGGCGAGCAAACCGGACACTTCGCCGGAACAATGCAAACGATCGCGGATGTCTACGAACGCGAATTGGATCGCACGGTCGGAATTATCTCCACCCTGATCCCCATCGTAATCGTTGTCCTGATTGCGATCGTAGTCGGCGCGGTCGTCTACAGCATCCTGACCGCAGTATTTGAAATGACACGCAGCTTGCAGGTTCGGCCACATTGAGTTAATATTGGTTCGATCCTAAATGTTTCGCCGCCTTGCCGCGCTAGCGTTCTTCATTCCTGCGGCGTATCTGCCTCTTCTCCAAGGGCAGCAAGCTATGCCTAAGTCCTTACAGTCGTCGCTGGGAACGATGGACAAATCAGCCATGCCTGAAAACGCCTGGATTGATCTTCGACAAACGTCGACCGAACATTCGACCACCCAAAGTTCGCCCGCTTGGGTCGAAGCTGTGTCGATGACCTCGAGCTCAGCCTCGGATGGCACGCCGAAAACGATTTTCCGAATTCGTGTCACCCACCCCCCGGGCGATTTTCGAGTGCTGTTCTTCCGACTTTTTTTTGAAGACAAAGCCGATGCGCAGCCGGAGTTGACCGCTTGGGATGAATTAGGCTCGCAGATTTTGCATTCCGGCCCACTGGGCAGTGGAATAGTCGATCTGCCTACTTCTGAATCGTTGATCATCCCAATGAATGGTGTTTCCGCGATCGACGTGGAAGTGCCTGGCGATGGAAAGACAATTCGCGGCGCATTTCTCGATTGGATGACAAGCAGTGAAGTGGTCCATCCGGTCAATGCCGAACACCGCGATGTGATTCCGGAACCATTCTCGGCGTCGCCGGCGTTGCATTCGCCGGCGCAAGACGCAGAGCAATTTGGAACGGTGACTGCCTCGCTTGCGCCGGAAACGATCCCGATCGGTGAAACTTTGGAAAAAGGTGGTGCCTTCCAATTTGGAATTGAGTCGCAACCGCTTCTCGCCCTGTTGACTTTTGAAGTGGCCAGCCCGCGGATCGATTCTCCGCCGGAGGTTTATGTCAACGGGGAAGACGCAGGACCTGCGACTCTCGCACTTCCCGAATTGGCCGATCCCGGGTATCGCGGCCAGAGCGCCGCGCTAACCGGGCAGATGCGGTTTCAATATACCGGTTGGTTGCGGGCGCAGAAGATTATCGCCGGCAATAGTTTGAAAGCGGGCACCAATGACATCATTATCCTGAGCGGTCCTGGAACCTCGACCACAGCCATTCGCGCGACCCAAATCCAGTTGAAATATCTTTGGGAAAAATCCGATTACGTTCTGCAACCTGGCGCGGAGTAAAAATCGCGACGTTTCCGGAATTGTGCTAGGTTCGTCGCACCAATGCAGTCACGGGTGAAAATGCGAAAGCGAAAAGAAGACGGATTCACGCTGATCGAAATCATGCTGGTGATCAGTATCATCGTCATTTTGCTCGGGGTGGCGATCTCGCGACTGGGAAATACCACTGGTGTCGCCAAGGCGGTTGCGGTCCGAAGCGACATCCAGACCATCTCGACCCAACTCAAGCTGTATGAGAGCATGAATGGGTTCTACCCAACAACGGATCAGGGTTTACAGGCACTGGTTACTCAGCCCGACACCGAGCCAAAGCCGAGCCGCTGGTACGCGCTATTCGACCAGCTGCCAAAAGATCCCTGGGGTTCCCCGTACATTTATCGTTGCCCAGGAATCAAAAATCCAAACGGGTACGATTTGTATTCGGCCGGACCGGATCGTGTGCCGGACACGGCGGACGATGATTGGGGGAAGTGAACGGAAGATCGGCAGGCCAAAACCGGGGCGCCTAAATCATTCTTCCGGTTCCATCGGCCGCGGCGCGGCAGGCGCTGGACTGCGCGAAATCACGCCACGTGTATGCGGCGTTAAGTTAGGCAAAGGCGGAATGCGCGCCGGCGGTCTCGGAATATTTGACGAAGTAATTCCCGGTTGAGCTTGGATAGGCTGAGGAACGGCCGGCCCGTTAGGCTGAGAGCTGATTAAAGCCTGATTAAAAGTAAGAGTTCCAAATTTCCCGTCCTTGCTAACTGTCACCTTGGTTTCACCAGGCCGAGCCGACCATTCGATGCTCGAGATGGCGTAACCGTCTGCGTTGGGCTCCTTGGTCGAGACATATTCCTTTAAGTTCTTGTCGTCGGTTGACATGATCGTAACCAAGTCGCTGTCCGGAGTGTGGGCGGCATTCGCAATGTAGAGTCCCTTGAAAGCGTCTGGCGCGGTTACCGGAGCCGCGGCCGCGGTGGCTACGGCAAAAGGCGAACGATCCAGCATCTTTTGATAGCGATCGAAACCGAACCGCTTTGGCAGGTCATCATCCGCGCTAACGCTTACTGCTAGCCCAACCAGCCCAAAAACCGACATCAAAATAGCGGCGTTCTTCATCATTGGCCTTTCCTTGGTTGAGCAGGAGCGAACCAGCGCGCGATCTTGAATCTTCCATGCATCATGGTCGAATCGTTATTATCGATCACCAGATTCACGCTTTCAAACACGACGAAAGACTCCGGCTGTTGCACGTCGTAAAGAAAATGAACGAGCGGAGGCCACGGACTTTTTGTTTCAATGGAGGCAAAGACTGCCTGATGATTCGGCGTCACCTCGCCAGTGCCAATGGCCGGATTTTCAATCAGAATGTTATATTTGCTCGCAGCCTGTTTGAGTTGATCGAGCAGGCCGGTTTGAGCTTCCCCTGGATTTTTCAGCTCCGGTTGATGCTGTTGTAACCACTCGTCGCGTTTGGTCCAAAGCGAACGTTCTTTAATGAAAATCTCCTCCTCCTGCCGTTGCGATCTTCTTACAACTAAGTCGGCCCGGCCACGGCCGATTGCGCCAAACAGCCAGCTCCAAAGGTACAGATTAACTAGCAGAAAGAGAATCGTCGCGACCGCGGCTGAAAGTATGCGTTCCCGGCGATTCATCTTTTCGAACCAGACTGGCAGTTTCATTTCGGCTTTCCCTCCAGGCGAAATTGCGCATGGTCGTTAGGCAAAATCCGTGGCGCTGCCATGTCGAAGCGAAAGGTTTGCAAACCCGGGTTTTTCTTCACACCTTCCGCGAATTGATAAGCCAATGCCGCGGAGTTGGCCTCACCATCGACCGAAATTTGCCGCGCCGACTGATTGTAAGCCGTGATCCGGACATCCGGTGACGGCAAACTCTCGAAAAGATGAAGCAGAATTTCGACCGGGTAGTAATGCGAATCAATCGCCGGAGCAAGCGCTTTCCAATTCGTTTCAGCCGCGCGAACGAATTCGGTTTGCGAGTTGTCGCGCGCGATCAGACGATTAAGCCTCGCAACCTCCAACCGGGTAAAGCCAAGATACCCGAGAAAGAGCAAAAAGAGGGCTGCGTAAGCGGCGCCGATCTGGAAGATTCGCTTTTGCCATTGTCCGCGCCTGGCGAGTTGGAGGCGACGCTGTTTCCAGCTTTCCGGCAGAAGATTCAGCTTAACGTTGGCCGGCGGGGTCTCAATGCCCACGATCTCAGACTGGCTATCCAGGATTCCCTGCACCGTGTCGCGCAGGTGGTAACAAGTTTCGTCCAGCAACACGTTTGGGAACGAAGCCGCGATGCCCTGCAGTTCCGCGCTCAGGGTCAGCTGCGGCAATTCCATTTTTAACTGTGAAGGGTCAACTCCGTCGAGAGTGCGGGTCAGACTCACTTTTCCGTTTTCGGTTACTGCGGAAACAAGTGATTCCCCTTCCGGGTAAATCAAGAGCGCACGGCCGCTTGGCGCATGCGTGGTTGCGCGTTGCGACGCGTAAACAGTGATCTGCCGCGGGATCAAACCCCGATCCAATAAAGGTGCAGCGATTTCCGCCAGACGACCGTTTTGCACTGCGACCGCTGAGACTACGCTTTCCTTTTCATTCTGTTCGATCAATTCGAAGTCGGTCGTCACTTCTTCGGGTGCGAAAGGAAGCGCCTTTTCAATTTGGATTCGTACCATTTCGGGAACTTCCGCCGGATCGACCGTTGGTAGTCGAAAGCGCTGGGCGAGAACGGCCGAAATGGGCAGACCAAGCACGAGATCGTCTTCCGTTTTGAGCAGCGGGACGGCTTCGCCGAGAGTCTGGACCGACCGCACTTCCCACGAGCCGTTGGTGCCACTCGGACGCAGCAGCTTCCAGCCGTGCGCAGCCGGTATTATGAAAACAGATGTCGATCCCCCCTCGATTTTAATACTCCTTCCAAGTGATTACCTGCGGCGTGAGGCCAGCTCTTCGAAAAACCAATTGGACAACGCGTGTCGCGTCTCCTGCGTGGCCGGTGCTGACAATGCGAAAGACCGGGTCCTTCACCGAAATCAACGCGGATATCAGATTGAATTGTTCCGGCTGCCACCCAAGCGCTGTCCGGACCTGGTCTAGATTTGTAAACTGAGCATCGTCCTGTGTGCCATCGATTCCGTCCGGCCCGCGGCGAATCTGCAAAAAGCGATCTACCATCTGATCGTTCATTCCCGGCAACGTAAGCAGCACGTCGCGCGAGGCCCAGGTCATGTCAATCGGACCGCTGCTATTCAACGTGAAATCGTTGTCCCAGCCGGGCGTGGAAGTAAATTCTTCCCAGCCAGCCACTTTTTTCAGTTCGTCGATCCGCGTCAGCAAAGAATGCGCCGGGTGGTAATTATCGCTCTCTGGCGGTGCGTTCAAATGATGGAGCCCGGTGTTCGGCTCCACCCAATCAAGCAGACAATCGATCATGTGGTCGCGTTCGTTCAAGTCGATCCCTTTAAGTTCCAAATACTTTCGCAATACTCCCAGCCGGGCAGGATCTTCGCCCGCAACGAGCCAGTTCAAATTCAAACGGCCGCCTTCCCCGCTAATCTCCGCTTTGTAAGTCTTACCGCGGCCAATCATTCCCTCCAAACTGGCTGCACCGGGGTTGACCGACGGGTGAAGAGCGACTTCCGCGCCCGAACAAGCCATTGCCTCGGCATCCAAAATTCGATTGGCATTGCCAGACAGCGTCACCTGCGAACTTATTTGCACCGCCCATGAGATCACCATCGCACTGAGCAGGAACAAAGCCCACAGCGAAAGCATTAATGCCGCCCCACGAACTTTTTGTCCGCTTCCAAAGATCGATATCCTCATTAAGCCGCCATTTCCTAAAATGAAGTTCTCGCCAGCGGAATGATCCCCTCCCAAGGGACGGCTCCGTCGGACCTTCCAATCGTCAATTTCACCAACCGCGGCAAAGTCATCGCATCCGTCCATCGATCCACCCAGGAGTTAATCCGTGGATCGAAATAACGAATTTGCACACTTTGGACGTTGTCGATTAACGGAATCCAGCTTTGATTTTCGATCGGTGAGTCAGACTCCTTTTTCGGCTTACGCAAAAGTCCGAGATCGAACTGATCGCCCTTATCGCTATGGCGCTGCAGTCGCAGAGTCACAACGAAATCGGTCGAAGCATAGCGGGTAAGTAAGCCAGGGCCTGCGCCGCAGATCCATGTGATTTCGTCCCGCGACCGATCGTCTAGTTTAAAGGGCTCGCCCATGAGCGCCCCGCTCCCGGGTGCAAGGCTTTGCCATTGTGCGGTCAGCAAGTCGTGCAACCCGCCGTAACGCGCATCGGATGCGCTTGCATCGGTCGAAGCACGAATCGCGACCATGTTAGTTTGAACGAAACGATAAATAGCCAGCGACATCACCGCCAGGATCGCCACCGCCAGGGTAATCTCGATCAGCGTGAAACCGCTGCGGCGCATTGGCTTAACCACCGAAGCGATAGACATAAAATTGGAGCTGGCGCGACTGCTCAATGCCGTCGCGCATCCATTGCACGGTTAAAGTCACCAAACTGATGCCTGCAAGCTCCAGATCATCCTCCTTCAATCCGGCCGGGACAGTTTTTTGGACCAGCTTTACCGGGCCGTACCCAGTATCAATCTTCGTTTCCCGCGATGGATCAGGGAAACCGGGCGTCGCCTGAATTTCCGCCATTCGATTGGACAAAATCAGACGGACCCGCTCGTCCTCGGCATTGAGCGCGCTCGCATTCAAACAATTCTGCACGCACCGCCCAAGCGAGAGAACGCCAATCGCAAAAAACGCGACTCCGATCAGCACTTCGTAAAGCGCGAAAGCCTTCTTCTCACCTGGCCGCATAATCAAGAAGCTCTTCCCGGGCAGTAAGCGGCGAATACTTCGCTTTCCATTCGCCTTCGCGACTATTGAATTCCACGATCGCCGGCTCGCAAATTCCGGAGGGCCAAAAAATCCAGGCAGCAGGATAACTTTTTGTCAGAGCCGCCGGCAGCGCCAATTTCAACGAACTGTTTCGCTCAAAGGGAAAAAACGCGGTCGGTCTCTTTTCTTCGCCTTTGGCAAAAACCTCTGGGCGAAGTGCTGCTCCTTTATCGCCCCACTCGATCAGGTAGGCGCGGTGCTCCGTTACGCTTCGCTCCTGGGCCTCGCGCACAAGATCGTTGAACGCATCGAGCGAGCGCCGAAGCCGCTTGTCCGCGAGCACTCCGGTGACGCTCGGCACCGCCATGAGCATAATCAGCATTGCAATGGAAATAACGATCACGATCTCGATCATGGTGAAGGCCAAAAATGGCGATCGAGTCAACTCCGTTACCACGCGGCTTCGCATTGGCAAAATTACGCGCTGGCCGGCAAATCACAAGGCAGGCAGCCCCGTTGCTGTTTGATTCAAAAATTCGCTCGTCCCAGTTGATCGGCTGAATTCGCAAGCTAAATTCAGCCTCCAATTCTGATGAACATTCGAGCGGTCGTCGTGGTAGCGTTCATTTGCACTTCAAGCGGAACAATTTTTGCCGCTGATGATCCGTTCATCGGCAATTGGAAACTCGATCCGGCAAAAAGTCAGACCAGCGGCTTTCAGGAAAAAATCGAAGATTTGGGCCATAACCGATACCGATTTACCATCAACAATCGCGCGGAAGAAATCGTCGCGGATGGGCAGGATCATCCCACGAGCTACGGGACGTGGGCGCTCAAGCAGGAGTCGCCTAACAAATGGACGTCGATCGATAAAAAAAACGGCCGGGTCATTAGCACCACAACGTGGACTATTTCGGACGATAACAAGACATTCGTTGCAGTGACCCAGGGACTGACCAACGATGGCTCAACCTATCGAAGCCAATTTACTGCAAAACGATTGGCCGGGGATTCCGGCCTGGTCGGGACATGGGGGCGAGCCGATGAGAAACACCGCATGCCTGCGGACTGGCAGATCAGTCGTTATCAGGAAAACGGCCTTTCGCTATTTAGTCCAACGGAACGCGAAGCGATCGATGCCAAGTTCGATGGCAAAGATTATCCAGATGACGGGCCACATGTTCCCATCCATTCAACCGTGTCGATCCAACGAATCGATGCCCGCAACTTGATCGTTTATGGTAAGGTTGATGGTCAACTGGTTTATACGGCGCGATGGCAGGTCTCGGACGACGGAAGCATGCTTGCCATCGGAATGAACCGGAATGGCGTAACCATCTCCGAAACGAATATCTACAATCGTCAGTAGTCGGGCGGTCGCGCGCCAGTCAGAAGCGATTGATACAGCGCCACCGTTCGCTGCGCGATTGCCGACCAACTGAATTTCCCCTCGGCCCGTTTCCGGCCGGCCTTGCCAAACCTTTCGCGCAAGTTTGGATCATTTAGCAATTGGTTAATCCGCGTGGCGAGATCGCGCGAGAATTTTTCTGGTTCGATCGGTTCGAACGGGCTTTTCTGCATTTGTTCGACCGGAACGAGGAATCCGGTTTCGCCATCGACCACGACTTCCTTAATGCCACCGACTGCGCTCGCCACCACCGCAGTTTCACAAGCCATCGCTTCCAGGTTGATGATTCCGAAGGGTTCGTAAATCGAAGGACAGCAAAACACCGCGGCGTGCGAGTAGAGTTCGATCGTCGATTTTCGATCCAGCATCTCATCGATCCAGATAACGTCGGGCCGCTCGGCCTTCGCTTTGGCGACTGCCTGACTCATTTCCGCTGCGATCTCGGACGTGTCCGGAGCGCCCGCGCAAAGAACGATTTGAAAATCACGATTCATGAACTGGATTGCCCGCACCAGGTGAACGATTCCTTTTTGCCTCGTGATCCGGCCAACAAAGAGCAAATACGGCCTGGTGGGATCAATGCCGAACTTCTCAAGCGCGTTCGTCGACTCTAGCTTCCGATACTCATCGAGGTCGATTCCGTTATGAATGACATGCAGGCGCGCCGGATCGACGTTGAATAGCCGCTCGACGTCGCGCTTTGTCTCGTTTGAAACAGCAATGACAGCATCCGCCATTTCAAGCGCGGTCTTCTCGACCCAAAGCGAGAAATCATAGCCGCCGGCAAGCTGCTCCCGCTTCCACGGTCGCAAAGGCTCGAGCGAGTGGGTCGTGATGACAAGCGGAATGCCGTAGTTCTTCTTCGCCAAAATTCCACCGAAATGGCTGTACCAGGTGTGGCAGTGAACCACCTCGGCGTCGATGTTGGTCGTGTTGAAATCAACACAGCGTCGCACCGCTCCGAAAACAGATTGCAGTGGTTTCGGACAAGTGAACGCAGCCGGGTTCAATTCGAACCCGGTGACTTTCAATCTGCCTTTTTCGAAGCGCTGATCGCCGAAGCAACGGACATCAACATCAATTGTTTTGGCGAGTTCGCGTGAAAGATAATCAACGTGGACGCCTGCACCGCCATAAATGTGAGGCGGATATTCGTTGGTGAGAAAGAGAACTTTCACGCCAAGTTAGTAGTCGCGCAGACAAAGTTCGGCAAGCGCATCCACAGCACTCGCAACGTCAATACCTGCGCACTAATTTTTCACCTTCAGCAGCAACACCGGCACATTCACTTCGTGGCGCACTTTGTCGGCAGTGGCCCCATGCAAAATATCGCTGATAAACCGATGGCCGTGCGTCGTCATCGCAATGAGATCAACGCCTTTGTCGCGAGCCAGTTTAACTATTTCGTCGGACGGCTCGCCCAGCGCAAGAACGGCATCACAAGAAAAACCCTCTTTGGTCAGCTCCCGGCTGCGATTTTCCAAATAGGCGCGGTCCTCTTTCATCTCTTCGCTCTCGGCCAGCTTTAATTGATTAAAATTCCGCGCCACCCATCCGTCGGAGACATGGACGAGCAGTAGCTTCGCCCCCGTCATGCGGGCAAGCGGCTTGATGTGGCCCAGGATCGTTTCGTCAGCAGGAGTGTTCTCCAGTGGGATCAGGATGTGATGATACATGACGGCGGAGCGAAATGTCAGGCGGGCGGCGGCAAATGGAGAAAGTGGTAGAACTCTTTGAGCATGGCGTCTGGCATGAAGGTGTCGAAGAGCAGTTTTACGTTGAGCACAATAATGATCGCTGCCGTCGTCCAGCCAAGAATTTTCAACCAAAGCGTGTTGGCGAATTCACCCATTTTGGCCTTTTCATCGGTGAATCGAAGCAGCGGCCAGACCGCAAAGCCAAGCTGCATCGACAACACTACCTGGCTGGCAATAAGCAGTTGAGTGGTTTTTGCTTCTCCAAAAATTCCGATTACCAGGATCGCGGGGATGATTGCAATGCCGCGTGTGATCAGGCGACGCAACCAGGGTGTAATTCGGATGTTCAGGAAGCCTTCCATCACCACCTGTCCCGCAAGCGTCCCGGTAAGGGTCGAATTTTGCCCCGACGCGAGAAGTGCGACCGCAAAAAGCACGCTCGCAAAACTGACGCCGAGCAATGGACTAAGCAGCTTGTAAGCGTCCTGAATTTCTGCGACGTCCTGATGCCCTGACCAGTGAAACACTGCCGCTGCGAGAATGAGGATCGCGGCATTGATGAAAAGCGCGAACATTAGCGCGCCACTCGAGTCGATCGTTGCGAACTTGATCGCTTCGCGTTTGCCTTCCGACGTCGGCTCAAACTTTCTCGTCTGCACGATGGATGAGTGCAGGTAAAGATTGTGCGGCATCACCGTCGCGCCAATGATCCCAATACTGACATAAAGCATCTGCTGGTTCATGACGATGTGCGGACCGGGCACGAAACCAAGTGCGACGCCGAGGACGCTTGGCTTGGAGAAGATCAACTCGGCCGCAAAACAGGTGGCGATCGTCGCAATCAACACGATAACCAATGCCTCGATGTACCGAAAACCCTTTTGCTGAAGGTAAAGAACAGCCAGGACGTCGAGCGCCGTGATGCAGCAACCCCAAACCAGCGGAATACCGAACAGGAGCTGCAACGCGATGGCCGAGCCGACCACTTCTGCCAGGTCACACGCGGCGATGGCGATTTCGCAAAGAATCCAAAGAAACCAAACGGTCGGCGTTGAGTAATGATCTCGGCAAGCCTGCGCGAGATCGCGGCCGGTCGCGACCCCGAGCTTGATACACAAATGCTGCAGCAGGATCGCCATAAAATTGGAGAGCATGACGATAAACAAGAGCGCGTAACCAAACTTTGCGCCGCCTGCCAGATCGGTTGCCCAATTGCCCGGATCCATGTAGCCCACTGCAACCAGGAAACCGGGTCCGGAGAATGCGAGCAGTTTTCGCCAAAACGAAGCGGTGGTTGGGACAACAATGCTTCGATGGACTTCAGCGAGCGACACCTGCGGCGCGCGGCGCCGCCAGCCCGCTTCCGCCGCCAACGTTTCGTCAGTTTGAGCCGTCAAATTTGTTTTAGCCTAGCCTAACTTAATTAATCTAGTCAATTACTATATTGAAAATATATTATTTCTTGGTTTGACTATTACCGGGGCCCGGCGCTAATTTCAAGATCGTGCGTCCGAAAAAAATCCGTTCCACCGGCACTTCGGCTGCCGTTGAAGATTACCTCGAACGAATTCTCGAATTGATTAATTCGAAAGGGTATGCGCGAATTATCGATATCGCTTCGGCATTGGAGATTTCCCAGGCAAGCGTAACCAATATGGTCCAACGGCTCGACGCCGAGGGATTGCTCAAATATGAAAAGTACCGCGGCCTGATTCTGACCGAGGCCGGCGAGAGGGTTGCCCGCTCCATCACCCATCGACACAAGCTCTTGACGGATTTTTTCCAGCTCCTCGGCTTGAACGAGCGGGTTATCCTTCATGACGTGGAAGGAATGGAACACCACATCAGTGCGCCAACCCTGCGGGCCATTGAAGCACTAACCGATCTGCTTCGGCGGCGACCCGCATTGCGCGCGCATTTGGAAGCGGCAGTTTGTTAACGTCCTGCCGCCGCAATTGAAATCCATGTTTCGTTTTCTGACCGCCAAATCGCTCAAATCGTCAGGCTAAGCTCGGTAATCTCGCCGGGCTGACAACGCACGCTTAGATTGATTGGGCGACAGCAAATGGCGCAATCTTCGATCAGCGATTGCTGCCGCTGCGACGTGTCGATCTGCAGCGAAAATATTTCGCCACAATGCGGGCATATAATTTCGGTTTCGACTATCAGTTCCATCACGACGAAATATCTCGGCGGTTTCGTCCGCAACAAATCAACGCAGCCAAGACAGCTGCAACGACCGATTCAGAACCTCACGTCCGGTTTCGTCGTCGGCTCTCCCGTTCTCGACTCGCTCAATTTTTTGAAATTCAGCTGCCGGACCCGGCGAGCGTCAGTCTGCGAAACCGTCACCAGATAATTATCGATTTTGACCTGTTCGCCCTGTTTCGGCAAATGGCCAAGCAAATGCGTAACGTAACCGCCAACCGTGCTTACATCCGCGCTTTCCAGTTCCAAGCCGGTCAAATCGTTCAGTTCGTAAAGACCGAGCGCGCCATCCACTGAGAATTCACTCTCGCTCAACTTGCGGAATTCCTCTTGTTCCACATCGAATTCATCCTGAATATCGCCGACCAACTCCTCGAGCACATTTTCCAGCGTCACCATCCCGACTGTGCCGCCGAATTCATCGACCACCACGGCCAGGTGAGCGTGTTTACTGAGAAAAAGCGTCAGTAATTTTTCGAGCGGCATCATTTCCGGGATTGGAATCAAGTCGCGCTTGATCCGCATCAAGTCAGGGTGCGGATCGCGCATCATTGGCACCAGTTCTTTGATGTGAATCAAGCCGACGGTGTTGTCGAGATGTCCGCGAACCAATGGGAAACGGGTGTGGCGGGAAGCGAGTGCTTTCTTCACATTCGTCTCGAAATCTTCCTCCAGATCGAGATATACCACGTCGCCGCGCGGAGTCATGATATCACGCACAACTCGATCGCGCAGATCGAGCACATTAAAGACCAGCTTTCGGCCGAGCGGCGAAACTTCCTGCGACTTTTCGCTTTGCTCCAAAATAAGTCGCAGTTCCTCTTCGCTGTGGGCCAGATCGGTGGCCGCGACCGGTTTGCGATGCAACAGAGTCTGCAGAAGAAAATTCGACGACTTGTTCAGGACCCAAATTGCCGGTTTGAACAAAATGTAAAATCCCATCAGTGGCCTAACGAGTCGTAACGCTACCGGCAACGGGTTTGCGATCGCGGTGTATTTTGGTCCGAGCTCGCCAAAAACAATGTGCAGAAAAGTAATCGCGATAAATGCAATCGCGACCGACACCGAAGTTACGACGGTGTGTGAATGAATGTTGGCTAAGGCGAAAAATGGTTCGAGCAAGTGCGCGAGGAAGTCCTCGCCTAACCATCCAAGGGCGAGACTCGCCAGCGTCACGCCGAGCTGAGTGGCGGAAAGATACGCGTCCAGGTGCCCGCGAACATGCTGGGCGAAAACGGCGCGCGCATTCCCCTCCGCCGCCAACGTGTCGAGCTGACTCGACCGCACTTTCACCATCGCAAACTCGCAGGCAAC
>DASPUI010000038.1:0-17854 GCA_035622995.1 Chthoniobacterales bacterium
CAGCTTCGCTTCAGTCTAATCGGTGCGGCCCAGATACGACTTGACTAATTCCGCGAGCCCGCTCAGATGCAGCCCTGTGGATTTTTCGCGGGCAAATCGATCGGCTCCTTCTCTATCGACATGCCGGGATGAAATCGCAGAGAGGCATCGCTCATGAGGCTTGGAGCGCAAAGCTCAATGGAAGCGAACGCCGGCTGCGGAAATGTCATAAGGCGATTCCACTTTTGTAGAGTGTGTGCATTCGCAGTTGAATTGGGCCGGGAGAGGGAGCTTGGCGAAGCTCTCCGTCGCCGCGATTACTTAAAGACTTCCTAGCTCAAGAAAGTGATAGTCCCCTTCGTTTGTCCCTAGTGCCAATGGCCTACGTTTTACACCAACTATTGACCGAGACCGCGGCGCGGCGTCCGGACGCCGAGGCAGTGCGACTTCTCGATCAGGCGTTGACTTACGCGGAGCTAGAAAAACTAAGCAACCAGCTCGCACACGCACTGATTGAAATCGGCGTGGTTCCCGGTGATCGCATCGGGATTTATTTGCACAAATCACCCTCCGCAATCGTGAGCATATTTGGCATCATGAAAACTGGTGCATGTTACGTTCCGGTCGATCCGAATGCTCCCGGCCTGCGTCTCGCGGAAATCGCCCGGCAGTGCGCCTTCCGCGCCCTGATTACCAGTGACTCGCTTTACGAAAAGCTCAGGAACGCCTTTCTGGATGAATGCCCGATGGCGGCCATATTCTTCATCGATAAATCCCCCGACGTGCCGCTATCTACGCCGGCGTTTACCTTCGCTGATTCGCTGCCGAGTCGGTCGGTTGTGCCGCCCGCCGTCTCCGTTATCGACCAGGATATCGCTTATATTTTATTTACGTCTGGGTCTACAGGTAATCCCAAGGGAGTGATGCTATCCCATCTGAACGCCTTGACCTTCGTGAACTGGGCGTGCGATACCTTCGCGGTCGCCGCTTCCGATCGCCTCTCAAGTCATGCCCCGCTGAACTTCGACCTCTCGGTTTTCGACATCTTCGCTGCGATCAAAGCCGGGGCGGCAATCTCACTTGTGCCTGAGGGATTGTCAGTCTTCCCCGTGGAGCTCGCCTCATTTATCGAGAATGAGGGGATTACCATCTGGTACTCGGTGCCAATGGTGCTCACGATGCTTACCCGTGGCAAGCTGCATGAGCGAGACTTGAACCGTCTGCGCCTAGTGCTGTTTGCCGGGGAGGTTTTCCCGATTAAACACCTCCGCAATTTGCGACGAATGCTGCCGAAATCGCGCTTGGCCAATCTTTACGGGCCGACTGAAACGAATGTTTGCACCTGGTACGAAGTCGGCCAAATCCCCGAAAATCAAACCACGCCGGTCCCGATTGGCAAACCCTGCGCTAACATGACCGTCATCGCCATGGATGAAGTGGGGCGGCAGGTCGTTGCCCCGGGCGAGGAAGGCATGCTTTACGCACGCGGATCGAACGTTATGCAAGGCTACTACGGACGGCCCTCGGAATCCGCTGCCTGTTTCATCAGCAACCCGTTTGCGCCGGGCCGCGACGAGAAACTGTATTGTACCGGTGATTGGGTAACACTCGATGAGAACGGGGATTTTTTGTTGATCGGACGAAAAGATCACATGATTAAAACGCGCGGCTACCGCGTTGAATTGGGTGAGATTGAAGCCGTGATGGTAGCGCACCCGGCCATTAATGAGGCAGTCGCTTTGGCGATCCCGGATGAGGCAATCGGCAATAGCATCCGGGCAATTGTCACTGCTAATAATGATGGCGATGTGCCGAGTTCAGCGGATTTGAAACGGCACTGTGCGGAAAAGTTGCCGCCTTACATGGTGCCGGAAGAGATCGAGTTTCGTGACGTGCTGCCCAGAACTGGAACGGGCAAAATTGATCGACAGCGCTTGCAAGGGGAAATAATTAGACGCGCGGCAAAATGATATGCAAACACGTTCGGGATTGCCGCCGATCTGTCTGTAAGCGGGATGTTTCGGCCGGTATCGGGCGGTATCGGGCGATCGACGCGAGGGGGTCGAGCAGGTGAATGCCCGTGTTGACAGTAGGTTGAAGGACTACATCATATTACGAAATATCTTTACTTTTTGAAGCATTTCTGCGCATAATTACACTCACTCAAAAGGAAAAGAGCGGAGGGTCCGCTCACAGCACTTACCCAAATCGAAACAAACACCCGAATCGAAAGTCTTAAAGCTTCATGAAATCACTATCGGTCATTTTCCCCGCAAAGAACGAAGAGGCAAATATCCGAAGCGTTGTTGAGCAAGCGCATCGAACCATCCCGAAATTTGCTCCAATTTTTGAGATCATTGTTGTGAACGACGGCAGCAAGGATCGCACCGGCGAAATCTGCAACCAGTTAGCGGAGGAATTGCCTACCGTGCGGGTCGTTCATCATCAAGAGAACTGTGGTTACGGGGCTGCCCTTAAGAGCGGCATCAAGATGGCGCGGCATGAGCTGATTTTTTTCACCGATTCTGATGGGCAATTTGATATAGGGGAAGTGCCCGCACTTCTCGAACTGACAGGCGACTATGACATCGTTGCTGGTTATCGAGCACGGCGGCAGGATCCACCGCATAGACTGTTATTTGCCTGGGGTTGGAATATTCTCGTGCGCCTCCTGCTCGGGATCAAGATCCGCGACATTGACTGCGCTTTCAAAGTCTTCAATCGTTACGTCTTCGAGAGTATCCGGATCCAGTCGGTGGGCGCGATGGTAAACACGGAGATTTTCGCTCAGGCAGCAAGGTTTGGCATGACGGTCGACCAGGTGCCGGTGAGTCATTTTCCCCGACGGCATGGCAAGCCAACCGGCAGCGCGCTGACGGTTATCGGCAAAGCGTTTCGGGAGTTGATCAAAATGCGATGCATGTTGCATACGACCACTCCCGACCAGGCAGGGCTTTTCAGGGAACATTTGCCCGGTCCAGGAATAGGGCAAGCCGCCTCACAGTAGAGTCGAGGAAGTCCTCTCAAAAACGGGAGGAGAGGCGCTTTGCCTGAGCCGTCCAGCGAAGCTCCGCGCTTTTAACGAATGATAAAAACGGGTGTGCAATGGTCATTGGCAGGCGGGGTCGAATGGCGGCGTTCTTGGCGAAGAAAAATTTAATCCGGTTGAACGGGAGGTATTCCTGCGTATCACAAATGGTGAATTGAGAGTCGCGGTAATTCGTCGGATTCGTCAAAAACTTGACCGCCGGCGAACGCTTTCTGCTCTGATCAAAATAAATTATGAAAACTGATGTCCTAATAATCGGCGGTGGGCCGGGCGGGTCCGCGATGGCAATGTTCCTGTTACGGGAAGGAATCAAACCAGTCATTTTGGAACAGGAAGCGTTCCCGCGGTTTCACATTGGTGAATCGCTGACCGGTGAAGCCGGCCAGGTGCTTCGGAGACTCGGCTTTGAGGATGAAATGGCAAAGAGGGAATATCCGGTCAAGCATGGCGTCAAGGTCTACGGTACGACCGGTGAGAATTCCTGGTTTGTCCCCGTTTCAGCCCGCGATAAGGACTGGAATCTCTCATTGGGACACACGTGGCAGGTCCGTCGGAGCAGTTTTGATACGATGATGCTGAAGGAAGCCGAGAAGCGCGGAGCGACGGTTATGCGAGGCACAGCTACAAAGCCGCTGTTGGCCGATGACGGAGCTGTGCGGGGCGTCACCGTTCGCTGGCCTGACGGCAAGAGCGAGGACATCGAAACACAGATCGTACTCGATTGCTCGGGCCAGGCCACCTTTCTCGCCAATCAGCGTGCCACCGGTCCAAAATATCTTGGTAACTACGACAAGCAGGTCGCCTTTTTCTCACAAGTCACCGGCGCTGTCCGTGGCTCCGACACTTCGGGCGAAAATGCGAAAGACAACACGGTTATTTTCTACGCGAGAAAGTTTCATTGGTCGTGGTTCATTCCACTGGATAAGGATGTTGTTAGTGTGGGAATGGTCACCCCTAACGCTGACTACCTGGCCAAAAAACAAACTCCGGAAGAGTTTTTCCGCAACGAGCTCTACGATATCAACCCAGAGCTTCGGAATCGCATACCTGAGCTGAACCTGGTTGAGAAGGTGCATGTTATCCCAAATTACTCGTACCAGGTACGCGGCTTCTGCGGGAAAGGCTTTATCTGCATCGGTGATGCGCATCGTTTCATCGATCCGATATTTTCCTTTGGAGTATCGGTAACCATGCGCGAGGCGGAGTTCGCTGCGCCGATTGTGCGGGAGTATCTCGAAGGTAAGAACCGGAACGGGGAAAACCCGTTTCGCGAGCATCAGATTTTCTGCGAAAGAGCAATCGATAACCTGGAAGATATGATCGATCTGTTCTGGGAACAGCCCTTCGCCTTTGCGACTTTCGTCTATCATCGTTATCCCGACGAGTTGACAGACGCCTTTTCCTCACGGATTTATCCAACTGAGCGGCAGCCTTCACCGGCCATTATCGCTTTCAGGAAGTTGCTCAAGCGCACGCGCGAGTATGATAAAGATGACTACTCTGTGCCAATCGGTTCCCGCTATCACCCCGAGCGGGCGGCAATCTGGGAACCTAATTCCCCCGTCGGGACTACGGAACAGTGGATGGGGGCGCGTTGATTTGCCGCTCAGTTGTAAATTGCTGCCGATAATCATTGGACTGGCCCGATAAATAATTATGGAGATACCACCGAAACTTAAAGATTACTTAGACAACAATCGCGGCTCTTTGCCACCGATCGCCGACCCTGACGAGCCGCTGCAGATTGACTCGCTCAGTCTGATCCGCCTGGTCGCATTTTTGGAAAATGAATTCGGTTATCGGATTGAGGACGAGGAGTTGATCGCAGAAAACTTTGCGACCCTGCGCAAGTTGGGGGAGTTACTTGCGACCAAAACGCCCTCCGGGCCGCCGACAGAAATCAAGGCTCCGCCACCAGAAGGCGTTCCTACGTTTTCGGTGAAACGCGAAAAGTAATCCCTTCAGATTGCCGAACTTTGTAATTTAGGCGGGCGAAAAAGCCGCTGGCATTGCCCTGCTGGGCCGTAGCTGCTTGACGAAGATGTTGGCGGAAAGCGCCGCTTGGTTCGTATTGCGCAGGGGCCACCAAGCCTTTCTTCAGCGTTCACTAGTCCGGTGCCGGAGTTGTGGAAAATTCCGGCTATTGATCATTTGGATAAAGCGCGTGATGGACCTTTCATGTGTGACTGTTTTCTGACTATCCTAAAGAGAGTAACCAATTAGCGGAGTGTTCGGCGAATTAACAGGTCGTTCTCGACGAGTTAGGGGTCATATGCCACTTCCTTTCCTTTTCCGACGATAATGAAAAAGCTGCAAGATAACCGAGGCGTTCGCGCCGGCGCCGTCCGTGCTCTTATCCTTTGTGGCGGGGCGGGAACGCGACTTCGATCAGTGTTGGTTGACCGGCCAAAGTCGATGGCGTTAATCGGGGGCAGGCCATTTCTTGAGCTATTGCTCGAAAAGCTCAGAGATCAGGGAATCAGCGACGTGATCCTGGGAACGGGCTATATGGCCGAGAAAATTGAAAGCTACTTTGGATCCGGAAAAAAGCTGAGGATGAGTATCCGCGTTTCCAGAGAGAACGAGCCGTTAGGCACTGGAGGGGCCCTCAAACTTGCCGAACCACTCATCAGCGACCCAGTTCTTGTTATTAACGGCGATAGCTATGCGGAGTGGTGTCTTTCTCCAATGTTGGAGTTGTTTAGGGCCACGGATGCCGCAATGGTCATCGCGCTCCAGGCGGTCACCGATGTTGCTCGCTACGGAAGTGTGAGACTTGATAACGACTGTCGCGTTTCCCAGTTCCTCGAGAAAAATATCGGAGCCGGTCCCGGTCTGATCAACGCCGGCGTTTACCTGGTGCGAAAACAGATTGTGCGTGATCTGCCGGCGAAAACGGCGATTTCGTTAGAGAGGGACGTTTTTCCCCGCCTTCTCGATCGCGGTGTTTATGGAATAGTTTGCAGCGGGCCCTTCATTGACATCGGAATACCGGACGACCTTAAGCGAGCACAGACAATGTTCGGCTCGCAAGTCAGCACTTCCTGCGACTTGGCCGAGTCCAAATCGCCGGAAACTCCCGGCAAATGAATCTTCTCAATTATTTTGTCATTCCGTTTCCCACAGGCGCATCCCACCATTTCCGGCGGACGACAGACTACTGAGCAAGATTCAATTTCCCTTGCAACTTTTGGGCGACATTGTTGTTCAATTGAACTACACTGATCGCCCCCCGGGATTTTGGTCAACAAATAGGGAGGGCTATGCGATTTCGATTTTCGTTTCGGATGTTTGGTTTTGTCGCGGCGGCGGTGTTAGGGACATGCCCGCTTATCGCACGCGCGGATTGTTCGTTAACCAGCACCGGCAACGTGCCGTTGGACGATCTCGGCCAGGGAACTTACGGAGGATTTGCTGGCGGCCTTTACCCCAACGGCGCGAATACCCGGCCCGCTCAACATAATTCTTCCGGGCTCACGATCGCCAGCGAGGTTCGTCCATTGAACGCCTCAGGCAGTCCGGACCCCAACGGCAAGATCGTCATGATCTCAGTCGGAATGTCGAATGCGACGGAGGAATTCGCGAGTGACGGGAGCTTTTCTTTTAAACCGCAGGCTGATTCGGATCTGACCAAGAATCCGCATCTCGTAATCGTCGATGGTGCGCAGAGTGGGATGGACGCGACCCAATGGCTGAATATACACGCGGCGACCTGGCAGACTCTGAATGGCCGTCTAACGGCATCGGGCGTGACTCCGGCGCAGGTACAAGTCGTCTGGCTCAAACAAGCGCTCATCGACCCGGTAAACTACGGGGCTTTTCCGGCGCATGCGCAGGTACTCCAACAGGATCTGGAGACGATCATTCGCAATATGAAGGTCCTTTACCCAAACATTCTTATGGCGTTTCTTTCGAGCCGGACACGCGCCTACACGACTGACCTGGCGGCAGAAAATCCCGAGCCATTCGCCTACGAATCGGGTTTCGCTGTGCAATGGACGATCGCCGATCAGATCAACGGAACTGGCAACTTGAATTTTGATCCGACCAAAGGCCCGGTCGTGGCGCCGTATCTGGCCTGGGGACCGTACATCTGGGCGGACGGCACGAATCCGCGCTCAGATGGCTTCGTCTGGCTCTGCTCTGATTTGCAATCCGATTTCATTCATCCGACCGCTACCGGTGGCGTGCCGAAAGTAGCCGATCAGCTTTTGGCATATTTCAAGACTGATCCAATTGCCACACCTTGGTTCTTGAACCATTCATTTACGGGCCGGGCGCCACACATAACAACGGCCACCGCCACGCCCGCAAGCGGCACGCCAGGTGTGAGGGTCCAGTTTACCGCCAGAGCAAATGATCCCGACGGCACGGCCGTGTCGTACGTCTGGACGTTTGACGATGGCACTTTTTCAGACTCGCAGAATCCGGTGAAATCGTTTGACGTGCCCGGAACTTACAATCCGCACCTCACGGTCTGCGACCAAGATGGCGATTTCGTCACTACGACGGTTCCTGTCTCGGTGTCGACTTTAGGTTCATGTACATCCAACGGTAATTGGAATGCTACTGGAACTTCTAGCACGATCACCGCTACGGCACAGAAGATTACTGTTTCCGCAGGTAATCCGGGAGTATTAAGGTTATCTACCTCAGTTAGTGGCCCAGGTGGCGTGGCTCAGAAGTATTCTATTAACGGAGGCTCGTTTACTTCATTTTCTAACGGAGCCACGATTACGGTAAGCAACAGTCAAACACTGAATTTTGAAATCACTGGCTCAAATCCGGGCGGCACAATTGTGGGAACGATTTACGATAATACCACAAACGCAGCAGTTGCCACGGTAAACATTACCAACACAAACACGACCGTAGCGTCATGCACGTCCAGCGGCAACTGGAACGCTACAGGAGGTTCAAGCACGATCGCAGCTACGCCACAGACGATAACGGTTCCAGCGGGCAATCCAGGAGCGTTAAGATTATCCACCTCGGTCAGCGGTCCGGGTGGCGCAACTCAGAGGTATTCTATTAACGGCGGGACGTTTATTACCTTTTCTAATGGAGCCACGATTACAGTAAGTAACGGTCAAACACTGAATTTTGAAATTACTGGATCGAGTCCGGGCAACGCGGTCGCGGGAACTATTTATGATTATACCACCAATGCCGCAGTTGGCACGGTAGGCATTGCTAATAACGGGAGCGGCGGCTCATGCACCTCTAGCGGTAACTGGGACGCTACGGGAACTTCCAACACGATCACGACTGCAGCACAAACGATTACCGTTCCAGCAGGCAATCCGGGGACCCTAAGGTTATCGACCTCGGTGAGTGGGCCACATGGTGCGGCTCAGAAATATTCCATTAACGGCGGCGCATTTACTACATTTTCTGACGGAGCCACGATCACGCTAAGCAATGGTCAGACCCTAAGTTTTCAAATCACTGGATCGAATCCCGGCGGCGCCGTCTCGGGATCTGTTTTCGATAATACTACCAATGCAACAATTGGTACGGTGAGTATCTTCAATTCTAACTAACGGGAAACCGGCGAAGGAACAAACGCGATTTTCGTAACGGTCTTGTGCCTGGCCCGGCGGTGCCGGTGCGGCCGGTTCGCGATGATTAGGCCGCGAGTTTTGCCGCTTCCTTGTGACCGAGAATGCGAATGATGTCCTTGAGCTGTTCGGCTTTGAGCGGTTTCTTCAAGACGGTGATTGGCCCCTTCGCCAAAATCCGGTCGAGCATGTCGCTGTCCGGATAGCCGGTAATAACGACGATCGGGCAATCTGGTTGCTCCTCTTTCATCGCATCGTAAACGTCGTCGGCCGGACCGTCCGGCAATTTCAGATCGAGAAAAACTAAATCGAACTTCTGTTTTTCGATACTGGCCAGCGCTTCCTTGACGGTGCCGACCACAACTCGGCTGAAGCCGATTTTGCGGAGGAACAATTTGAAAAGATTCTGCAAACTCTCGTCATCGTCCACCACCAAAACCGTCGGCTGACCGGATTTTTCTTCTTTAAGAATGTCCCGGTCGAGGGAGGACTTCTTGATCCGCCAACGGCCGCCGATTTGGATGGCAGGCAGTTGCCCCCGTTGGACGAGGTAATAAACCGTCGGCAGCGGGATACGAAGATATTTGGCCGTTTCTTTGACGGTCAGGAGGTTATGCATGGGAGAAAATCATCAACTCACAAGAAAATGGGCAAGACATTTCGCTTGGCGTAGCATTATAAATTTCATAATTGATGTCAAGCCCTTGTTTTGGCTGTTCGACCCTTTGCCGCGCAAAGGGCTGGCCTGCCCGCGCCAGCGACTCCCGACTGGACAAGAAGTAGCCACCGGTCGAGGATAAGCGCTTCCGATGAGTGTGCTTTTTTTCAAGCGGTTCCTGCAGCGGCCGCTCCAAATCGCGTCTATCGTTCCGAGTTCGAAAGCGTTGGTTGAGCGCGTGGCAGACAAAATCGATTTCGAGAACGCCCGAGTTATCGCCGAGTACGGCCCGGGCGTCGGAGTTCATTCCCATGAGATCGCCCGTCGGATGCATCCGGACGCGCAACTGCTGCTCTTCGAACTAGACCCGGCGTTTTCGCGCGACCTTGAGCGGCAATTTGTTGATGACTCGCGTGTCCACATAATCAATGACAACGCGGCGCGATTGCCAAATGAGTTGCGTCTCCGCGGAATTCCATCGTGCGATTTTATCGTGTCCGGAATTCCTTTTAGCATTCTCAACATCGACAAAAAACGTGAACTGCTCCGTCAGACTCATGACGCATTGGCCCCAGGCGGTCGATTCATCATTTATCAGGTCACGAATGAACTCAAGCAGCACGCCAAGCTTTTTGGCCGGGCCAGGTCCGAATACGTGCTGCAAAACATTCCGCCGATGTTTGTCACCGTTTTTGAAAAGGCGAATCCGTTGAACGGCTATGCGCATCCGGCGATAAGCGTCTCTTCAAGCCGACGCACATGATCGGCGGCGGCAGGCGGATGGAGAAGGATTCGATGGGCGAGATGTCGCTACCGGAGTCCGCGCTTTATGGCGCGTCGACCCAGCGTGCGGTTCTCAATTTTCCAATCAGCGGTTATCGCTTCTCGCGTCCATTCATTCGCGCGCTCGGTCTGATCAAATGGGCGGCCGCGTGCTCCAATCATGACCTCGGTTTGCTCGATGCCGAACGGAGCGCCTTGATTGTGCAAGCAGCCGAAGAAGTGATCGACGGAAAGCTGGATGAGCATTTTCCGCTCGATATTTTTCAAACCGGTTCCGGGACCAGCACGAATACCAACGCAAACGAAGTGATCGCGAATCGTTGCGCGCAGCTTGCCGGCAAAGCGATCGGTTCGCGCGAGTTGGTGCATCCGAACGACCACGTCAACATGGGGCAATCGAGTAACGATGTAATTCCGTCGGCCATTCACATCAGTTCGGCGGAGCAATTGAGGAATTGTCTGGTGCCGGCTTTGGGAAGACTGGAACGAGCGCTGAGTTCAAAAGCCAAGGAATTTTGGGAGATCATCAAGATTGGCCGGACTCATTTGATGGACGCAACTCCGATCCGACTCGGCCAGGAATTTTCCGGATATGCGCAACAAATTACCTATGCAAAGGAGCGCGCGGAAAAAGCGATCGAGGTCTTGCGGGAACTGGCCCTCGGGGGCACGGCCGTCGGGACCGGCCTGAATCGGCATATCGCTCTGCCGGGCAAAATGATGCGCCATCTAAAGGTGCGAACCGGGATCGATTTTTACGAAGCGAAAAATCATTTCGAAGCGCAAGGCGGGAAAGACGCAGTGGTGGACGCAAGCGGTCACCTCAAGACAATCGCGGTGAGTCTGTTCAAAATCGCTAACGATCTTCGTTTGTTAGGCAGCGGCCCACGCTGTGGGATCGGCGAGATTCGGCTACCGGCGACGCAGCCTGGCAGCTCGATCATGCCCGGCAAAGTCAATCCGGTCATGTGCGAGGCCGCAATGATGGTTTGCGCGCAGGTTTTTGGCAACGACGTGACCATCACCTGGTCGGGCGCGAACGGCAATTTCGAGCTCAATGTCATGATGCCGGTGATGGCGCACGCTCTTCTCGAATCGATCCGTCTGCTCGCCAATGCGGTCGACGTGTTTTGCGAAAAGTGCGTTACGGGGATCGTGGCGAACAAAGCGCGCTGCGAAGAATTGGTCGAGCTTTCGATGGCAATGGTGACCAGCTTGGCGCCGAAAATCGGATACGATCGAGCGGCGGAGATTGCAAAAGAGAGCGTGAAAACGGGCAAGACCGTGCGCGAACTCTGTCGCGAGCAAAAAGTCTTGCCGGAGAGCGAACTCGAAACCGCCCTCAACGCGGTCTCCATGACCGAGCCCGGCGGTACCGGCTCAGGTGGCGGATGAACTTGCCAAACCGCGGCCTCCAGCGTGTGCTCTTCCTGGGCTTGACCGTTTGCCTAACGAGTCCAGCTTTTGCCGCCGGAAATCAGGTTGATATCTCTCAAATTATTACCAAAGCCGACGCGGAGTCGATTCTGGGCGAAAAAGTCAAGGACCCAAGTCCTCGCAGCGGCGAAGGGAAAGACGGCTACTATTCGAAGTGCAATTACTACACCGTGAATCACGGCAAATCGCTCGTGCTTCGAATGCAATTTCCGCGGCCGGACGCGATCGATCCACAAAAGGAATTGGAATTAGTTGCCGCCAGCAGCGGGCCGATGAAGCCGCTCGACGGCATCGGTGACAAGGCGGAAATGTTCAGCAATGGCGGCGAGAATGCCGGAACGGCGCGCGTGCTAATGCTATATATTGCAAAAGGAGACGCGTTCATCACGATTGGGCTTGGCGGTTTTGAAGATGAATCGATGGCATTGGACAGGGCGAAAACGATTGCCCAAAGGCTGCTCGAGCATCTTTAGACTGCGACAAAGGTATGGTTGCAAAACTCGACGGCCCGCAATTTTCCGGCGGCGCCAATATCGCGATCAAGTGTCCTGCGCACACCTACGAGCAAACAATTGCGTTTTATCGAGACACGCTCGCCCTGCCATTGATCGAAGAGGAAGCAGACGGTTGTATTTTTCAATTTGGGCCGAATCGACTCTGGATCGACAAAGTTCCAAACCTGAGTCATCCGGATATCTGGCTGGAATTGGAGACCAACGACACGGAAGCGGCCGCTTCTTTTCTGAAAGTGCAGGGCGTTCCGAATCGTAATGAAGTCGAGCAATTACGCGAAGATTTCGACGGTTTTTTTATTTCCGATCCGGCTGGTGTCATTCATCTCGTGATCGGCCACGAAGAAGCGTAATCGCGCAACGGGGCACGATCCCCGTTTCATCGGTCACCATTTTGGGAACCCGACGGAGCGTGTCCTTCAATGTTCAGACGTGGCGTCCCAAAATGGCCAGGTCCCGCTTGATGCCGTCGAGGCGCGCGACGCGTGGAAGAAATCCCCAGCGTTCGAACCCAAGCCGCTCGAACAATTTCAAGCTCGATTCGTTATGGGCGAAAATTAACCCGACCATGGCCGTGATTCCCAACGACTGCCCGCGCGCGATTACCATATCCAGGAGTGCTCGCGCCACTCCCCGGCGGCGGAATTTTTCGTCGACGTACACGCTCAGCTCAACCGTGCCATCATAAGCGCAACGGGGGATGAACGGTTTGACAGTCAGCCAACCGGCAACCTCGTTTTCAAGGTCGGCAACCCAAAATGGATGATGGTCCGGCGAATGTTCGCGGATCCAGTCGCGCCGTTCTGCCAGGGTAACTGGTTTCAGTTGAGCGGTCGAAATTCGCGTTGCCACCGCTGCGTTGTAGATCGCGATGATTGCTGGGAGATCGGCGTCGGTCGCATCGCGAATTTTTATTTTGGCATCCACCATCGCTGTCATGCGGCCGGAAAAAATGAATTCTCGAATGTCGGCTGAAAATGGCCGGGCGCGGTCTCGCCGATTCGAAAACTGGGACTGATTTCGAACTGGGTCGCGCAATGCACTTCCATTCCGGTCTTGCCCGCCCGATTGAGCGCCTCGTGCACGGCTTGGAGCGCCAACTCCTGTGTGTTGCAATCGCGGCTGAGGTGACCGAGAACAACGCGCTCGATTTTTGCCGGCAACAATTCTGCGATTACCTCTGCTGCCGCCCTGTTTGAAAGATGTCCGTGGCGCGACTGGATTCGCTGTTTTACCGGCCACGGTCGGTGCGGATCGTTTTGCAAGAGTTTCTCGTCGTGGTTGGTCTCAATCACCAGCGTGTGCACCTGGCGCAATCGTTCGACGATCATTTTGGTAGCGTAACCGTGATCGGTAATGAACCCGAGACTGCTCGCGCCGGCATAAAATGCGAACCCAACCGGATCGACCGCGTCGTGCGGAACGGGAAATGTCTGCACCACGATATCGCAAATCGAAAATTCGGCGCCGGTCCGAAAAATTCGCCAGTTCCGGTGGCGATCGAGGGCGCTGTCGCAGCGCACGCTCTCGGCCGTCAACCCGTTGGCATAAATCGGCAGGTCAAACTTGCGGCAGAACACTTCCAGTCCGCAAACGTGATCCCCATGTTCGTGCGTGAGCAAAATACCGTCCAGCTGTTGGGGCAGCACGCCGCATTGCTCGAGTCGCAGCGCTATCTGACGGGCGCTTAGGCCGCCGTCGACCAGAATTTTGCAATGATTGGTTGCAACGAGGGCGCTGTTTCCCGAGCTGCCGCTTCCGAGCATGGTCAAACTGAACACGCCGTATTTAGAAACCGCGTTTCAGTTTTCGCAAATTAATTTCGCCGATTTCGCGTTCGGCAGAGCGAGAATCCGATTTTTCTTGCCCGGATAATCGAGCGATCGGAACCTTTGGATTTCCTCAACCCGCCGAACCGCGTTAAGCGCATCGAGGTAGCGAGTGTAGCTCGATGCCAGTTTGGTTGTTTCGAGATAACGGGCCCGCAGATTTCGATTTTGAAAAGCATCGGGGCATTGCCGGGCGAAAAGATGAAACCGAATCCAGCGGCGATCCATCTGCGAAATGCGCTGCGTTCTTCGAAAAAAAGCAACAAACAAAAGGAGGACCAGGTAGGTATCGACCTGCGCCTGCAGCTCAAGATTACGGACGAAATCTTCCGACGAAATTTCGTGCGTGCCGCCTTTGAACTGGAGCGCGGCGTGCAACGCGTGGTTAATTTCTTCCACGAACATGATGAGCGATCCAATATTTCCGTCGCTCAATCCGGCCCGCGGATCGTGGGCCTCAAGCTGTTCGATCAACCAGCGCGAATAATAAATGCCGATGTAGAGGCGATCGTCCGTTCTGCGCAGAAAAGTCCGGGCCAGTTGGCTCAACTCGCGGGCGGATTTGCCGGCTAGAATCGACAATTCCCGGCAACGTCGTTGGTCGATCAGGCAGTCTTCCAAATTGATCCCGACCTGCGCGTAAGTCCGCTCGAAAAGCCGTTGGATCTGGCTGAAGAGCGTTTCGTTCATAATTTCAAAAGCGACGCTGCCGCATCGTCGTCCAGATTGAGCAAGCGATCGGAAAGATCATTCAAAGCGAGACGAACGTCGTGGAACCGATCGGCCAGGCCCTCGAACACATCGTCGAGCTCGCACCGTCGCGCGGTTGCGTGCGAAGCCACCAGTTGATAATTGGTGCGGCCAATTTGCTCGTAAAATTCAATGTCCGGCGCGCCGCGCAAACTTCGGCGCTGTGTGTTTTCGTGAAAAATGCCGCTGATAAAAAGCGAATAATTCCCAACGTGAGCGCGAAGCATGAATGTTTGCGCCGGGGTCGCGCGCCGGAGCGCGATCAGCATGTCGCAAATGTATTCGTGCGCGCGATCGCCAATTTGCTCGGGCGCACATAAACGGTTCGTGCGCGAGAATGTTTCCAGCAATGAACCGACGTAATCGCATATTTTGCGATCGGTGATTTCGGCCTGTTGCAAAACGTGGCGCGCGAGGACATAAAAATAAAACTGCGAAGAAATCCGTAACTGCCCGGCATTCGAAAGAATGGCATCGACCAACCGCGGATGATCCAGAATCGAATCCCGCGTTTCATCATCGCTCAGGAGATCGACCAAAGAAACCCGGTCGGTGCGCGAATGAGCCAGGGTGCGCACGATAAAGTCGAAATCAGCGGCGGTAAACCGAGCTCGACAATTCGCCCTGATCATCTCGGGTACTCCTTATGAGCATTGACGATGCCGAAGACAAGTCTCTTTAATCCCGGGTGACTGGCCGATTTACACCGATCACGATCTCAGGACCCAGTCTCGCCACGGCAGTTGATAAAGAAGGATCGCGAAAAATGAAAGAAGATAGGCCGTTGCGATCCGCGGAAATTTATCTTTCGCGAGCGTAAAACCCATGATCGCGAGGATCCAGCCAAAACCAAATACCGGCGCAGGCAGATAGGTTGTGAAAATGAAGAACAGCAGAACGATGTGGGCGATCTCATCGGTGCGTCGCCACCGCAAAAGCAGAAGCGCGCCAATTGCCAGCTGTAGCCCGAGGTCCCACCACGTCATCGCAACCGCCGCGATGCGCGCTCGGTCCGAACCTTCAATATGAATGTCGTTGCCTTCCACGTCGGCGAACGGGCTTCGCAAGAAATGCATTTTCCTGGTTACCACATCACCAACAACCGGATTAATCCCGACCAGTTTACCAAACGCAGCAAAGCGTGGATCGACATAGAGATAATGCTCGAACATTTCGCCTGATCGATAGCTTGGCGAAGCAAGCTTCTGGGCGGAAGCAGCCAGGAAAATCAGGCAAAGAAAAAAGCGAGCATTGAACAAAAGGATGTGCTTCTGCTGTTCCGCGTCGCGGAAAAGATGAACGACAAACAACACCCAGGTCCAGTAAACGAGCAGATATTTATGATTATCGACCTGTTCCCAGGTCAGAATGATGGTGATCGTCCCAGCGAGAGCAAGCGCGAACCAGAATAGCGGCTGGCGAAGCGAAGATGGACGCAGCGCAAACATCAGGAAACAAATTCCCGATACAATGCGAAACAGCCAGTGATCTAACTGAAAGATGATCGCCAAAACCAGTGTCAGCACACTGATCGTCTGAATAAGATCGAGATTGCGCGTGAATTCGATCAGATGACCGACGCCGAACGAACTGCCGGCCGATCGCCCGGTTTTCGAGGCTCCGCGCGATTGACGAGGGTTGATGGCAGATGAACGCCTGGATGAGGCGATTTTCATGAGTCGTTCCGCATCCGGCGCGATCCGTACAATTCCTGCGAGCCAAACAAAAGCGTTTCAGCGAGCGAGCAATGCAAACGCCTGGTATGCGGATCGTAGGTGAGCTTCCAAAACTGAATTTCCACACTCGGATTTCTATCTTCGCTCTCCGACCGAAGTGGCGAGGCGACCATCACGCGAAATGCCTTGTCCTCTGCGCTTACCGGGTCGCCGTTACCATTTACTTTTAATACAGGCCTGCGTTGGAAAGCGGGGATCCAGTTCTCGCTCCCGATCATTCTTGCCGCACGCAGAAAATTTTCTCGGGCTGGATACTCCAAAGCTCGACTCAACAAATCCTGATCCTCAGGAGTGAGCTGGGGGAGCGGGTCTCGGCTCCCGTCGGAATGAACTAGAAAAACCTTCGCATAACGGTTGGCCAGTTCATCTGCGGCGGCGAACATGCCCATGCCGCCTCCCTTCCAGGTGGACAACCCATAGTGGGTGTTGAGATAAATCTGGCGCCCGAGGATGGCCAACGCGGCGCAGGGAACGCACACGGTTAAAAGCCATCGCCAAACTGCCGATCGAATGATCATAACTTTGCGCTTCCGGCGAACTTTACCCGAGAGATCGTCGAGTTGCAGTAAATCTCGTCAAGTCTTGATTTCGACGTTGTATCGGAATGTACAGCGAAAGACCGGCGCAATTTCGTGCGCCGGTCTTTGAAATTCCGCCTGACAGTTACAGCTTAGTGGCCGAAGAAACTGCCGAAGTTGTAGTTTACGCCAAACCTGAAAGAATAAAGTTCGTCCCCGAATACAAACTTTGCCTGAGAATTGTTGGTTGAATCGGCGCCGACATAGCTCGCGCTTTGCGAATCTTCTGCCAGCCAGGTGTAAAGACCTTCCGCTTTGATGCTCCAGCGGCAGTTGAGCTTGTACTCGATACCCATTCCCCCAATCAGACCCCAGCGCCAGTCATCGCCGGTCCACGCCGTGTCATATAGAGCGGACTCATCTGAAGTGTAATAAGCAATGCGAGAGTACCAATCACCATGGACAAAGGCGCCACCGACGGTCCCATAGATTAACGCCTTATTGTCGAGGAAAGAAATACCGAGGCGTCCACGGACCGATCCCTGGAAATCAATTCTGGCTACATTGTACCAGCCCCAGTTTTCTACGCCGTTGTGATCCGTCTCACCAAAGTTGGTCAGCCGGGTTTTATTAATGGTATTGCCGCTGTAATCGGCGTCAGCCTCAATGCCGAGCACCAAATCTTTCCATTGATAGTTGAATCCCATCTGACCGCCAATTACGCCATTAACGTTGTCGTAGGTGACGCCAGGTTCCGTGACGTAATAAGCGCCTTCGTAGCCGGCATAATTTTGGTCGCTGAATCTGGATTCTTGCCAGCCGATACCGCCGTTCACACCGACGTAGAACCCGGTCCAATCGCAAGGCGGTGGAGCAGGCGCAACATTTTTCTCCACCGGCATCGGCCCGGCGTTGCACAGCGTAACCGCCGCAAACACGAACACTAAACACAAGAAATATTTGGTTAAGGATTTCTTCATAAGTGCGTAGATTGCAAGTTGACCAAGGAGGCGTCAAGGGGAAAACCCAAATTTTTTCCCGG
>DASPUI010000039.1:0-3242 GCA_035622995.1 Chthoniobacterales bacterium
TTTTGCCCAGGGAAAACTCGAGCTAGCAGCGGAATTGTTCGAGCACGCGGCGGCGGTCAGCCCCGAAGATTATCAATCGCTGATTCTGCTGATTCAAATTTACCGCTCGCTTGGACGTCACGCTGAGAAAGACAGTGCCGCGCGACGCGGAATCGAGCGGGCGGAACGCGAGCTAATTCTCCATCCCGAGGACCCGAGGCCAGCCTATATGGGAATCGCGGCATTGATTGAAACGAAAGAATACGCTCGTGCGAGAGAATGGATCGGGCGAGCTTTGGTGATCGGCGAAGACGATCCGTTCACTCAGTACAATGTGGCGTGCGGTTACGCGAAACTGGGCGACACAGAGCTGGCTCTGGGTCTTCTCGAGCGCTTATTGCCGAACGTCGGTGCTGAAATCAGGATGTGGATCAAACACGACTCCGATTTTGATGCCATCCGGAAAACGCCGCGTTTTCAAAAGCTGCTTGAGGCAAACCCGTAATTCAGAGTTCTGGTCTTTCCGTTCAGGCTGAGATCGGATAACAGGAGGCCGGTGTTGCCTGAACAAAATTCGATTGCCGCGCGGTCGCGTCCGAAAAGCCGATTGCTTCGCATCCTGGGAGTAACGTTTGGTGTCGCGGTTGCCATCGGTGGCACGATCGGCATTGGCATTCTACGGATGCCCGGCGTTATTGCCGCACAGCTCCAAAGTGCCGGGTTGATCGTCGCGGTCTGGGTAATCGGCGGACTATATGCCATTGCCGGGGCGAACACCTACGCCGAGCTCGGAACAATGTTGCCTTTGGATGGTGGTCCGTATGTTTTCGCGCGAAGAGCCTACGGTGAATTCGGCGGTTTTCTGGTGGGATGGAGCGATTGGCTCTTGCGGACCAGCTCTATGACTTACCTGGCGGTGGCACTAAGTGAATACGCGTCCACTTTTTTTTCTTTTTCTTCCGGCCGGGTCACTGCGGTTGCTATCGCGGTGTTGATCTTCTTTACCGCATTTCACTGGCTCGGGTTGCGGATCGGGAGTTGGGCCCAGGAAATAATGAGTCTCTTCAAAGTACTCGCTTTCGGCGCAATTATCGGTTCATGCTTTATTTTCGCTCACCGATCGCATTCGCCGGCCGCACCAGGCCCGCTTTTCCATTCGAATCCGATGCTTTTATTCGCGGCGATTGCGCTGGCGTTTCAGAATATCCTGGGAACTTACTCCGGCTGGCACGCGCCGGTCTATTTCTCCGAAGAAAACAAAGATCCGGCGACGAGCATTCCGCGCGCGCTCTTTTCCGGCGCCGGTTTTATCATAGCGATTTACGTCCTCTTCAATCTGGCAATGCTTTATGCGTTGCCACTCTCGAAATTGTCCGGTTCCAAATTAGCCGCCGCTGACGCGGCACGTGAAATCTTCGGAGGCGGAGCCAGTCAGATCATTACCGCAGTGGCGTTGATCTCCCTGATTGGAATTATTAACGCTAGTTTTCTCTTCACGCCGCGGGTGATGTACGCCCTCAGTCGCGATCACCTTTTTTTCTTCCGCGGTACAACCTTGAATGCGGGCGGCACGCCGACAGTGGCACTGTTGGTGACCGCTTTAGTTGCGATTGCCCTGACCGCGGTGGGTTCGTTCGAACAGCTGTTCGCGCTGACGGCGTTCCTGAGCGTCCTGGTTGATGCGTCGACATTTGCCACACTATTCGTCTTGCGCCGGAGAGAGCCTGCTCTGGCGCGACCTTTTCGCGCATGGGGTTACCCGCTGGTGCCCGCGATTGTTTTGGCCGGAGCGATTCTACTTCTTTTGGCGTTCGTTATTAGTAGTGCGCAAAACAGCTTCTACGCCGCGGCCGGCTTGGCCATAAGCTATCCGGTGTACCTTTTGGCGAAGGCGTTAGTAAAGAGACAGGCAGTGACAAGTTAGGAGTGACGGCAAGCGATCAGATTGTTGAATGGAAACAAAAAGTTCTGCGGCACAATACGACGATCAATTCGAGGCGAAGCATGTTGAGGAGTTGAGATGTTGATCCGCCTTCGCCCGAGGCCACGGCGCGACCGGAGGTTGAGGTTTAGTCTTCGGCCAACGACGTTTGTGCAATGGAAATAAAAAGAAATGGATCACAACCCTCGAATAGGGGACCAACTGATTGGTTCACCGGTACTGTTCGAATCAACCCTCTTTTCCAAGCACCGGATCCGGCGCGCGTGGCCGGTGCGAGTGTCACGTTCGAGCCGGGTGCTCGCACCGCCTGGCATACCCATCCGTTAGGCCAAACACTGATCGTTACCGCCGGTCTTGGTTGGGCGCAGCGCGCAGGCGGTCCGATCGAGGAGATTCGGCCAGGCGATGTGGTTTGGTTTGCACCTAACGAAAAGCATTGGCACGGCGCTTCGTCGACGACTGCGATGACGCACATTGCCATCCAGGAAGCGTTGAACGGCAAAGTGGTCGATTGGATGGAAAAGGTTAGTGACGAAGAATATCAGCGAGGAGCCACCAGCTAAGAGCAAAGAGCGATTCGCGTCATTGAGTTAGCGCATCCGGAAGGCGCGGTGACTTGAGTAGCTCGCCAAAGATCTCCCAGCGTTTTCCCGGCGCGCCGGCGTGACGTTCGACATATCTTTGCACCATGTCTTCGCCCAGGTTGTAATTGATGACGTAACTACGGTAATGCTTGATAAATTCGACTCCATGCTCGGCCCTGACAGGTTCATCAAGTGCGTATCGCTCAAGCCAGCTCTTTGCCTGGCCTTCGTCGATCCTGCCATCCAATAAGCCGCGAGCGGCTTCATTCGGCGCATAGGCAATCTTCTTCACTATCTCCTGCACTTTATAATACTCTTCGACGCGCAAAGGATCGAGTCCGGCTGCGGGCCAAAGCACTTCTTTTTCAAATTTCGTTCGTTCTGCGGGAGTCATGACGAGTTCGCGGCCGTAGTTTGCCGTGCCTTCGGCGACGAGCGATTGCGGCGAGTAAAGCGGATATACGCTGAACTCGACCCAGCCGCGGTCGCGCACGAGATTTTTCTCAAGCAACGAATTGTAAACGTGATGCCCCGGGTAGCCCTCGTGCGCAGCGAGGTCGATCGCGCGATCGATGTAAATCGGCAAATCCATGTTAACCTGAATCACGCTTCGATAATTGCCTTTGTACCAATTGTACCCGCCCCACGGTTTGTTCGTGACATACTCAACAGTGAATGATTCCTCTGGCGGAAGCGTCAGATGCTGACCGGTGCGCGTTCGGCATTCCTTAATCGCC
>DASPUI010000040.1:0-4555 GCA_035622995.1 Chthoniobacterales bacterium
CGCCACGCTCGAATCGATAACTTGCATCGCTTGGAAGATTCAATTCGCGCGCCGTCTTGCGAACACTCGCGGGCAAAAAGTAAGCCGCTTCCACCAAGACGTTCCTCGTCGATTGGGTGACGCCGGTTTCCTCACCGCCCATTACACCGCCGATTCCGACCGCGCGTTCCTGATCGGCCACGACGCACATCTCCGGCTTGAGCGAGTAAGTCTTGCCATCGAGCGCTAGAAACCTCTCGCCAGCTCGCGCGAGGCGAACGTTGATATCGCCGCGCAATTTATCGGCGTCGAACGCGTGCGTTGGTTGTCCAAACTCGAGCATCACGAAGTTCGAAATATCGACGATGTTGTTGATCGAGCGGATCCCAACGCTTTCAAGCTTGGCCCGCAACCATTGCGGGCTGGCGCCAACCCTCACCTGTTCGATTCGGCGGGCGGAAAAAAATGGACATTCGCGAGTGGAACTGATTTTTACTTCAGTCTTCCTGATCGGCAGTTTCGCCTCGCGCGGTGTCGATCGAAGCTTTGTACCAGTAAGCGCGGCGATTTCACGGGCAATGCCGTGGTGACTCAACAAATCGCCGCGGTTCGGCGTGATCTCGACATCGAGAATCGTGTCGGACGGAAAAAGCTCGCTGATCGGCAGACCGAGTTTTGTTTCAGGAGACAAAATCAAAAGACCAGCTGCATCCGAGCCCAATCCAAGCTCAATTGCGCTGCATAGCATTCCTTCGCTCTCGATGCCGCGGAGTTTGCTTTTTCGAATCTCGGTTCCGTTCGGTAATTTCGCGCCGGGCAGCGCCAGCGGGACTTTGTCGCCGACTTTGTAATTGGTCGCGCCGCAAACGATCTGACGCTTCACACTGCTGCCGTCATCCACTTCGCAAACCGACAGGCGGTCGGCGTTTGGATGACGTGAGGACGTGGTGATTTGCGAAACGATGACTTTGTCGATCTTCGCGCCCCGCGCTTCGATTCCCTTTGTTTCAACGCCCGCCCGCGTCAGCAAATCGGCGATATCTTCGGAATCTTTCGGAAGATCGACAAATTCGCGGAGCCACTTAACGGAAAATTTCATGCGAATTGGCGCAGGAAGCGCAGGTCGTTTTGCGCGAACAGGCGCAGGTCAGGAATGTCGAATAAAATCATCGCCAGTCGGTCCATCCCGAGGCCGAAGGCGTAACCGCTCCACTTTGCGGGATCATAAGCTTTGTCGCCGCGCGCTTTGTTCACTTGTTCGAAAACAGCCGGATGCACTACGCCGGAACCGGCGAC
This sequence comes from Chthoniobacterales bacterium, assembly GCA_035622995.1. Classification (GTDB taxonomy): domain Bacteria; phylum Verrucomicrobiota; class Verrucomicrobiia; order Chthoniobacterales; family UBA10450; genus DASPUI01. Next base: position 1,276 of record DASPUI010000040.1, read on the forward strand.
TTCGATCCATTGCTCGCCCCCTTTGATCGCCTTCGATTTCACATAGACCTCGAGGCTTGGTTCAGTGAACGGAAAGAAGTGCGGACGAAATTCCACCTCGGTTCCGGAGCCGAACAATTCCCGCATGAAAAATTCCAATGCACCCTTCAAATCGGCGACGCTGACGTTTTCATCCACGTAAAGCCCTTCGATTTGATGAAACTGCGCGGCATGGGTCGCATCGATTTCCTCATTTCGATAAGCAGCGCCCGGCGAAATCACGCGGATCGGCGGTGGCGTTGATTCCATCGTTCGGATCTGCACGGTCGAAGTATGCGTGCGCAGCAATCGGCCGTCGGCCAAATAAAATGTGTCCTGCTCGGTGCGCGCCGGATGTTCGGGCGGCGTGTTCAGCGCGTCGAAACAATGCCATTCGTCTTCGATGTCAGGTCCATCTGCGAGCGCGAATCCCATTCGGCGAAAAATTTCGATCGAGCGCTCCCACATCTGGGTAAGCGGATGGAGCGCGCCAATCTCACGCGGCATGCCCGGCAACGAGATGTCGATCCTTCCCAGGGAAGCGGATTCTTTTTGAGCGCGAAATTGCTCTGCTCGCGATTCAATCGCTGTGGTTACAGCGGTTCGAACTTCGTTCAGCAATTTGCCAACGACCGGTTTTTCCTCCCTGGCCAGCGACTTCATTTGCTCGCCCCAGGCCGAGACTTCGCCGCTTCGCCCCAGATACTTCACCCGCACGGCCTCGAGCGCCTGCTCGTCAAGCGCGTCGGCGATTTCGCGCAACGCATCTTCGCGAAGTTGTTCGAGCGGATGGGCCATTGAAACGTTAAAGCGTTAAAGAGTTTAAGCGTTGAAGCGAATCCGCGGCAACGTTCAACGCTTCATCGTTTCAATACGTTATGCCGCTTTCTTTTTCGATTTCGATTTGTCGTTCAACGCACTTTTCGCTTGTTCGACAATCGCTTTGAAGGCGGCGTCATCGGTGACCGCAACGTCAGCCAGAATTTTACGATCAAGCCCGATCCCCGCCGCCTTTAACCCTTCCGCGAACCGGCTATAGGTGAGCCCATTCGCCCGGGCAGCGGCATTAAGTCGTTGAATCCAGAGGTAACGGAAATTGCGTTTGCGCGTTTTGCGGTCGCGATAAGACCAGTACTGGCCCTTCATCGTCGCGTCCTTCGCGTAACGGAAAAGTTTAGAGCGACGGCCTCGATAACCTTTCGCTTTTTTGATGACACGCTTGCGCCGCGCCCGGCTGGCCGGGGAATTTGTAGCTCTTGGCATTTGGTTTTGCCTGCATTGGCAGGACTCCTCGTTCAACGCGCTGTTGTTTAATTTTACGATCTTTCCAACCTCACGCGCTGATTCGTCCGACAGCTGTCGGACAGGCGGAAAGTTCGAGCGCGAAAGTTAGGCGCTATGCCACAAATGACAACTGATTTCGTTGGTGATTTTCGCATTGGCCGCAGATTGACGACACGGGTAAGATTCGCGCATGCATTGGCTTCATCGTCATCGCCGGATGATGTTGGCTGCAATCGCTTCTTTTTGGACCGGCCTGATGGTGCTGGCGCATTTTTTTCCAGCCGCGCCATTTTTATCAGCGGTTTGGAATGGCAACCGCAGCTTTGCCGATTTGTTGCGCCGCGACGGTCGAAAGACCGCGGTTCATGAGGATTTCGTTTTTCTCGGGATAGACCAGCAATCATTGCAGTTGAACGCGGTCGGTGCGGAGGAAGCCGTTGGCAATCGCGCGCTCGAACTCATGATTCAAAAACCATATCCGTGGTCGCGTGAAGTCTGGGCGGTATTGATGGACAAGCTTTTCGGCGCCGGCGCGCGGTTGATGATTTTCGACATCGTTTACAGTCCAACAAACGAAGGCGATCCGGCGTTTCGCGCCGCACTCGACAAATATCGCGACCGCGTTGTCATCGGCCTCAACATTGATGTCGAGCATGGCAATCAGTTGGTCCCCCCCAACGAAAGGTTAATTCCTCCGCCTCAACAAAGCGACGATCGCGTGGGATTTGTCAATTCCTGGAACGATGTTGATGGACTTGTTCGACGTGTCCAGTTTCATGAATCAGATCGACATCTCGCCGGCGAACCGGAGTTTCCGGGCGAGCCAGTTTACGATTCAATGGCGGCGCGGGCGCTGAAGAAGCTCGGACGCGCCGATGCGGTTCCGGAAGATCTCAATTCGCACGCGATTCGTTTCGGACCGGCCAATGCGTATCCGCCGTATCCGCTTTACGAAGTTTTCGTGCCGTCAATGTGGCACGCCAATTACAAAGACGGGGCGTTTTTTAAAGATAAAATCGTCGTTGTCGGCGCGATGGCGCAAATTCAACACGATTTCGTTGCGACGCCGATCGATGAGACCATGTACGGGCCGGTCATGCATCTGCATACTTTGGCCGCGGCACTCGACCATGAATTTATCCGCGAAGTACCGACCAACACAGATCTTATTTTCATTTTTGTCGCGGCACTTGCTGCATGGTCGGTCATCGTATTCATTCGCCGGCCGCTTCTTTGCATTTTTATTCTGGCCGGACTTGCCTTGGCGTACCTGATTGCCGCGCGAGTCTTGTACGATGGCGCCGGCTTACTGATCATTGTCGTGCCGCCAATGATTGTCTTTACCGCCAGCGGCCTGTTCGGTTTGGGATTCGAATACGCGTTAGAGCGGTTGGAAAAACTGCGCACTCGACGTACACTCGAGCGTTACGTTTCGAAAAACATCGTCCAGGAGATTCTCGATAACCCGGGCGGTTTCTACAGCTCGATGCTCGGCTCGCGCAAACCAGTAACGGTACTCTTTTCCGATTTGATCGGTTTCACCAGTCTGTCCGAGAAAGCAGACCCGGTCGAGCTGGTCCAGCAGCTCAATGAATACCTGAGCGGAATGGTCGGACACGTTTTCGATAATGGCGGCACGCTCGATAAATTCATTGGCGATGCGATCATGGCAGTTTGGGGAAATGTGACCAGTCACGGCGCGTCGGCTGACGCGAAAGCAGCAGTGCGCTCGGCGCTGGGTATGCGCGCTGAATTGCGGAAATTAAATGAACGGTGGCGCGCTGCGGGAAAAAAGGAACTCGGCTTCGGCGTTGGAATCAATCACGGCGAAGCCCTCGTCGGGAATATCGGCTCGTACGAGCCGCACGAACGGCTTGACCCCACAGTCATCGGCGATGCGGTGAATTTGGCGTCGCGCCTGGAATCGCTTACTCGCACCTACAGCGTCGATATTTTAGTCGGACGGAGCGTGGCTGAA
>DASPUI010000041.1:0-8980 GCA_035622995.1 Chthoniobacterales bacterium
AGAAACCACGCCGGTTTGAATGGCCGCAAACCTGGTTTGGCTTGCGCCGTCTCATCCCGGCCGCAGTGGCGGCCATTATATTGATTGTAGCGACCGTTGCGATTGAGCATCCATTTTCGCGCTCGACAGCTACCGCGGAAAATACGCCCGACGTGATTGCAAAAATTGATCCGCAAGACTTCGAAGTTGTCGCCGATCTCGATGTATTGATCGCGTCGGACGAAACCAGCCTGTGGGACGAAGATCAAAGTCTCTAATTGCAGTGGGCCTGCTTTCAGGCTCGCTGGCGATTTGCGTGACTGTCGATGCACAGCCTGGCAACGGACACCGCAACGCCGCCGGTTTCAAGAATATGCGGGAGCGGTGGAATTCGCTCTCCCCCGAAGATCGCCAGGTATTCCGACGCAATGCTGAGCGCTGGATGCAGATGAGTCCGGAAGAGCGAAATCTGATGCGTGTGCGCGAGCAGCTTCATCGCGCCAAGTTGAAACAAGAAGCCGATGCGGCGTTGCGGGATGCCGGTCTGCGGCTTGATCAACAGAAACGCGAACTCTTTGAGCAGCGCTATCTCCAGGAGCGGCGAAAGATTGAGCGGGAATTGAGTGACGAGGTGGAAGCCAAGAGAAAACAACAGTTACCCGAATTGAACGACCGCTTGAAAAAGGAGTTTCAAGAAACGAATTCGACCGGAAAATCTGCGTCGAGTCCGGCTTCTTCGGCTGCTCCGAAGAATTAGATTTTACCCGATCTCTAAGGCGCGTGCAGCCCATCTAGAAACAAACTGACGCGACCATTTTGTGATCGCGCCAGCTCGATACTTCTATGGCAGAAATTAATGCCAGTGGCGGAAGTGGGCACCATGCCAGGGATGCGCAAAGTACGCCCTGTGACCATGCCACCAATAAAAACCCGGCCCGTACCAATACGGACCGTAAGCATATCCGTAATAAGGATAAGCGTACGGGTATGGATAGGGATAAACCGGGGGGCCGAACCCGATGCCTACTGCTACTCCTGCGTCAGCGCGCGGCCCGCCAGCCAACGCAAAGCCAACGACTGCAACCCCAATCAGCAAAGCCTTTTTCCAATTCATTTCTGTTCACCTCCCGATATTTCTAACATTCAACAATATCTCAGACGAAAAGTTTCTCGGAATTATTCGGCTTCCGAGCGAGGATAATTTGGATAGCCAATGACACAAACATCCTGGCCCAGTTTTTGAAACGACACCGGCTGAAGCCGAACGCCTTGTAACGTGCTCTCCGCTCCGTGGCCGCCAAATGCCAAAACTGGTCCGCCCGTAATGACGGGTCCGAGGTAGATTTGGATTTTGTCGATCCTTCTTTTTTCCAGTGCCTGGCTTAGAATGTCGCCTCCGCCTTCGATTATCAGACTGGTGATATTTCTTCTTCCGAGATCGCGTAAAACAAAATCCAGTGATTTGTTTTGATAGACGATAGTCTTTTTCGCGAATCGGTCGGTGAAAACGCGAGCGTACCGCGAAAAATTTCCTGACCTCGTCATCACGACGCGAATAGGTTGACGCGCTCCACGCACGCCTCGTACGGTCAGGTGTGGATTGTCACGTCGAACGGTTTCCGCGCCAACCAGAATCGCATCAAACTGTGCGCGCAGCTGCTGCGCATCTTTTCGCGCGCGAGGGCTCGTGATCCAGCGGGTTTCGCGCGGGGGGCGCGTCAATTTTCCGTCCAAACTCATTCCGCACTTCGCCATCACAAATGGCTGGCCGCTGACGATCCATTTGTTGAAGGTTTCGTTCATCAAGGCGCATTCGTCGGCAAGAATCCCGCTTCGCGTTTCGATGCCGGCATTCTGCAATAGCTTGATGGCGCGTCCGGAGTGTCGGGGATTCGGGTCGATTGCGCCGATCGCGACCGTTTTGAGACCAGCTTTGATAATCTCCGCGGTGCAGGCTGGAGTGCGGCCGGTGGTCGAGCAAGGTTCGAGCGTTACGTAAAGCGCCGCATCTTTCGAAACGGGGCGGTCCAAGTTGCGCAGGCATTCGATTTCAGCGTGTGGAAATCCTGCGCCGCGATGATGCCCGCGCGCAATCACTCGATTTCCGACAACCAGGACCGCGCCCACCGCTGGATTTGGACTCGTTAGGCCAAGTCCTTTGCGCGCTTCGGTCAGCGCGATTTGCATGAAGCGCTCGTCAATTATTTGCCGGGTCATGATGGAGGGAATATTTGTTAATTGGCCTTCGGGCAAGCGATTCGGGAAGAGAAAGACAATGTGCATTTTTGGCCATATGGAGAATCGACAGACAAAGGATATGAGTCATATCGTCGCGGTTCTGGTGTATCGATTCAAAATCTAATGTATATATAACATCCATCTGTTGAGATATTTGTGTGTTAGAGTTATCCAACGAATCCGCTTTGGCATTTTTCGCGCTTAGCATGGTTCGGTTCCACAGAACCTCATAATTTAGAAAGGGAAAGATACAATGAATTTGATACGTTATAAAAGCCGCGGGGTTCCCGCGTTTCCAACCCTCGATCGTTGGAGCAACCTGCGTGACGAACTGAACTCGCTTTTTGAGCTGCCATTTTCGACTGGCTTCGATCAGTCCGGTCAGCTCTTTAGCGGTTGGTCTCCTCCGCTCGATCTTTATCAGAGTAACGATAACCTGATCGCAGTTGTTGAAGTTCCCGGCATGCGCAAAGAAGACATGGAAATTTCTTTGCATGAGGGGACGCTGACGATCGCAGGCGAGCGAAAACATCAAAGTGGGAATGGCGAAAAAGCGGAACGGACGGAGCGTTATGTCGGCAAATTCCGCCGAAGCATCACCTTGCCGGCTCGCGTCAACGCCGAAAAAGTCAGCGCGACTTATCGAGACGGTGTTTTGACGGTGACACTCCCAAAAGCAGAAGAGGCGAAGCCGAAACAAATCAAAGTCAATGCTGGCTAACGAAACTTCAACCAAAGGAATTAAAATGAGTACAATGGTACGAGCAAATCGCGAGTTGGATAACCGTCAGACCGAAAGCTTTGTCGCGCCTGTGGCAAGCGTTACGGAAGACCGCGACGGTTACTTGCTCCAGATGGAGATGCCCGGAGTGAGCAAAGAAGGCCTCAAGATCACAATGGAAGATAATGAGCTGACAATTGTCGGCCGGCGTTGGCTCCCGAGCATCGACGGTGCCCTTCTCCATCGCGAATCGCGACGCGAAGACTATCGCCGCAGTATTGAGATCGATCCGTCGATTGATTGGAACAAGATCAATGCAAAGATCGAACACGGGATTCTGACGCTGACTTTGCCAAAGGCCGAGCATGTCAAGCCGCGAAAGATAACAGTTTCCTAAATAACTCTCTCTTCTGGGATAACATTGAAGCCGCAGCCGCAAGGTTGCGGCTTTTTTGCTGGCGAAGTGATTGCTTTTCTACTTGGCGAATGGCGCTCCGAGACTTAGTTAGAGTCACCCCATTATGCCAACGAAAACCGAAGAGAAACCCCCAGAGAACAAAGTTGTCGCAGCCCGTAACAAGAACCTCGACCTCGCTATTCAACAAATCGCCAAAGACTATGGCGAAGGCGCAATCATGCGTCTTGGCGATGAAAAGATAGTGGATATCGATGTCATTCCGACCGGAAATATATTGATCGATCGCGCCCTCGGAGTGGGTGGATTTCCGCGTGGAAGAGTCGTGGAAGTTTTCGGACCGGAATCGTCCGGCAAGACGACGCTCACACTCACTGTCATTGCGCAGGCGCAAAAACGCGGCGGCCTGGCTGCATTCATCGACGTCGAGCACGCGCTCGATCCGCAGTACGCTCGGAAGCTTGGCGTAAATCTGGACGATCTGCTTGTATCGCAACCGAGTTCAGGCGAAGAGGCGTTACGGATTTGCGAAACGTTAATTCGTTCCAATGCCCTCGATGTGATCGTGGTGGATTCGGTGGCGGCCTTGGTGACCAGGGCCGAATTGGAGGGAGAGATCGGTGATACAACAGTCGGCGCACAGGCACGCTTGATGAGCGCAGCGCTGCGGAAATTGACGTCGCTAATTTCCAAAGCGCGGACGACCTGTATTTTTACCAATCAAATCCGGGAAAAAATCGGCGTGATGTTTGGCAATCCGGAGACAACGCCCGGCGGCAAAGCGCTGAAATTTTATGCGAGCGTGCGGGTGGACATTCGACGCATAGGCGCGATCAAACAAACGGACGGCGTCGTGACCGGCAATCGCACACGCCTCAAAGTAGTGAAAAACAAAGTGGCGCCGCCGTTTACCGAGGCCGAGTTCGACATCATGTACAATGAAGGCATTTCGTCGGTTGGCGCGTTGCTCGATCTGGCCCTGGAAAAACAAGTGATCGAGAAACGCGGTTCATGGTTGAATTACAAAGGCACGCAACTGGCGCAGGGACGCGACGCAGCCAAAGAAGCGCTCAAGAATGATCCGGCTCTTTACGAGGAACTTGAGAACGCAGTAAAGGCAAAACTGGACGAAGAAAAAGATTAAGGAGGCGTTCATGTGGCGGACAACTTTTGTTTTAGCGGTCTTCGCGCTCGCAGTGAGTGGGGCGGCAATCGCAGTCGCTCATCCGAATCCAAATCCTCACCCGGATGTACGCCTAATTCCCGGATTGGGTGACGTTCATCATCCGGTCTCAACAAAGAATTCTCAGGCCCAGCAGTTTTTCGATCAAGGATTGAAGCTCGTTTACGGATTCAATCATGACGAAGCTCGGCGATCATTTCAACACGCCGCCGATCTCGACCCGAAGCTGGCGATGGCCTGGTGGGGCGTCGCATTAACACTCGGTCCAAATTACAATCTGCCCGTTGATCCCGAACGCGAAAAACAGGGTTTTGAGGCAGTCCAGCGCGCCCTGGCCTTGAAAGAAAATGCTTCCGAGCCGGAGCGCGCCTACATCGATGCTCTCGCGGTTCGTTATTCGAACGATCCGAAAGCGGATCTACACGCGTTGGATCGCGCTTATAAGGATGCAATGGGAAAGGTGGTCGCGCGTTATCCCGATGATCTCGATGCCGCCACGCTCTACGCTGAAAGCGCGATGAATTTGAATCCATGGAAACTTTGGACGGCCGACGGAAAACCAGCCGAAGGCACTGAGGAAATCGTCGCAACACTTGAATCTGTTTTGAAGCGCGACCCCAACCATCTCGGAGCGAATCATTATTACATTCATGCGGTCGAAGCCTCAACACATCCCGAGCGTGCGTTGCCGAGCGCGGATCGCCTGGCAAAGCTGGCTCCGGCAGCTGGTCATCTGGTTCACATGCCGGCGCACATTTACGCGCGTGTAGGCGACCACATCTCTTCGGCGCATTGCAATGAGTTGGCCGTCGCAGCGGACAAGAAGTTTCTCGGTGAAACGCGCGAGTCGGGCGTTTACCAAATGATGTATTACAGCCACAACATGCACTTTCTCGCGTTTGCTGCATGCATGGATGGAAATTTTGATGAAGCGAAAAATGCTGCCACAAAATTGGTCGCGAACGTGGCTCCAGGCGTGAAAGCGATGCCAGATCTCGAAGGATTTTTGCCAACCCCGATTATCGTGCTTTATGCCTTCGAGTGCTGGAACGATCTGGTGAAGCTGCCAGCGCCTGATCCCGCATTTCAGACAACGACTGCGGTCTGGCACGCGCTTCGCGGCGTCGCCTTTGCCAATCTTGGCAAAACCGCGGAGGCGGAAAAAGAACAGGCGGCATTTCGAGAAATGGCTTCCAAAATTCCAGCGGATAAAATGTACGATCAGCTGAACAAGACCGGTGCGGTTCTCAAAATTCACGAAAACCTGCTCGCGGGCGAGATTGCGCAGAGCAGGCATGATGCGAGATCTGCGATTGATTCGCTTGGTCAGGCGGTCGCGGCGGAAGATGCGCTAAGCTATAGTGAGCCGCCGGCTTGGTATCCTCCGATACGGCCAGTTCTTGGACGGTTATTGCTCGCTGACAAACAATTTGCCGAAGCTGAGAAAGTTTTCCGGGCCGATCTTGACAAGAATCCGCGCGATCGGCGGGCACTCAGTGGTCTGCGCGATGCGCTCGAGGTCCAAGGTCGGCCATACGAAGCCGAGCAGATCGATCAGCAATTCCGGGCGACGGCCAAGGTTGTCACCGCTAAATCCGCTGCCGCGAAACCGCAGTAACGATGCCAGTTCATCGCGGCGGAAACTGGATCGAATAAAACACGACGCGCCCTTGCCGATCTGAGTACGGTTGAATTTTCGCATTGTCGCCGCTTCGGGCCGCCTCCAAGTAAGTAACGTCATAGCGAGACAAGCTGTAATCGCCCGAATGGGCCAGATAGATGTTTTCCGGCTTGTTAGGCAATGGCGGAAGAACTTGCCTGGTTGCGAACGCCCAAAACGGCTCAACCAGCTTCGGTGCGTCGGTCAAAAACGCGAGTTGTTCGTTAAATCCCCAATCGAGACTGATGATCGTGAGATCCGCGCGATCTTTATTCTCCCGGCAGAATGCATCGAACGCGTTGCTCCAACGTCCGCGTCCGCCGGTTTCATCGAGCAATTCGTCGGTCTTGAAAATCGCGTGCAGCTGACTGGCGACAAGAACCCCAACCGCGATCAGAGACAGGCTTCGAATTCCGAGTCGGATCGTTTTCGGGAACTCTCTTTCCCATAAGAATTTGACGGTGGCCGTAATGATCAATTGCGGATATGGAAAAGCCAGAACCATGTGATGGATCCGCACCGCACCCGGCATGAGCAAAACGCCGGCCGTCGTCAGCATCAGGCCGAGGAGAAGAAATCCGGTAATGCGCAATTGGCCCGCTCGTCGCCCCAACCCGACAAACGCGACCAATGAAACGATCGCGACGAGCAAAATCGGAAGCAACAGCGACCGAGCCCCTGCCGGATGCGCGAACATTTCGTTGAACAGCCCGCCGGCATCCATTAGCCGGTAAAAATACGAGCCATCGTACATCGCCAGCAACGTGTGCAGCTTCTCGCTTAGTTCCCCCGGGCCGGTCGACCCCTGCCCAGCGCTCGTGTAATTGACGATCCGCGGAATTTTCAAAATCATTGGGCCAGCCCCAACCAGGAATCCGAGGGTGGAAATCGCAGTGAGGGAAGCACGAGCACGCCAGACGGGCCAGACTTGCGAACCGTAAAAGCAAATCGCCGCGATTCCAGTGGCGATCGCAAAAGCCGCGATATCGACTTTGTTGAAAAATCCGAGACCTAGAAAGAAACTCGCCGCGAAAAGATAACGCGCTTTCCGGCCCTGCCACCAAACCACAGCCAGATAAAAGGCGAGGCATCGGCAGAGGAGAGAAGTGACCGCTGCCCCCCAATCAAGGATGCTGAGGAAGAAAAAAGCGGGATCCGCGATCAAAATTGCTCCGGCGACGATCGCTGCGCGCAGGCCAAGCCAGCGTCGAACGCCGAGCATGAAAAACAAAAGCGTCATCAAGCCGAGGGATAACGTCGTTAGGCGCACGACGGCCACGCTCGATCCAAAAAGCGCCAGCGCGGGCATCAAGAGCCAGCTTTTCAATGCGCCGAGATAAAATTGAACAAAAACCGGAAATGGACGGCCCAAAAGGTTTGCTACCTCGAAACCGGGCGTATGCAGACGATGTTGGCCAATGACGAAGTCTTTTGCCAGCCCGGCAAAAACGGCTTCGTCATAATACAAGCCGGGCGCTGAAACATTTTGTCTGGCCAGAGCGAGCGCGCCGATCGAGAGAAGCAGCCAGACAGAGACGAGCAGACGTAATTCGCGGTAGCTTGATGAAGTTGGGCCGCGATTCGCCTCAAAAGTCGTCGATAGCTTCATTCGGCATTAGAGTGCGTTAAGTTCGATCAACAATTCCATTTGGAAATCTCTCGCTGATCGCGAAGTGTTAAAAGTTTAGAATGATGACATCGGCACAGATTCGACAATCATTTCTCGATTTTTTCCGCGAGAAAAAGCACACCGTTGTGCCGTCGTCCTCGCTTTTGCCCGACGCGCCGAACCTGCTTTTTACCAACGCCGGAATGAACCAGTTCGTGCCGATCTTTCTCGGGCAGCAAAAACCTTCCTGGAAACCGCCGCGCGTGGCCGACACCCAAAAATGCATCCGGGCTGGTGGCAAACATAACGATCTCGAAGATGTCGGGCTCGATACCTATCACCACACATTTTTCGAAATGCTCGGCAACTGGAGTTTTGGCGATTATTTTAAGAAGGAGGCGATCGAGTGGGCATGGGAACTGGTGGTCGAACGTTGGGAATTTCCGCCAGAGCGGCTTTACGCAACCGTTTACCAGCCCGGGCCTAACGAACCGAGCCAGTTCGACCAGGAGGCGCACGATCACTGGGCGCGCTTGTTTCAGAACGCGGATCTTGATCCGAAAATCCACGTTCTCAGTTCCGGCAAAGCGGACAATTTTTGGATGATGGGCGATACCGGTCCGTGTGGGCCATGCTCGGAACTGCATGTCGATCTGACTCCAGACGGCGACACCCGCGGCTCGCTCGTGAACAAAAACGATCCGCGCTGCATCGAGATTTGGAATTTGGTTTTCATCCAGTTCAATGCGAACTCGGACGGCTCGTTTACAGCTCTCCCACAACGTCACGTCGATACTGGAATGGGATTCGAGCGCGCGACAGCGATTATCCAACGCACAAAGAATCTCACCGATTTCGCCGGAACGGTTTCAAACTACGAAACCGATGTCTTTCGCCCAATCTTCGACGAGATCGAAAAACTGAGCGGCAAAAAGTACGCGAGCACGTTGCCAAAGAGTGGACTCGCGAACGAAAGCAAGCAGGAAAAGATTGACATCGCGTTTCGCGTCATCGCCGATCACATCCGGGCACTCAGTTTCGCGATCGCCGATGGAATCATTCCGTCAAACGAAGGTCGCGGCTACGTATTGCGTCGCATTTTGCGGCGCGCCGTGCGTTATGGTCGCTCGTTAGGCTTTCACAAACCATTCTTTTTTAAGCTTGTCGATGTCGTC
>DASPUI010000042.1:0-7258 GCA_035622995.1 Chthoniobacterales bacterium
TGTTGTTGCGTTTAGCCAGCGAAATTTGCTCCGGACGCGCCGTGCCCGCTTCGATCATTCGAGTCAGCCGCAACGCGAGCAATTGCGCTTTGGTGATTTCGGTTACCATCCAAACCAATTTTTCCTGGACCAATTGGAAACTCGCGATCGGTTTATCGAATTGCTTTCTTTCCTTCGAATACGTCAGCGCCGTTTCGTAGCAATCGATCGCCGCGCCGATCACGCCCCAGGTAATACTCGTTCGCGCTTGCGACAAGCACGACAACGGCGCACGCAGTCCTTTCGCATTCGGCAAACGGTTTGCGATCGGGATTCGACAGTTTTCAAACCAACACTCCGAGGTGCGCGACATGCGCAGGCTAAATTTTCCTTCGATATCTTGCGCGCGAAATCCCGGGGCGTCTTTCTCGACAATGAACCCGCCGACTTTCCCATCGTCATCTTTCGCCCAGACAACTTTCACCTCGGCGATGGAGGCGTTCCCGATCCAACATTTGCTGCCGTTCAAAACGTAATGATCGCCATCGCGGGTCGCGCGTGTTTCCATGCCGCCGGGATCCGAACCATGTCCGTGTTCGGTTAGCGCGAAGCAACCGAGCGTCTTGCCGGAAACCAATCCGGGCAACCAACGCGCATGTTGTTGGGGTGTTCCGAAAGAATGAATCGCATGGATCGCCAGGGCGCCCTGAACCGATGCGAGCGAACGCAATCCAGAATCGCCGCGTTCCAACTCCTGCATCATCAGCCCAAAAGCGGTGTAACTGACGCCGATACATCCGTGATCTTTTAAGTACGGCGCGAAAAATCCGAGCTCGCCCATTCGCGGAATCAACTTCTCCGGAAATTTTCCTGCGCGATGACACGGAACGATCTCGACCATCGCTTCCTCCTGAACAAAATGTCGCGCGCGATTGCGCGCCGCGCGCTCTTCGTCGGTCAACAGTTCTTCGATCCCATAATAGTCGAGCGAGGTCATGTCGCGATTGATTAAAGCTGAAACTATTTCAACAGCGCCATCTTTTTTGGAATGTCGAACCTTTGAAAATTACTCAGGATCGTGGAATAGCAGACAATCCATGGCGCGACTTCACGAATACCAAGGGAAAGCCATTCTGGCTGCGAACGGATTTAAAATTCCGCGTGGTCGCGCCGCTTCGACTGCTGATGAAGCGATTGCAATAGCCAAAGAGCTTACCACCGACAAAAAAAACGCCGAGGTTGTAATCAAGATTCAAGCTTGGACAACAGGCCGCGCTGGAATGGGCGGGGTTGCCTTCGCCAAGAAACCAATTGACGTCCGCGGCCACGCGGCCCGCATGTTATCGATGAAAGTCGGACAGTTTCCGGTCGAAGCCGTGCTGGTTGAAGAAAAGGTCGACATCGACCGTGAGTTTTTTCTTTCGTTTGCAATCGATGACACCACTCGCGCCCCGGTGATTATTTTCGCCGCGGGCGGCGGAACCGGGATCGAAGAACGGGCCGCTTCGACCAGAAGAATCCTTTGTCATGTGAAGTCTGGGCCTACGGATGCGGCCGTGAACGAAACCGTCACGTCGTGCAAACTTCCGCACGATCAAAGTAACCAACTCGCCGATTCGATTCGAAATCTGTTTGCCGCGGCCAAAAGCGTTGAAGCGCGCTCGCTCGAAATCAATCCGCTCGTGTTGACGAAAAGCGGTGAGTTCGTTGCCGCCGATTGCCGAATCACGATCGACGACTACGCCGTCGCGCGACATCCCGAGCTAAAGATCGAGATCGCGCGCGAGTTCGATCATCCGCCAACGATTCTCGAGCGCGTGGCCTACGCAGTCGAGCAAAGCGATCATCGGGGCACATTTTATTTCGCGCAGCTTGCGACCAGAGTTGCCGAAGGTGCCAAAGGACTGGTCGGTTTTCACGGAGCCGGCGGCGGAGGGTCGATGATGTCGATGGACGCCATCGTGAACGCTGGATTCACCATTGCCAATTTTACCGACACCAGCGGCAACCCGTCGGCGTCCAAAGTGTATCGCGCGGCGCGGATCATCTTAGCCCAGCCGGACCTGGCGGGATATTTCGGCTCAGGCTCGGGCGTCGCCAGTCAGGAGCAATACTGGTCAGCGTACGGTCTGGCCAAAGCTTTTTGGGAACTCGATCTCGACATTCCAGCGGTCATTCGTCTGGGTGGCAATACCGAAGACCGCGCAGTCGAAATTTTAGCGCGCATGTCGAAACTGCTTGGCGCGCGAATTGAGGGTTATCGTAAAACGGACACGCCGGCATTCATCGCCGATCGCTTCGCCGAGCTCGTCGTTGAATCAAAAAGCAAAAAATGGAGACCTCGCGCTCCGCGAACACCGAATTTCATCGCAAGCAATTCTGTCACGAAGTTTGAAGTGAAGGACGGCCGCGTTTGGATCGACAACGAGCAATGGCCGAAGATTCGATCCGCGGTTGAATCTCATTCCGGCGGTCTGATTATCGATCGTGAGGCGAAACCGGCGATCTCGCTGACGATCGAAGAATTCGCGAACAAAGATTCCGAGCTCGTCGCGTGTGATGTTGAATGCCGACTCGCCGGAATCGACGGTTTCTATTTGGAGCTCGATATCCCGGGACTCAACGATCTGATTGGAGGCGCGCGTTAATGGCAATCTTGATCGACGAGACCAAGCGGGTGCTGGTTCAAGGAATAACCGGCCGCGAAGGGCGGGCTCGCACACGTTTGATGCGCGAATACGGCACCAAGGTGGTCGCCGGTGTCACGCCCGGCAAAGGGGGCGAGAATGTTCTTGGCGTTCCAGTCTTCAACACGCCAGAGGACGCGGTCAAGTCGTTAGGCAGGATCGACATTTCTGTGTTGTTCGTGCCGGCGGCGGGGGTGAAGGAAGCGGCCATCGCCGCCATCGAAGCTGGAATCAAACTCACGGTGCTCGTTCCCGATCGGGTGCCGGTGTGGGATGCAATGGAAATCGCGGCGGCGGCAAAAGCACACGGTGCGATGTTTGTCGGTCCCAACACGCTCGGAGTCTTGAGCCCGGGCAAGGCCGTCGTCGGGATGATCGGTGGACGCGCTGAAAGTGCGCGCCAATGGTTCAAGCCCGGGATTCCAAAAGGTGTTGGAGTGATCAGCCGCTCCGGCGGCATGGCATCGAGCACCGGCTATTATTTGGGCCAGGCTGGCGTGCGCATTTCGACGATTGCACACATCGGCGGAGATGCCGTTCTTGGAATTCGCATTCCGGATGCCGCACTGATGTTTGAAACCGACCCGCTGACCGAAGCGATTGTGATCTTCGGCGAAATTGGTTCGTCGCAGGAAGAAGAACTGGCTCAATTGATTCGCGACCGAAAAGTTACCAAGCCTGTGATCGCGTACATCGGCGGCAAGGCAGCGCGCGAAGGCACGCGATTCAGTCATGCGGGTGCAATTATTGAGGGCGGTCGCGGCACACATGCCGGCAAAGTAAAAGCATTGCGCGAAGCGGGTGCGACCGTGGTCGACGCATTTGGTGAATTACCTGGTGCGGTCGTTGAAATTTTGAAGAAAATGAATGGTCAGAGCCTGATGAGTGAAGCCGACAAAAACGCAGTTTGGAATACCGCTGTCACGCGGATCGAACCAAATCGTGTGGCGGTCCGCGGCTACGACATCTCCGAATTGATGGGGCGCGTCTCGTTCGGCTCCGCCACCTATTTAATATTGACCGGCGCATTGCCGACCGCCGCTGTCGGCCGCCTGATGGATGCGATTCTGGTTTCTTCGATCGACCACGGCGCCACGCCGCCAAGCGCGCTCGCCGCGCGAACAACTGCCTCGACCGGCGCGTCGTTGAGTGCGGCGGTCGCCGCCGGCATCATGTCGATCAATCGGCACCACGGGGGCGCGATTGAAGATTGCGCGCGACAACTTAAATCAATCGCTGATCGCGCGGCACGGGACAGGATCACAATTGAAGAAGCGGCGAATCACACCCTCGCGGAAATGCGTGAACGCGGCGCACGAATGTCCGGATTTGGTCATCGCGTCCACACCAAGGATCCACGGACGGCGCGATTGTTGGAACTCGCGCGCGAAGCCGGAGTCGATGGCATTCACATGAAAGCGGCGCGCGCGGTCGAGAAATCATTCGCCGATGCGAAGAAGGCGCTGCCGATCAACGTCGACGGTGCGATCGGTGCCATCCTGGCTGATCTCGGAATGGATCCAGCGGCCTTCAATGGCATTTTCATGATCGCGCGCACTCCCGGGCTGGTCGCGCACGTGATTGAAGAACAAACCCGCGAGAAACCGATGCGACGGATCGATCCGGTCAATCACGGCTACGACGGACCGCCGCCGAGATCTTTAAGCACGAACAAGAACGGATAAACACGAAGCGCCGAAACATTTTCTCATTCGCGTTTGTGAAATTATTTGTGTCCATTCGTGTTCATTAGTGGTTAATCAGAATCGACAACGACTATGCCAACGACCCAACAAAAAACCTATGGCGTCAAAGAAATCGCAAAGCTTTTTCCCAGCCTGATGAAGATCAAGCAGAAATCGCTGCGCGAAAAAGTAGCTGCGGTGTGGAATGAAGCGATCACCACCGGCTGCGGCGGGAAAGGCTGGACCTTCGACGAACTTCGTGCGGTCAAGTTCACGCTCCTGGCTGGCGACATCGACATGAAGTTCGTCGAGCATCTCAATTCCTGCGCCCGGCAATGCATCGCCATTGCCGAGGTACTGAAGAAATCGTTTCGCTGCCGCATTCCGATTCAGCGCGATCATCTTATCGCCGGTGCCCTTCTCGCTGACGTTGGCAAGCCGCTGGAGTACGACAAGGACGCGTCGGGCAAAGTGGTTCAGGGGAAGTTCGGCCAGCAACTTCGACATCCGTTCAGCGGCGTCGCGCTCGCCTACAAACACGGCGTTCCGGCCGAAGTGATGCACATGATCGCGACCCACAGCCACGAAGGCGACAAAGTGGAGCGCTCAATCGAATCGATCATTTTCCATCACGCCGATTTCGTGGATTTCGATATCGCCAAGCTTCTTGGCAAGCGCGCCGCCAGGAAGTGACGCAAATAGTTGATAGTTGAGAGTTGATTGTTGAGAGTCGGTTATGGGTTTAACGCTGGTTGAAAAAATTGCCGCGCGACACGCAGACGGACTCGCTTCCGGAACGGCAGTGCGCGCGGGAGACTTCGTTTCAATTCGCCCGCGTCACGTGATGACGCATGACAACACCGGCGCGGTGATTCCAAAGTTCAAGCAGATCGGCGCGACGGCGATCGCCGACCAGGCGCAACCGGTCTTCGCCATCGATCACGACATTCAAAACACGACGCCGAAAAATCTGGAGAAGTACGCCAAGATCGAGGCGTTCGCCGTCGAGCATGGCATCGATTTTTATCCGGCCGGTACCGGCATTTCGCATCAAGTGATGGTCGAACAGGGCTACGTTGTTCCCGGCGCGTTGGTGGTGGCGAGTGATTCGCATTCGAATTTATATGGCGCGATGGCGGCATTGGGAACGCCGGTTGTGCGCACCGACGCCGCCAGCATTTGGGCGACCGGTGTGACCTGGTGGCAGGTTCCCAAAGTCGCCAAAGTGGACCTGAAAGGAAGACTTTCACCGGGCGTCACTGGCAAAGACGTGATCATTGCGTTGTGCGGGTTGTTCAACAAGGACGAAGTGCTGAATCACGCAGTCGAGTTTGTCGGTAACGGCGTGCCGACCCTTTCGATGTCGGAACGAATGACCATTGCCAACATGACGACCGAATGGGGCGCGCTTGCGGGCGTGTTTCCAATCGATGAAGTGACGCTTAACTATTTGCGCTCGCGCGTCGCGGAATTCACAAATCCAAAACGTCCGGGAAAACGCGGACCGAGAACTCGATCCGGCTACACCAGCGCCGATATCGATGCCTGGTGGAAGAATCGGAGCGAAATCAGCGCCGACGCCGACGCGGCGTACGCGATCGAGCTGGAACTTGATCTGGCAACAGTCGTTCCGCACGTCTCCGGACCGAATGAAGTGAAGACAATGGTTTCGCTTCCGGAGATTCAGAAGAAACATGTGTCGATTCAAAAAGCATATTTGTTGTCCTGCGTGAACGCGCGCTTCGAAGACCTGCACGATGCCGCCGAGGTGGTTCGCGCCCGGGGCGGACGCGTGGCCGAAGGCGTGGAGTTTTATTTGGCGCCGGCCAGCGCGGAAGTTCAGGCCAGATCAGAATCGAACGGCGATTGGAAAACACTGATAGACGCCGGCGCAATTCCGTTGCCGCCCGGTTGCGGAGCGTGCATCGGACTTGGGCGCGGCTTGGTTCAAAAAGGCGAGACTGCGATTAGCGCGACGAACCGCAATTTCAAGGGCCGCATGGGCGATCGCGATGCGTTGGTTTATCTCGGTTCGCCTGCAGTTGTGGCAGCAAGCGCGCTGGCCGGATTCATTTGCTCGCCACAAACATTTTCTGAACGGCCCGCGGGTATCGCGATCCGGCGAGCGGAGAGAAAGTCAAAACCTGCCGGTTCGGTAGAGATCATGTCCGGTTTTCCGCCAAGGGTGCGCGGTCGCGTGCTCTTCATCGACAAGGATAATTTAAATACCGACGGCATTTACGGCAGCAAACATACTTACCGCGACGATATGACGCCGGAAGAAATGGCGGCGGTTACGTTTGAAAATTACGATCCGAACTTCAACGCGCTCTATCAAAAGGGCGATGTCGTCGTTGGCGGAATGAATTTTGGCAGCGGTTCCAGCCGTGAACAGGCAGCCACGGCTTTAAAGTTCAAAGGAATCCCTTGTGTTATTGCGGCCAGTTTTTCCGAAACTTACAAACGCAACGCGTTCAACAACGGTTTCGTGGTGTTCGAATGCCCCGAACTGGTTGCCTATTTGCGGGAGACTCTGATAAGTCGCGCGCCAACCACCGTTGGTTCGAATGTCACCATCGACTACGCAATCTCCGTTCTCACCGTCGACGGAAAATCGTTCGGCTTTCCGCCGTTGAGCCCAGCCGCCCAGGAACTGATCGTAGCCGGCGGCGCGGAAAATTTAGTGGCTTCGCGACTTCGCGCGAAATCTTAACTTCGCCGGTTGCTACCTGTCATTGCTGCCGATAAGATCGACACCTTATGGCGAAATATCGAATTGCATGGATGCCCGGTGACGGGGTTGGCCACGATGTGATGGAGGCCGCGCGGCTGGTTTTGGATCGAATGAAGCTCGATGCCGAATACGTACCGTGCGACATCGGCTGGGAGTTTTGGTGCAAGGAAGGC
>DASPUI010000043.1:0-3634 GCA_035622995.1 Chthoniobacterales bacterium
ATTGTTTTTGATCTGTTTCTTTCTACTGCTTCGATGCGATTCGCATAACACATGCCGTTGCGCGGATTGTGAAGTAACGCCGCGCGAGCGAGGAATTTAACAGGATACGACCGTTTTTTTTGATCCGCCGAATTTCCCGAAGTTGGGATTTTTCGATTTCGTTTTCGGAACAGTCCGACCCGGACTAGTGGTATTTCGAACGCCTTTATGTCTAGTGTGACAGATCGGGAAGAAATGTTCCCCGGTTTTCGATCTTCAAGGCGAGACGTCCAGCGACAATAAAGAGAAATGCGACGATAAAACGAACGCAGCCCGGAAATTCGATATCGGCGTATCGTTTTAGGAGCCACGCAGTGGCCGGGCACGCCGATAACCCTGAAAACAAAGCGAACCAACCATTGGTCGGCGGCCACGGCCCTAATGTAATAATCACTCCCAACCCGCCGACCCCCGCAAGGATTGTCCATCCCCAGGCTGCAACCAAACCAAGCCCGCGAAAGAGTTGAGAGGCTCGGTCCCGCCCAGCGGTCGAAGTCATTTCACAATAAGATGACGATTAGGGTCGTTTTAGATTCATTTTAGCGGGCACTCGCTCTACAATTTCAATGCAGCTGACCAGTCGCGATCAGCTTTTGATGAATGCGAGCAAATCCGCGTTGATCACATCTGCTTGGGTCGTGATCATGCCATGCGGATAGTCTTGGTAAGTTTTCAGTGTGCCGTTCTTTAGGAGTTTGGCCGAAAGCGGACCGGACGCTTGGTAAGGTACGATCTGGTCGTCTTTGCTGTGCATCACCAAAACCGGCACGTTGATCTTTTTGAGATCCTCGGTGAAGTCAGTCTGAGAGAAGGCGACGATTCCGTCGTAATGTGCTTTGGCTCCGCCCATCATTCCCTGACGCCACCAATTCCAAACGTTAGCCTCGATCGTTTTTATTCCGGGACGGTTAAAGCCATAGAACGGGCCAGCCGGGAGATCATGATAAAACTTGGAGCGGTTAGCAGCAAGCTGCGCCTGGAGATCGTCGAACACCGATTTGGGCAGGCCCAACGGGTTGGCCGGCGTTTTTAGCATCAACGGCGGCACCGCGCTAATGATCGCTGCCTTGGCCACGTTCTTATCGCCGTGACGGGCGAGATAACGCACCACTTCGCCGCCGCCGGTAGAATGGCCAACGTGAATCGCATCCTTGAGTTTGAGATGATCAGTGACGGCCTTCAGATCGTCGGCATAATGGTCGAGGTCGTGACCGCTCGCTACCTGGGTTGAACGGCCATGGCCGCGCCGGTCGTGGGCAATGACGCGATAACCGTTGGCGAGGAAAAACAGCATCTGCGGATCCCAATCGTCCGCACTGAGCGGCCAGCCGTGACTAAAGACAACCGGTTGTCCGGTCCCCCAGTCTTTATAATAGATCTCGACGTTCGTTCCATTTTCTTTTCCGCTAGTTACGTATGGCATGACCTGCTTCCTTTCGATTTAGATTGCAATCAGAGACTGCCGCCTGCGGCAAAATCAGTCCTACCAAAATTTTTAGCCTATCGTGTCGCCTCGTCACGTAACTTTTTTGGGGATTTACCGGTCCGGTGATTGACAGAGCAACGCGCGAAGGAAACGATGGACGCACCCCTGAAATTTCTTTAAACAGATATTTATGGCCGCCGATCCAAGCGCCGGGCTGATCGACGTTTCGAGTAATCACTCGGTGGATGAAACGATCGCCAATCTGACCAGAATGCTCAACGCAAAGGGCATCAAGCTGTTTGCATTAGTCGATCACAGCGGAGAAGCCGAAAAGGCAGGAATGAAGATGCTGCCGACCAAATTATTGATCTTCGGAAATCCCAAAGCCGGGACGCCGCTGATGCAGGCCTCACCCAGCATTGCAATTGATCTTCCGCTAAAGATTTTGGTGCGAAAAGATGCCGGCGGAAAAGTTTGGATTACCTACAACAGCCCAGCTTATTTGGCGAAGCGACACCATCTGCCACCGGATCTGCTGCCCAACATTGCAGTCGTCGAGACGTTGGCCAGGAGCGTTGCAGAATAGTGAAAGCGTTCGTGATCAGGTGCGATTATTAGATAGATCGTTGCGATGAGCATTCCAACTGCGGCCGAAGAAACCGGCAAGATGCTGCCTGCTGTGGTCGTGCGCGGAACCGCAAAGGATTTTTTGCAGGAAATCGTCAGCGGCAGGCATTATTTGCGGGCGGATGAACCGGTGAGCGCAGGCGGCAACGACACGGCGCCGGGTCCGTACGATTATCTACTGATCGCGTTAGGCAGTTGCACGTCGATGACAGTTGGACTTTATGCGCGCCGAAAGCAGTTTCCGCTGGAAACAATAACCGTTTCACTTTCGCATTCGCGCATTCACGCCGAAGACTGCGAAGAATGTGAAACGAGTGACGGAATGCTTGACCGAATCGAGGCTCAGATCGACCTGACCGGCCCGCTAACACCTGAACAACATGCAAAATTGATGGACGTTGCCGGAAAATGCCCCGTTCATCGGACGCTGAAATCGGAGATCAATATCCGCCTTCGGTCAGGCAAAACGGATTGATCTCTAACCCACGCGCTGTCCGATGAAGCGAGAGACCGAAGCAGCCCTCGCGACCGACTGACGCTTAATTTCTTCGACGGGTCGACTCAAACAGGAACCAGGTCCGCCGCTCGGTTTCGTCGATCCAAACTTCGATCAGGCTTGCCGTAGCAACGTCGCGGTGCTGGTCGCAAACGTTGTGCGCCTCGCGCAATCGTGCGGTCAGAGTTTTGTTGTCCTCGGCTAGTTCGGCCAGCATGTCCAGCGGCTCGACATATTCGGCATCGTTATCGAGCACGCGCTGGGTGCGGGAGATTTGACCGATCGACCTCAAGGTCAGGCCGCCAATCTTCCGGACCCGTTCGGCGATCGGATCGGTCATGGCAAACAACTGATCGGCGTGTTCGTCGAGGAGTAAGTGGTAATCGCGGAAATGTGGACCGCTCATGTGCCAATGGAAATTCTTCGTCTTTAAATAAAGAGCGAATACATCGGCAAGAATTCCATTCATTGCTGCGGCTACGTCTTTAGTCGCGGAACGCGAGAGGTCGGTCACTGTTTCCAATGGTGCGTCGCGCCGTCGGAGAAGTTCGACAGTTTTTTTCGAATTGGACTTGTTCATGCCATGGTACTAGCCATTAAAGTTGCGTTTCAGCAAGTGATTGAAGATTTCGAGAATCCAGCCAACCGGGACGCGCCATCTCGCAACGATGCTTGCGATCGCGAATGCCACGCTTAGTTTGATTGATGCACGAAAACACTGAATTTTCTCTCAGCCGCGATGTGGATGCGATCGAGATTCCAAGCGGCCGGAAATTTACACTCGAAAAGGGCACGCAAGGGGTGATCACTCAGACGCTCGGTGGAAGCTATACGGTCGCCACGCCCTCCGGGTTATCACGAATCGCCGAGAAGGATTTGGACGCACTGGGTCTGGAAAAACCTCAAGGGCAGTCGAAGGAGAAATCGGCCGGAACAAACGGCGAAGTTTCGGAAGAAGATGTCTGGAACCAGTTGCGCCAATGTTACGATCCGGAAATTCCAGTTAACATCGTCGATCTTGGACTGGTTTATGATTGCCGGCTGAC
>DASPUI010000044.1:0-16084 GCA_035622995.1 Chthoniobacterales bacterium
GAGACGGACTGGCAGTTTCATTCACGATATGTAATGCCTATTCTTTCCCTTTTATAGTTTGACGGCACGGCACGGCGAATGATCACTTTTTCCAACAAAACCGCCCGATTTTTTCCTGCTGCGACTCACAAGGCGGTGCCAATCAGTGAGTTGAACCGAGCGCCTTGCCCGCGTGACACTTGCGCGCGCGAAATCGGTATCTTGCTGTTGCTTAACCTAAAGCCCCGAGCACTACCACTTATTCCCTTCGTCAGGGTTGTTTAGTCAAAACGTATTTCTCGGATTCCTCGGCAGCGCCCTTCTTCCAAATGATCTCCAGGTTCATATGGGTCGGGTCAAGAATCTCGTAGATGATCTTTTGAACGTGTGACTCCGAGGCGTCTTTAAGATTGGTGATGTCAAACATATCGAATTCGTAACGTCCGGGTGGACTGCCAGGTTTGAGTTTCAATCGCGGTTGATTTCCTCGATTGCAGAAATGAGTCATTACAAAGCTGTCACCGTCGCGGTAAAAGACCGATAATTCCTTGCCGAACTGCTCGGTCACAATCGTCCCGTTGGAGCCGACGTCATAAGTCATGTTGAAGCGTAGAGTTTTATCACCGGCTCGTATCATCCATGTACCCTTAAGACTTTGGAAAACTTCGAACGGCGTCAATTCGCCTGCCGAAACGGAACTTGCGACGACTGGCCCACCAAGCGCGAAAACGAGTAGTCCAATAGAGGCGAGCGAAAACCGGGTAGTCATAGGTCTAACGAGAACAAGGTGAGCGAATCGCTACTGAGAGTGAAGCCAATTCGCAGCTTTTGGTCTAGCGCTAGGGCAGCCGTGGAAACAACGCAATGATCGCATCGTGCCTGATAACTAAGTAGGATTTCGACCTTCAATTCGTGGCAAGCCTACTCATGAGATGGTACCGGCCTTGCTCGTAAATTCCAAACTATGAAAATCAGACAGTGGGTGATGATTCCAATTTTGGGTGCAGCGCTGCAATTGGTTGCGTTTGGCGAAGTTGCACCGCCAACCGGAAAAGCTTTGCGCCATAATCAAGAGGGGCGGCTGACGAATCTTTCCCCGGCCGAGCGAAAAGAAGTCGAAGCTGCTCGTCAAACGGCGATGCAGGATCCAACGGTCCAGGCAGCGCGCGAGAAAATGGAGCAGGCGCGCCAGGCGTTCCAAAGCGCCATGGACGCGGCCATGCTGAAAGCGGACCCGTCGATCCAGCCGATTCTCGGCCCTAATCTACACGAGGAGCTGGCCAATCTTTCCCCGGCCGAGCGAAAAGAAATCGAAGCTGCTCGTCAAGCGGCGATGCAGGATCCAACGGTTCAGGCAGCGCACGAAGAAATGGAGCAGGCGCGCCAGGCGTTCCAAAGCGCCATGGACGCAGCCATGCTGAAAGCGGACCCATCGATCCAGCCGATTCTCGACAAGATGCACATGCATGAAGAGCCGGCCGATTAAACGCGGGCTCGGCCAGTAATTTCACTCGCTCATTTTGCGTTAATCCGACAACGCAAATGTGTGTTTGCTGGCTGCGCACGTCTGCAAACCGTAGGCCTCACTCGCGGTGGAACTGAGGCGTCGATTCTGAGCGCCGCCGCCGCAATGGCCGTTCATAAAGATCCCGCGCAGAATTGCTGAACCGTTACGACAACGTAGAATCCCTTTCTCCCCGCCGTTAGCAATTGAAGCTACTGAAAATGAAAACGATCGCGGAAAAGCGAGAAGAGTTTCGCCGGCTGCATGAGCGCGGTTGTTTTGCGATCCCGAATCCGTGGGACATCGGCAGCGCGAAATATCTGGAGCATCTCGGGTTCAAAGCGATCGCGACCACCTCCGCCGGGTTTGCTTTCGCGCGCGGAGTGCCCGATGGCTCGGTCAAGCGCGACGAGATGCTCGCGCACATTCGTGAGCTGGTGGAGGCCACTGATATTCCGGTGAACGCCGATTTCGAAAATGGTTACGCCGACGATCCAAACTGGTGCGCGGAAAACGCGCGTCTGTGCGCCGAAACCGGAGTGGCGGGGTTGTCGATCGAAGATGCAGCCGATCGCAAGGAATCGCCGATCTACGATCTCGAACTGGCGGTGGAACGGATCCACGCGGTTCGCGAGGCGCTCCATGGCACCGGTGTGTTGCTCGTCGGGCGCGCCGAAGGATTTCTCGTTGGCCGGGAAAATCTCGATCAAGTGATCAAGCGTCTGGTGAAATATTCCGAAGCCGGCGCGGATTGTTTATACGCGCCGGGATTCAAAGACCGGGAAAACAACAAAGCAATCGTCGAAGCGGTTGCGCCGAAACCGGTGAACGTTCTGATTGGCGGAGCAGGCGGCCTAACGATGCGGGATGCGGCTGAGATTGGCGCACGCCGGGTCAGTGTGGGTGGCGCGTTTTTCCGCGCGGCCTGGGACGGGTTCGTCCGGTCCGCGAAAGAATTAATGGAACAGGGGACATTCGAAGAGTTGAAACACGCCACCTCGTACGCCGATCTACAAGAGCTATTTTCGGTTCGCCGGGGGTGAATCTTTGGGAAGCCGGTAACTGATCCGGCCGGCAAGAGGCGATCTGAAACGCGGATCAAACTTGATGCGGCCCGCGGCCCGCGGCCTTTTTGCAACGCTCGAGCAGCCGCGGCGCTTTCATCCGCTCCGCCCACGTGCCGAACGCAGGCGTCGGACCCCGCCAGCGGAGCGTCTCGACTTTCTTGAACAGCGGCGCATCGGTGCGCAGGGTCGCGAGTTTCTTGAACAGCAACGCGAGATCGCGCTGTTTGCCGAGAACATTTGATGGGAATTTTTCGATCGGACCGTAGCGATTTAAAAGCTCGGGAGCAGTCCTGGCACCGATCCCGGCGATGCCGGGATAGGCGTCGGCGGCATCGCCCACGAGCGCGAGCAGGTCCGGGATCAGCGGCGGATCGATGCCGAACTTTTCGCGGACGCCAGCCGCATCGCGAATCGTTTTTCGCCGGCCATCGATCTGGACCACGCGCGTCCCTTGCACGCATTGCGCCAGATCCTTATCCGGCGTCCAGATCGCGACGCGTTTTACTTTCTTGTCCTTCGCCGCAAGATGCGCGGCCGAAGCGAGCGCATCATCGGCTTCGAGCTGGATCATCGGCCAGACGACCACACCCATTGCCGCGAGTGCCTCCTCGAGCGGATGAAATTGCGCGAAAAGCGCGGGCTCGATGCCCGCGCCGGTCTTGTAGTCCGGCCACAGCCGATTGCGAAACGACTCGATCACATGATCGGTCGCGACACCGAGATGTGTGGCGTCATTCTCAATTAATTGGAGAACAGTCTGGAGCACGCCAACGACCGCGCCGTAAGGGCGATCTTTCCCTTTGGTGAATCGGCGCAGTCCGTAAAAATGGCGAAAAAGTTCGTACGTGCCGTCGATGAGGTGAACGATCACACCCCATCAGAGTAATACGATGAGACTGCTTTTGTCAGCTATCGTGAACCACTATCCTGTGACTGGTTTTTGGTTACGAGATTTTGTCATAGAATTTGGCGGATCACAAAGTATCGAAACTTAGCAGCTGCTACCTAGCGGACTTCTTCATCGGCCTAACGAGTTGGCATGATCCCAGGCGGCTTTGGTTAGGCGGGCAATGACCGCATCGCGAGTGCTGTCATCGGCGGCGGAGTCGGAAACGAAAGCGGCCACGGCGAGGTGTCGGCCATCGGGAAGGGTGATAATGCCGATGTCGTTAGTCGCGGAGGTGATGCCGTTTTGAGTGCCACCGGTGCCGGTCTTGTGTGCGACCACGGTCCCGGCGGGCAATTCTCCTTTGAGGCGTTTCGCGCCGGGAGTGGATTCGGTCATCAGCTTCAGCAACAAGGCCTGGCTCTCGGACGACACCCCGCGTTTCGATTGCAAGGCCGCAAGGAGTGCGACCGCAGCTTTTGGAGCCGCCCAGTTTTGATACTGCGTTTCCCAGTCGCGGCCGATTTCCTTTTCGTAGTTAACGACCTGGATCTCCGGCACGTGAATCTCCTCCAGGAACGCCATGACTTTCCCCGGACCGCCGATCAGTTTCATGAGCACATCGCTCGCGGTACCATCGCTCTCGCAAATGGTATAGCGGAAAAGTTCCGCGATGGTCAGCTTGATGCCGTTCGGATATTTATCGCGAACCGGGCTCCACATTCCTGTTCGCACGAAATCGCTCGGCTCGACCTTCACCGACTGATCGAGCTTCAGCTCTCCGCGGTCGACGCGCTGCAAGACCGCCATCGAGATCGGCAGTTTGTAAACGCTATGCATCGGGAAATGCTCGTCGCCATGCAGGTCCGCCGTTTCGCCAGATTCAAGGAGCTGGACCGCGACGCCAACGCGTCCGTTCGCTGCGGAGGCAATCTTTTCAAATTGAGCTGGCAAGCCAGCCAACGGCAGCGCGGCGGCGAGAGTGGCAGCAAAAAAGAGATGTCCCATCTTCACTGGGATGCTAGCTGCGAGCTGCGCTTTCAACAACGATGCGACAAAGAATTAAGAAGGAAGATTAAGTCGGACTAACGGTGCTGCGCGTGGTGTTCGAGCCATTGTTCGATCGGTTCGTCCCTTATCGTAAACCGGAACCATCGCATAGGGGCACCATAGCAGAAAGCCGTTGGTAAATCTCAATAACGAACCCCGGTTCTCCGAGAGCAAAAAGCATCTCCGATCCGAGTCACAGTCAGGTGAGTAGCGAATCGCGCTATCGGACAAAACCGGAGAAGTTCGTTCCTTCGAGAGGCGAATTAGCAGCTACAAATCAAAAGAGCCAAAGCGCCGAAAAAGGCTTGCCAGTGGATGCTCTTTTTTGGTTGTTTGAAGTTTGAATTTCTAACTTGCAGAATCAGAGCCATATGACTCCGCAAACCAGTGGTGCAAGCATCAAGAAGGCGAGCGGGTGGTCGATGGTCTGGGGCGTGCTGATGGTTGTTTGTGGCGCCCTGGCCGTCGGCGTGCCGCTGGCGTCGTCTATTGGAATTGTCATCCTCTTAGCCTGGTTGATTCTATTAGCAGGAATTTGGCACCTGGTTTTCGCGTTCCATTCTCATAGCATCGGGGCTTTTCTCTGGAAGATGCTTGTGGCAGTGATCTATGTGATTGCAGGGATTTATATGCTGATGAACCCGCTGTTGGGCGTGGTCTCTCTGACTCTGGTTCTGGCGGTACTTTTTCTCTTTGAAGGAATCATAGAGATCGCTCTTTATTTTAGTATGCGCGCCGCCCGTCACTCCGGGTGGGTGCTGTTTGATGGCATCGTTACCCTGATTCTTGGAATCTTGATCTGGAGACAGTGGCCATCGAGTTCCGTCTGGGTGATTGGAACCCTGGTGGGCATCAGTTTGATATTCAGCGGTATCTCCAGATTGATGCTTTCATCGGCCGCTCGCAATTAAGCGCGAGCGTGTCATAAGTCCGCGCGTTCAATTCTTGGCGGCGCCGACGCTTGGGCGATTCAGGATGATCCGTTCGACATGCGAATAAATGTTGAACGACGGCGGCCGGAAGAACGCAATTAAGGTCTGATTGTTTTCGCGCGCGAATTTCACCGCCAGGGTCGACGGCGCGGAAACGGCCGCAACAATCGGGATTCCTGCGGCCAGGGCTTTTTGCACAATCTCGAAAGAGGCTCGACCACTAACAAGAAGAACGTGCCGATCCAGCGGGAGCAGGCGGTCGAGAAAGGCGTGCCCGATCGCTTTGTCGACCGCATTGTGGCGTCCGATATCTTCGCGCACGATTTGCGCGTGGCCGTTCAAATCGAAAATTCCAGCGGCATGAATTCCGCCGGTGCGAGTGAAATCACTTTGATGTCCGCGTAATTGCGAAGGGAGAGAGAGCAAGATTTCGAGCTCCATTCGGATAAGTTGGGATTTGATCGGGGCAAAGCTTTGCCGAATCGCGTCGATGCTGGTTTTGCCGCAAATACCGCAACTGGTGGAGATCGTTCCGTATCGCTGGGTCGACCCCGGCTTTAATCTCGTTCCGTGCGCAAGATCAACCAACACGGTGTTCGGATGGGTAGACGAGATTGCTACGATCTCCCTTCGCTTTCGGACAATTGATTCCGAAACGAGAAAACCGGCGGCCAGTTCTTCGTCCTGGCCAGGCGTGCGCATGGTGGTCGAAAGCACCTTGCGGCCAACACGAATCTCGAGCGGCTCTTCGATTGTCAGATCGTCCGGAAGGTATTCGAACTGTCCA
This sequence comes from Chthoniobacterales bacterium, assembly GCA_035622995.1. GTDB lineage: Bacteria > Verrucomicrobiota > Verrucomicrobiia > Chthoniobacterales > UBA10450 > DASPUI01. The sequence continues at coordinate 6,206 of DASPUI010000044.1, forward strand.
TTACTTTTCCGGCGAATAATTTTTTCAGAACCGATTCCAATTCCTTTCATGTGAATCATTCTCTCTGATGTTACAATGGTCGCCGTGGAAATCTGCCACCTTTACATTTCGCCGGGGCACAATTTTGTCGGACATGCGGGTCGAGAGCCGGACACCCATCCGGCAATTGAGGTGCCCCGGATTGAATGCGTCGCGGGACGCGGGATTCGCGGCGATCGTTATTTCGATTTCAAGGATAATTACAAGGGGCAGATCACTTTCTTCTCGCTTGAGGTTTTCGATGAGCTTTGTGCCGCTCTCGGGCTTGAAGGTTGCGCGCCCTCGCTGGTGCGCCGGAATGTTTTCACACGCAATCTCGATCTCAACGACCTGATCGGAAAAGAGTTCGAAATTCAGGGCGTTCGGTTTCACGGAACGCAGGAGTGCGCTCCATGTTACTGGATGGACCGGGCGCTCGCGCCTGGCGCGGAAAAATTTTTGAAGGGTCGCGGCGGTCTGCGCGCTCGAATTTTATGCGATGGCGAACTTCGCTCGACGCCAGTAATCACTGCTGCGGGTTGCTGAACTAAAGGACGAGCCACCTTTTTGTTCGGCTGCGCGGATCCATCTCCCACAGTCGAATTCCGCCGAGAAACGCGTTTTCGTTGCGACCGCGCTCGACGCCCTTCGGCAGCCTCTTGAAGCGGTGCACGTTGCCGCCCCCGAGGACGACATAGTCGGCAATGAAGGATTTTCTCAGCTGTCCGACTGCGTAGAGGACCTCGCGTTTCCAACCTTTTTCTCCCAGGTAATCGATGCCCGGAATGCCTAGGAAATTTTCAATAATGTTGCCTTCGCGATAAGGAAGATCGCCAAGTTCGAGGGGCAGAAGTGTTTTTTCCCAAACGAGAGCGGAGCCGAGCCCAGTCCCGAGGCCGAGGAACAACATTCGCCGCCCCTTGTAACTTCCGAGCGCCTGCATGGCTGCATCGTTAATGAGATGCACCGGTTGTCTAAACGCTTTGCGGAAATTGAAACGGCTCCAACCCTCTCCCAGATGCTTTGGATCTCTAACGATGGCGCCGTGGCGGATCGGCGCTGGAAAACCGATTGCTATCTTGTCGAAATTCCATCCTTCGGCTGTGGCATTAACTTCCTTCACGAACTGCTTCGGTTCCATGTTGGGTCCGGAATCAAACTGCCGCTGTTTGCGATGCAGCATCATCAGTTTCACATGGGTGCCGCCGACATCGATGACGAGAGTCCTCTTCTTCATGATCGAAAGGGCGACCCTGCAAAAGCTATTCGCCGATTCCAATCGAACGCGCCAGTTTCTGGAAAACGCCTTTGCTCTCTGGGCGCGCAGCGGTGCTGGCGGCCCAACATTCCACGATCTCCAGACTGACGAAACGGAACAGCGTGGCGCGGGCAAAGTTCAGGTCCTGCCGGAGGTTTTTGGCAATCTGCTGGATAGAACGAACGCCGTTAAACTGAGAGGCGAATTGCGCTTCGGGCACGTTCAGCCGGAGTTTTTGAATTCGCCCGTAACCATCACGGGTGTAGGCGGGAATGGACGAAGCGTCGTAGTTCGCGCGATTACGCAACTCCTGAGATTGAATCAGACGCAAAGTCGCTAGCGCCCATTGATTGACGTCCGCCTCGGCCGGGATGTTGTTTGCGTAGGCTGCCACATCCTGTCGATGAAAACTGAAGCGAACCTGTGGGATCGTCCAAAGCTGTGAGAAAAGCTTCTGGCCGTGATGTTGCACCAGTTGTGCGGCCGGTTCTTGCGAAATCAAATTTTCATTGGCCAGCGTGATGAAGAGCGGACGACCACTTTGCCTCTGCTCGTCGCGCGCGGCCGCAATTCTCGCCGCATCGACGTTGGCCAGCGTCACCGGGGCTTCGGGACAATAAATTTCGGGGTCTCGCGTGGTCGCAAGAACGATCTGCCCATCCCGAACGATAAGGTCGAGCGGCTCATGACTCCAGAATGAACGCAGCGTGCCGGTAAGTTTTTGCTGGGCGATGGTTTGCAGGGCGTTATGAATGGAAAAAAAGCGGGTGTCGCCGCAGAAGAAAACGCCTGCGGTCACGGATTCGTCTGGAAGATTTTGGTCCCGAGACAAACCAAGAGTTTCGCCGCCGAACTGTCGGATCGTCCTTGTTGGTTCTGGTTCTCGGGGCGGTGTCTCAGCCACGGAAGGCGCGGCCGTCCACCACGGAACTTCCTCTGTCTGTTGATTTGTTTGAGGCACCGCTGGAGCTGCTTCGCTGAAAACCGGCTCTTCTATCGGGAGCTGGACAATTTCCGGCGGCGGCGAAGGAGTGTGCGATTCGGTTGGCTCCGGCTCTTCCGGTGATGTCGGCATATGGGTTTCTACGGTTTGAACAAGCAAATCCGAAGTGAATGGTTTATTCAAGAACCCAATCACATTCGGGTTTGAGCTTTGCTCCGGTCGCAGATCGGCGACGATTCCGGACATATAAACAACCCGAATACCGGCCGTCTTCGGGTTCTCCAACAGACGGCGACAGACCTCGTCGCCCTTCATGTCGGGGAGGACGAAATCGAGCAGTATGAGATCAGGCGGATCTTGTTCGGCCAACTGCAAACATTCTTCGCCGGTGGTCGCGGCATGCACATCAAATTTTGCATCGATCAAAACTTCCTGCACAAAACTCAGCAGCATCAGACTGTCATCGGTCACGAGCACTTTGCGAGTGGCTTTGTCGCCTTCGCGGCGGGCGCGCTGGCCGGCCGCGCCTCTTTCGTCCAGCGTGCGGGTCGCTTCCATGAGCAATAGCTGCCAATCCGAATTAATTGTTCGCTCGATCGGGCCGGTTTCGGCCACTTCGGAAATTGTTCCACCCTTCCAATTCAAAATTTCGTTGAACGCGGCCAGGCCTTCGCGGCCCGGGGCGGTCGCGTGACGCACTTGACCATTCTCAAAAAAAACCCGCGCTTTTTCACCGCGAGGGCCGGTGAATTCCACCGTCGAGTTCGATCCGCTCATGCATTTAAGCTGAATAATGTCGGCCACATGCAGGTCGCGTAGCGTTCCTTGAAATTTCTCGTCATTCGCGTCGGTCGCCGACAGAAGTAAATTTCGAACGAGCTCGATAAAGTCCGATTGCGGAAACGGTTTCTCCAGGAAATGAATTGCGCCGAGGCCGGTGGCTTGTTCGCGTTCTGACGGCACATGAATCCCGGTCAGAATAATTGCGCGCGCGTCCGGATGACTCGTGCGCAGGTCGTAAAGAAAATCCTGCGCAAGGTCGGTCGCGTCGTCCACATCGAGGACGAAAAGATCGGGTTTTACGCCGAGAACAAGCTGCTGGGCTTCTTCCAGGCTTCGCGACAACTCCAACAGGGCGTCCGGGACGGCTTCGGCCAGCGCTTCGGAAATGGATGCTGCCAACCGTTCGTCCGGTTCGAGAATTAGAACCCGCTTCTCTTCTTTTTTGGAATTCATGAGTGCACTCGCATTGCTGGAGCGCATGCCCGGCGCTCGTTCGCCACTTACGAATGCCCCCTTCTCATCAAATGCCAAGAAGTTTCTGCGGCCTTCGTTCGAACTATTTCGCAAAGCGTTTTGCCAACTCGCGGCGGCTGATTTTTCCCCGTTCGTTCGCCGGAATTGTATCGACAATAAAAATCCGCTTTGGAACTTGCCACGGGCTGAGTGTGCGGCGGGCGGACTCGAGCAGCTCGTTTTCGCGAAGATTATCCTCGCCCACAACGCAAGCTGCCACCTCCTCATTTCTCCGGACGGAGTTTAGGCCAAAGACAACCGCTTCTCGCACCCCACGACAATGCCGCAGATACGCTTCGATCTCCGCCGGATTTACCTTTTTCCCCGCGACATTGATGAGATCGGACGTTCGTCCCACGATTTTAAATCCGGCTCCAGCTCGTGCGAGCAGATCGTCCGGCACGAAAATTCCTTCGCCGAGCTTGTCTGAATCCGGGTCGGGAAAGTACCCATCACCCACTGCGGCACTTCGAATGCGCACCTGGCTTGAATCGCTCGCCGGGTCGAGCATTTCGATATCGACATTTTCCATCGGCGCGCCGACGAATCCTTCGATTTCATTGGTGCCGTCGCGGTCGTAACAAATTCCGCCGCATTCCGAAGCGCCGTAAAAGGAATGAATCGGCAGCTGGAATTTTCCGCGAAAATTTTTTGCCACGGTAATTGACAGCGGTGCCCCGGCCGAAATGCAGAGGCGCAGTTTCGGCAATGCCGGCGCGTCTCCTATTTCACAAAATGATTGGTAGAAAAACGGCGTTGCGGGCAGGACAGTCGCGTTCGTTCGCGCAAGATCGGCCAGCACGGCGCGCGGAGTTGGATCATTGCTTAAAACCATCGGCACTGCCCTGGCGACCAAAGGCGTCAGGAGGTTGCTGAAACCGTAGGAATGCGAGATTGGAATAACGCCAAAATTCAGATCGGAATCGGAAATTCCCATCGTCTGGCAAATCTGATTGCAATCGGCAAGCAGTTGGTCGCTCCGAAATCGAATAATGCGCGGCGCGGCAGTCGTACCGGAAGTGAGCTTCAACAACGTCGATAGATGCGGCCGCGCTTTTCCAGCGGCAGCCTTGACCTGCGCGATTTCTAATTTGCCGTCGCGACTAGTTACAAGCAGCGACGCATCACAAACGTTCAACGCGACATCGCGCTGCTGTTCACTCATCAATTGTTCGAGCGGCAGCACCACCAGTCCTCGCCGCAAACAGGCAATGAGAAGCGCGGGCCAGTCCTGATGATTTCCGATCTGAATCGCAATGACGCTTCCGACGGCATTGGTTTCGCCGAGGCGTTCGAGTTCACGCGAGCGCGACTCGATCTGGCCGAAAGTCTGTAAGACTTGTCCCGTTGTCGCGACGATGGCCGGGCGTTCGTTGGCGCGGGCGCGGGTATTCTCCCAGGCAATAAGGAGCGGGTCCTCGGTATTCATCCCTTGCGGAAAATGTCCATTGCGGGTAAGTTCGCGCTTCTTTTCCAAAGATGAAAGCCGACATTCATCCTGAATATCTTGAAACCGACATGGTCTGCGCGTGTGGCGCGGTTTATCACACCCGGTCGACGCGTCGCGACATTAGAATCGGGATTTGTGCCGCTTGTCATCCGTTTTTCACTGGCGAGCAGAAATTTGTCGATACCGCGGGCCGGGTTGAGAAATTCGCCAAGCGCTACGGCAGCACCAAAGCGGCGCGCGCCGGCCGAAACGCTTAGCTGAACGATAGCGGCGGTCTGCGACCGTCGCACTTTTTCGGCGTTCGTAGAGCGCCGTCGCACTTCCATGGACTTTAATTCCCTCATTCAACGCAAACGCGAGCGCTTCGAAGAACTCGAACGCGAGGTTGCCAGTCCGGCGCTTTTCGATAATCGGAGGCGCGCCGGCGAAGTGATGCGCGAGCATGCGAGCATCAAACAGCTATTTGAGAAATGGAATGAGCTCGAACAAGCCAGGAAACAACTTGATGACAATCGCGAACTCTCGTCGTCCCGTGACGTCGAGATCGCCGCCATGGCCGACGACGAGATTCCCGATCTTGAAAAACGCGTGGCCGATCTTGAGCGCGAAGTGGAAATCGCCTTGCTGCCGCCGGACGAAAACGAAAATCGCGACGCGATTGTTGAAATTCGGGCTGGCACCGGTGGAAGCGAGGCGGCCATTTTTGCCGCTGATCTCTATCGAATGTACAACCGTTACGCTGAATCGGCCGGCCTGAAGGTGGAGGATCTCGAATCGAGTCCGTCCGAGCTCGGCGGATTGAAAGAAGCAATTTTCAAAGTTTCGGGCGAATCGGTATTTCGAAAACTGCGCTACGAAAGCGGCGTTCATCGCGTTCAGCGCGTGCCCGCGACCGAGGCGCAAGGCCGCATTCACACTTCCACTGCGACGGTGGCAGTGCTGCCGGAAGCGGAAGATGTCGATCTCGAGTTGAAGCCGGAAGATCTCCGGATAGAAGTTTCGCGGGCTGGCGGTCCAGGCGGGCAGGGAGTGAACACGACCGACTCCGCGGTGCAGGTTATGCACATTCCAACTGGAACGATCGTCCGTTGTCAGGATGGCCGCAGCCAGATCAAAAACAAAGAGCGCGCGTTGTCGATCTTGCGGGCACGCTTGCTCGAGCGCCGCCAGCGGGAAGAACAGGAAAAATACAGTGCGCAACGTCGAGGCCAGATCGGCACCGGCGGTCGAGAGGAAAAAATTCGGACCTACAATTTTCCGCAGAACCGGGTGACCGATCACCGCATTGGCCTGACGCTTTATAATTTGGATCGAATCGTTGATGGCGATCTCAACGAATTGATCGGCGCTCTTCAAGCCGCAGATTTATCGGAGCGATTAAAGGAATCGGCGCTGGCATGACCGTTCTCGAGGTGCTGCAAATCAGCACCGAGTTCTTGAGAAAACATGAAATCGAAAACGCACGGCTGAACGCGGAGCATCTGCTCGCCCATTTGCTTGGCCGAACGCGAATGGAATTGTATCTCGAGTTTGAGCGAAACCTTGCCGAAACGGATCTGAAGCAGTTGAGAGATTTGATCAAGCGCCGGAGCCGGGGCGAACCGCTCCAGCACTTGTTGGGCACGGTCGAATTTTGCGGTCACGTCTTTAAGATCGATAAACGCGCGATGGTCCCGCGGCCGGAGACGGAGCAGCTTGTTGAGTTGGTGATTGCGGATTGTGAAACGCGTAGGCCGGGACGAATCGTGGATATTGGAACGGGAAGCGGGATTATTGCGCTCTCGCTCGGAAAGGAGTTCCCGAATGCGGACATTCTTGCCGTCGATATTTCGGAAGATGCACTCGCCTTGGCCCGCGAAAATGCGGAACGGCTCGACCTGGCAGGCAGGATCTCGTTCAAAAAGGGCGATCTACTGGAAGAGATTGCCGAAAGATTCGACCTGATTGTCGCGAATCTTCCATATCTCAGCATGCAAGAGCGGCCATCTCTCTCCCGTGAAGTCTTACACGATCCCGAAATCGCGCTTTTCGGCGGCGAAGGCGGAGATGAATTGATTCGCGAGCTAATTAATCAGTCGCCAACCCATTTGAATCCAGGCGGTCTGCTTGCTCTCGAAATCGGCGTTGGCCAGAGTGATGGGTTGGAAACGCTTCTCAGGCAAAAGAATTTGCACGACATCGATACGAAAAAGGATTATTCAGGTATCCCACGTTTCCTCTTTGCCAGGTATGGATAAGATTCTCATCCATGGCGGCCAGCCGCTGAGCGGTTCGATCAAGGTCAGCGGGTCGAAGAACTCTGCCCTTCCGATCCTCGCTGCAACCCTTTTGACCCGCGAGCCGTGCCTGATTCGACGCGTACCCGATTTAAGCGATACGAATTTCATGCTGCAAATCCTGACTCATCTCGGCGCGCAGGTTGAGCGAGCCAGTGGCACGGTCAATGTCACAGCGGAAAAAATCGCTTCAATCGCGCCATATGAAGTCGTTCGTAAAATGCGCGCTTCAGTTTGCGTCCTTGGCCCGCTGCTTGGCCGCTGCAAAGAAGCGACGGTCTCGATGCCGGGTGGTTGCGTCATTGGCGACCGGCCGATTGACTTGCATCTGAAAGGATTTGAAGCGCTCGGCGCGGCGGTGCGCGTCGAAGCCGGAAATGTAAAGGTGTTCGCTCCGAAGTTGACCGGTGCCGCCATTAATTTACGTGGAAAATTCGGACCGACCGTTCTCGGGACCGACAATGTAATGATGGCTTCGGTCTTGGCCGAAGGGACCACTGTGATTGAAAGCGCAGCTCAAGAGCCTGAGGTCGTCGATCTCGCAAATTTTCTAAACAAAATGGGGGCGAAAATCGAAGGGGCGGGCACCCGCCGTCTCATTATCGAAGGGGTCAGTGAGTTGCATGGCGCCGAGCATGATATCATTCCCGATCGAATCGAAGCCGGGACGTTTTTAGTCGCAGGCGCGATCTGTGGGCGTGGAGTGACGATCAAGCGGGTCGATCCATCCCATCTTCGCGCGCTGAACGATGCCCTAACGAATTGCGGATACAAGATCGCGAGCACTGCCGATTCGGTTTCAATCTCGCCAAACGGGGCTTCCAAGCCGCTGGAATTGACAACCGAGCCTTATCCGGGCTTCCCGACGGACATGCAGGCCCAGATGTGCGCGTTGCTCTCAACCACCGCGGGCACCAGCATGATTACCGAAGACATTTTCCCGCAACGTTACATGCATGTCGCCGAGCTCAAGCGAATGGGCGCACGGGTCGATCTTGAAGGACCGACTGCCGTCATTCGCGGGGTGGATCGGTTGTTGGGCGCGCCAGTCATGGCAAGCGATCTGCGCGCCAGCGCGGCGTTGGTACTGGCTGGATTAAAGGCAGACGGAATTACCGAAGTCAGTCGCGTCTATCACATCGATCGCGGCTACGAACATCTCGATGAAAAATTAAGCGAGCTCGGCGCCCACATCGAGCGAGTGAAGGAATAAATCATGGACCAACCACCTGTGCCTTCGCCAACTCCGTCTACGTCGTCTGAAGTGAGGACATGGGTCGTGCTTTGTCATGCCAGCGCCTTGCTTGGATTATTTTTTCACTTTCTGGGTCACCTGCTTGGTCCATTGATCGTTTGGTTGGTCAAACGAGGCGATTCGCTTGAAATCGACGCTCACGGAAAGGAATCGCTCAATTTTCAAATCTCGATGCTGATTTACGATGCGATTGCCGCAATTCTCTGCGTGATATTGATCGGGATTCCAATTTTGATCGCGCTCTGGGTCCTTAATACCGTGTTAGTCATCATCGCTTCCATCAAAGCGAGCGAGGGCAAGTTCTATCGTTATCCGTTTACGATCAGACTGATCAATTAGTGAAGCTGCCGCCGTCACTGGCGATAGAACAATCTAATTTCTGCGAAGCGGCTCTAGCAGCCCGCGAAGAGTATTCATGTTCTCGACATCTTCGCGCAATTCTTTGCCCTTTGGTGTTTCGAGCACTTTTGGAATTTTCCAAAAACGACGGTCACGCATGATAAAACGAAACGCCTCCAAACCGATTTTGCCCCGGCCGATGTGTTCGTGTCGATCGACTCGCGAGCCGCGCGCCGTTTTTGAATCGTTCAGGTGAATCGCGGCTAATCGTTCGACCCCAATGATACGATCGAACTCGCGAAATATTTTCCTGACACTGCTCTCGCTGCCAATGTCGTAGCCGGCGGCAAATAAATGCGCTGTGTCCACGCAAACGCAGAGTCGTTCGGGTTCACGCACCGTGCCAATGATCCGCGCGATCTGTTCGAACCGGTGGCCGAGACAGGAGCCTTGTCCGGCGGTCGTCTCGAGGGCAATTCGGGTCTTCACTTTTGGGATTCGGCGGAATACGCGGTTGATCGAGCCCGCGATCTTTTTCAATCCGGCCTCTTCGCCGGCGCCGAGATGCGCACCCGGATGCAAAACGAGAAACGGCAGCCCGAGTTGATCTGCCCGAATCAATTCCTCGGACAATGCTCGAATCGAATTGGCGTGAAATTGAGGATTGGTTGCCGCCAGATTAATCAGATAATTCGCGTGGGCAAAGATCGACAACGGTTCGCCGCGTTGCCGATGTTCGAGAAACGCCCGAATTTCTTCGCCCGTGAGCGGACGTGCGAACCATTGCATGTTGTTCTTCACAAACATTTGCGCAGCCGTGCAATTGATCGAACGCGCGCGCTCGATCGCCATGTGGACACCGCCGGCAATCGACATGTGCGCGCCCAAAAGAACCTGGTGTTTCCTCACTGCGCTACAGCTTTGTCCCATTCAGGCTGGTCCAGCGCCTGCCAGCATTCGATGTGATGTTCGTCCATTAAAGGATCGAGAATACGGAGAGCGAACGACTGAGGTCAATCGCTCCAATCTGAAAATCGCAATCCG
>DASPUI010000045.1:0-2501 GCA_035622995.1 Chthoniobacterales bacterium
GGCGGCTCGCCGCTTTTTCACGAGCACCACATCAACGACCATGTTCTGGAGTTTCATCGCGCGCATCCGCCGAACGAAGCGCGCGTGATTTGGAAACGCATTCGATTGCCTCAATGGCGCAATCGACCGGTTCCTCCGGCCGTTCCTCACGATTATCGAATCATGCTGGCACTGGCAGCGGTTTGTGGTGCGAGCACGCTGGCCGGCTTTTTGTCGCAACGGATCGCATTTCCAATCGCGCCAATAATTGTCCTGTTTGCAATTGCCTATTTTTCCGGGGGCTGGTTTGCAACCCACGATGTCTGGCGGGGGCTGAAACAGCGCAAGATCGACATTCAGTTTTTGATGATCTTCGTTGCGCTGGGCGCGGCTGCCGTCCGCGCCTGGACTGAAGGTGCGATATTGCTCTTCCTGTTCTCTCTGAGCAACGCGCTCGAACAGTTTGCCAACCATCGCACGACCAAAACGATTGAGTCACTTCTAAAAAATGCCCCCCAGCGTGCGCTCCGTCGATTCGGTGAATCGTGGGTCAATGTTCCAATTGAAGAAGTGCAGCGCAATGATGAGCTCTTGATCAAAGCCGGCAATTTGTTCCCAGTCGATGGAGTCATTATCGAAGGTGAGACTTCGGCCGATGAATCAGCGCTGACTGGTGAGTCGTTGCCGGTCCCAAAAAGAAAGGGTGATTCCGTCAGTAGCGGAACGCTTAATCTTGATGGCCAGGCAGTGATCCGCGTTGCGCGGCCGGTCGAAGACAGTTCACTGAATCGAATTCTTGATCTGATTCAGACGGCTCAGAAACAAAAAGCGCCGGCGCAAAGATTCACCGACGCTTTCAGCCGTTACTACACCTGGATCGTGCTTGGCCTTAGCGCATGCATGTTCGCGATCCTGTTTTCTCAAAAACCATTCAGCGAAGCGTTCTATCGGACGATGACTCTGCTTGTCGTCGCATCGCCTTGCGCGCTGGTACTTTCGATCCCGTCGGCAATTCTGGTCGCAATCGCCGCCGGCGCGCGCAACGGAATTCTGTTTCGCGGTGGTGTTGCGATTGAAAATCTGGCGGGGGTTAATCAATTCGCCTTCGATAAAACTGGAACGCTGACTACGGGTGGGCTAGTCATCCGCAGGATTGATAGCCTCGATGCGCGGACGGAAGACGAAGCGCTCGCGATTGCCGCCGCCGTGGCGATGTTCTCAACTCACCCGCTTGCCCGCGCGATTACTCACGAAGCGGAGAGACGCCGCCTCGCTTTGCCGAAGGCAACCGATTTCCAAAACATTCCCGGCTTCGGAATGGAAGCGTCGGTCAACGGCGAACAAATCTTGGTCGGCAATCGCCGGCTTCTTCTTGATCGTGAGATCCAGTTTCCCATATTCCTGACCGGCAGTGACGCGGAAGTCTGGATCGCTGCGCGCAGACCGATCGCGATCATCTTCCTGCGCGATCAACTTCGTTCCGCTGCCTGGGGCGTGATCGAGTTCTTGAAGCAGAACGCAATCGCGGTGGCACTTCTAACCGGGGATCGAGCGATCGCAGCAGAGTCGGTTGCGCGGCGTGTCGGAATTGAAGATGTGCACGCCGAGATTACGCCCGCAGGCAAACTGCAATGTGTTCACCGGTGGCGCCAGCAGGGAAAGAAAGTCGCGATGGTTGGTGACGGAATTAACGATGCGCCTAGTCTAACCGCCGCGGACGTAGCCATCGGGATGGGAGCGCGCGGTTCGGATGCCGCGCTCGAGCAGGCGGACGTGATTTTGATGCATGATAAGATCGAAAACGTCGAGCAAGCAGTCATGCTGAGTCGGCGCGCGAGATCCATCATTCGGCAAAACATTGTAATTTCACTCGGCGTTATTCTGCTTCTCGTAACCTCCGCGCTGGCGCAAAAAATCAATCTGACCATTGGAGTGCTCGGTCATGAGGGCAGCACGGTTGTCGTAGTCCTGAACGCGCTGCGACTGCTCGCTTTCCACTCAGAAGACAAACATCCCGACCGCCGCCCCGAACATTAACAACGTCGCAACCGAAACGACGACCGCGCTCAACACCGAGCTCGGTTGGCCTTTCATCACACTGCGGTCGAGGGCAGTTAGTAGGATCGCGACCATTAGAAACGGAGCGAGTAAGCCATTGATCACCGCTGTCCAATAGAGTGCGCGCACAGGATTGATCTTGAGGAAATCCATGATCACGCCGATGAAGGTCGAAACGACAATGACAAGATAAAACGGGCGTGCGCCGCGAAAACGTTGATCGAGTCCTTCTCGCCAGGCGAATGTTTCGGCCAGCGCGTAGGCAGCCGAGCCCGTCAGCGTGGGAATTGCTAGAAACCCGACCCCGATGATGCCGATTGTGAAAAGCGTGCCAGCAAATTTTCCGGCCAACGGAAACAGTGCCTGCGCCGCGTCTCCGCTACTCTCGATGTTTGTCATCCCGTTAACGTGAAGCGTCAGGGCCGTCGTTAAGATGATGAAGAACATCACCAGGTTCGAAAAAA
>DASPUI010000046.1:0-7606 GCA_035622995.1 Chthoniobacterales bacterium
AGCTTCTAGATCTTCCATTAAGCTGGCGAGAATACTTCGCAAAATTGATTCCAGCCGATTGACTAAGCTCTCGATACCAAATTGCCTAACGAATTACATTTTAATTCTACCCGTCAGGGATTTAAATGTAATACAAAAACCGCGGAGCCTACGGGGCTCGAACCCGCAACCTCCGCCGTGACAGGGCGGCGCTCTAACCAATTGAGCTAAGGCTCCTCGATTTCGAAGGAACGAACTCTAGCGGCGGCAACGTGACGTTGCATCCAGTTTTTCGCAACTCAGAGCTGGCGAGATTGGTTGAACATTTTTAGATGCGATGCGTCTCACTCCGAAACCGTTCGCGAGCGGGCATTGCACACAGAGGACGATAAAGTTATAATTGAAGCGGTTCGACGGGCCCGGGCCTGATGGGCCTAGAAAAAAATGAGTGACGAGCGCAGCGCAGGATTCGAGGGAGAACAAGATTTCTCAGGACGCCGAACTCTTCTCGAATCGTTTGATCGCATTATTGCATCGCTCCAGCCGGGCGACCCCGCGCGGCGTCAGCTTCTCGATCTGAGGCCGGACATTTCCGAGCACGAGCAAATGATCGCGGAAGCGCGGCAAATGATCGAGAAACTCGAAGAAGTGGTGAAGAAAGTCACGTCACCGGCCAATCGTATCGGGACTTTTCTGGGCGCAACTTCGAAAGAGACCGCGCATATCGTCGTGGGTGGCGCCGATTATTATTGCAATGTCGATCCCCGCATTCCGCTGGCGAAGTTGAAAAAAGGAACGCGCGTTTTGGTGAACGAAGCTTTTGTGATCGTGGGCGATCTTGGATTCGAGATGGCCGGGCCAGTCACCAAAATCACGGAAGTGATCGGTGAAGATCGGCTGCGGGTCGGTTCGGAGCACGGCACGCAATCGATGGTGCTGCAACGCTCGGCGGACCTGGCGACCTCGCCGTTGAAATCGGGCGACGAAGTGCGGGTTGATTCGAATTACCGAATGGCGCTCGAGATGCTCGCCAACACACGATCGCACGAACTTTTTCTCGATTCCGTGCCAGAGCTGCCGTGGGAAAAGGTCGGCGGTCAGGAGCAGGCGCTGCAAGCGATCAGGGATGCGATCGAACTGCCGCTTTTGCATGTCGATCTTTTCAAAAAGTTTCAGCACGCAACGCCGAAAGGATTTTTGCTTTATGGTCCGCCTGGCTGCGGCAAAACGCTGATCGGGAAAGCAACCGCGTATAATTTGACTCGGCAGTTGCGGGGGCAAACCGGCTCCGAGATGCGCGAATATTTCATGCACGTGAAGGGACCGGAAATTTTAAACATGTGGGTCGGCGAGTCGGAGCGGATGGTGCGCGAAATTTTCGCTACCGCGCGCGAGAAAAAGCGAGAAGGCTTCATGCCGTTTCTATTTATCGATGAAGCCGAATCGATTCTCGGGACGCGGCGCGCCTCCCGCTATTCGAACATTTTGTCCACCCTGGTGCCGATGTTCTGTTCGGAGATGGATGGAATCGAATCGCTCAACGATGTTGTGATCATTCTGGCATCGAATCGCGCGGATTTGATCGATCCGGCAATTTTACGGCCGGGACGAATCGATCGGAAAATCAAAGTGAATCGGCCAAACCGCGATGGGGCGCGCGATATCTACCGAATTTATCTGACCAATGATCTTCCGTACGACGGCGCGCTCACGAAGGAGTCCGACCAAATCGGAGCGGCGGTCGGAAAATTGATCGAGCGTTTTGTCGACTGGCAGTTCACTCGACGCGAAGAAAATAAATTTCTCGAAGTCACGTTCCGGAGCGGCCGAAAAGAGATGCTTTACCGCAGCGACCTGATCAGCGGCGCGGTGATTGCGTCGATTGTTGAACGCGCCAAAGCGATGGCGATCAAACGCTCGATCGCTTGCGGTCAACCGGAAGGCATCATGGAACGGGATCTGCAGGTGGCGTTTGATGACGAATACACCGAGAACGACATCTTCCCGACGACCGATATTACAGAAGATTGGCTCAAACTCATCGATTACGATCCCGAAAACGTAGTGAAAATTTCGCCGGTCAAGCCGATCACCGAGCGCCCGGCGTCGATTTCGGGGATCATTTAAATCGCGCGCACAAATGGAACGCGTCTTCGGGCTCGAGACGGAGTACGGGATTACCGTCAGCGGGGCCGAGATGGTCGATGTGGTGGCGGAGTCAATCGAACTCGTCAGGCGCTACACCGATCACGGCGCGCACATGAAATGGGATTACGAGTTGGAAGATCCCCATCTCGACGCGCGCGGATTCCGTGCGAAGGCGCTCATGCAAGACACGGACGAATCGGCCTACTACGAGATCGACAAGAATCGGCCGCTCAGTTTTGAGGAGATCAAGAGCGATCTCGTTCTCTCAAATGGCGCGCGCTTCTACAACGATCACGCACATCCGGAATACTCGACGCCGGAATGCACCACGCTTTCCCAAATCGTCGCTCAGGATAAGGCGGGTGAGCGAATTCTGGCCGAATGCGCGCGGCGCAGAAATGAAAAGCTGGAAGGCGAACAAAAGGTGCAGCTTTACAAAAACAACACCGACTTTGTCGGACACAGCTACGGTTGTCACGATAACTATCTCATGCGCCGCGATGTGCCTTGGGACAAGATTGTGTCCGGCATTTTGCCGTTCTTGATTACCCGGCAGATTTTTGCCGGCGCCGGCAAGATGGGGATTGAAGGCGAGAGCACCCCGACGCAACCGGGCGTTTATCAGATTTCGCAGCGCGCCGATTTTTTTAGCGTCGTCGTCAGCATCGACACGATGAACCGCCGTCCGCTAATTAATACGCGCGACGAACCACACGTCGATCCGAGCCGTTATCGCCGCTTTCACGTCATTCTGGGCGACGCGAACATGAGCGAATGGGCAACCGCGCTGAAAATCGGAACGACGGCGCTGGTTCTCGATCTGATCGAACGGAATGAAGCGCCCCAAATCGAGATCGCGCAACCAGTTGATGCCAACAAATCGATCAGCCGCGATCAGACCTACGATTGGATCATCGAGTTGAAGGATGGGCGCAAAATCTCAGCGATTGATGTGCAGCGAATCTACCTGCGGGCGGCGGCCAGGCTCGATCCCGACGAAAGCAGGCAGTGGATTCTGCAAGAATGGGAAAATGTCCTGAACGATCTCGAGCGCGATGTGATGACGACCCGCGATCGAGTCGATTGGGCGGCGAAGAAATTTCTGCTAAATACCATGCAAGAGGAAGAAAAACTTTCCTCGAGCGATCCCTGGCTGCAATCGATCGATTTGGAATATCATAATGTCGATCTCGATGGCGGGTTGTACTACGAACTCGTTAGGCAAGGCTCAATCCGCCAAGTAGTAGGCGAGGAGGAGATCAAGCTGGCGATCTTCAATCCGCCGGAGACGACGCGCGCATTTTTTCGGGGCCGTTCGGTGGCGCGTTTTAACGATGAAATCGCGTCGATTCAATGGGACGAAATTGTCTTCGCCGACAATTCGGAGCTGCGACGCGTCGTGTTGCCGGAAGCGATCGGCGGCGCTCGTCTGGAAGCACTTAAGCAAGCCGCCCGAAATGGGAAGGACTTCAACGAGTTTATCAACGCGGTGCAAAAACTCGCCTGATCAGCGAATTCCGGTGTCACAATTCCAACGAACCCTTGTCATTTTCCCAGCAGCGACATCGACTTCGAACGGGCCGTACCTCCCAATTCTGGTTTTCTCTCCTTTCCTCGAAACAGTGTAATGCCCGGCAGGTAACGAAACGCGAAACGTACCCTGGTCATCCGTTTTGAAAGTCGTCACCAGGCCTTTTTCGTTTTGCACTACGAACTCTGTAGCGGGCAGCGGCTTTGAGTCGGGCACGCCCTGTCGAGTCGGTCCGCCCTGGATCGGGCTGATGGTAATCACGCCCTCGATACCGGTTGCGGGCGTCGAATCGGCTTTGATCTGGCAAGGGGAACCAAACGCAACGAAAAAGGCAAGAACTGCAGGGCGATAAATCTTCATCAAACTTAGCGTAGATCTGATTCTCCGTTTACCAAGTCACCCCAGAAAATGCCGGTTCGGGGTGACTAAACTTCCAGCGGTTCAGCGCGCCCGGCAAACGGTCCGGTGCCTACGACCAGGTGATCAGTCGCAGCTCGTGCGCCTGCATCAAATGCGGATGAGTTGGCACAACACGAATGCTAAAACCGTAGGCGCCACTTTCAGATGCCGGCACTGTCCCTTGATAGACGTAGCTGCCGTCGCCATTCTGCCCGCTGGCATTCAAAATCGTGACGGTGGGGTTTTTGATGCCGCCGTTGTCTGCCTCGCCGTGGTACGCTTCAACCCGAACATGTTTGGGATCGACCGCGCCGAGCTGCACGCGTGCGCTGACTTGCAGCGATTCGCCGACTAAAATGTTTTGCCGGTCTTTGTTTGCAACCTGCACGTCATAAATCCGGACTTGCGGCCAATCAGTCCGCATCTTCGTCTTCCACTGGCTCAAGTGGGTGGCACCGGCGTTATTGTCGCGCGCGAATTCTTCATGCGATTCCGCTGCCGGAATGTAAAGCCGCTCGGTGTATTCCTTCACCATCCGATGAGTGTTGAAGACGGGCGTGACACTGCGGATCGATTCGCGCATTAACTGCAACCAGGCCAGGGGGAGTTTGCCGTCGGGCTTGGCGTAATAAAGCGGGATGATTTGATTCTCGAGCAGTTGATAAAGGCTGCTGGCGTCCACTTCACTTTGAAACTCCACTGTGCCCTCGGAAATTTCCGCACCGATGGCCCAGCCGTTGTTTCCGTTGTAACCCTCCGCCCACCAGCCATCGAGCACGCTGAGGTTGAGCCCGCCGTTCGGCGTGAGTTTCATCCCGCTGGTGCCGCTTGCTTCCTGCGGCCGCAGGGGATTGTTTAACCAAAGATCCACGCCCTGCACCAGTCGCCGCGCGATGTAGCTATCGTAGTCTTCGACAAACACGATCCGATTTTCAAATCCCGCTTCACGGCTGAACTGGTAAACTTCCTTAATCAGAGCTTTGCCCGCCTCGTCCCGCGGGTGTGCTTTGCCGGCGAAAATAAATTGCACCGGTCGCGTGGTGTCGTTGAGCATCCTCTTGAGCCGTTCTTTGTCGGCGAACAAAAGCGCACCGCGTTTGTAGGTGGCGAATCGTCGCGCAAAACCGATCGTCAAAATTTCTGGATCAAGAATACGGTTAACGCTGCGAATCGATTCCGGCGATTCTCCGATGCGTTCGCGATGCGCGCGGACCCGTTCGCGGACAAACTCGACCAACCGCAACTTCAGTTTTTGGTGCGTCTCCCAAAGCTGAATGTCAGGGATGTCGATGACTCGCCGCCAAAAATCGGGCTCGGTCAGTTTTTCTTCCCAGTCGCCCAGATATTTTCGATAGAGCGCAGAGAATTCGGGAGCCATCCATGTTTTTGTATGGATGCCGTTGGTCACGCTGGTGATCGGCACTTCATGTTCCGGCACACCGCTCCAAACGTCTTTCCACAGAACCCGGCTCACTTGCCCGTGAAGCCTGCTGACTCCATTGGCATGACGACTCATGCGCAACGCCAGGATGGTCATGCTAAACGGATCGTTTCGGTCAACTCGCGTCTGCCCGAACGAAAAAAGTTCGTCAAACGGAATGCCGATCTCTTTGGAAAAATTACCAAAATATTTGCGCATCATTTCGCGCGAGAAAGAATCGTTGCCGGCCGGCACCGGCGTATGTGTCGTGAAAATATTGGCGGCAGCGACAACCTGCAGCGCGGAATAAAAATCCAGTTTTTTCTCGACCACGCCCAGTCGAATTCGTTCGAGCGCGAGAAAGGCCGAGTGGCCTTCGTTCATGTGGAACACTTCCGCATCGATTCCGAGCGCGCTCAGGACTTTGACGCCGCCAATTCCCAACACGATCTCCTGATGCATCCGCATTTCCAGGTCGCCGCCGTAGAGCTCGGCAGTGATCAATCGATCCTCCGCGCTGTTTTCAGGCGTATCGGTATCGAGCAGATACAGGCTGATCCGGCCAACTTGCAGTTGCCAGACCTTCGCAAAAACATCGCGCTCTAAAATACGGACGGAAATCAACAGATTGCCGCCGTCCCGCTGGACTTCGCGAATTGGAAGATGATGGAAGTTTTGATTGAGGCTGATCGCCTGTTGTGCGCCGTCTTTGTCGATTTCCTGCTTGAAATAACCGTGTCGATAAAGCAGGCCGATCGCGACAAAGTTAAGATCGAGATCGCTGGCCGACTTGCAATGATCTCCTGCCAGAATGCCGAGACCTCCGGAATAATTTGGAATCGATTCGTGAAAGCCAAATTCGGCAGAAAAATAAGCGATCGGCTTTTTGATGGCTGCGCCGGCGCCGGTTTTTCCGTAGGTGTCTTTCCGCGCGAGATATTTCGTGAAGCTGTCATGCACCTCCTTCAGCTCGCGCAGGAACGGTTTGTCCTGAGAAACCTCCTCCAGCCGGGCCTGCCTCGAGAGCTGTAGCATTCGCACCGGGTTGTGATTCGTCCGGTTCCACAAATCGGGATCGAGATGTCGAAAAAGACGGCGGGCGGAAGGTTCCCACGTCCACCACAGGTTGAAGGTCATCTCCCGCAGCGGTTCGAGCACCGGCGGCAGGGTCGGGATGACATTATAAATTTGAAATGTCGGCATCAACGAATCGCAATCGCGATCTGGATTCTGTCAGCAAAATTCAAAGCAGCAAGTCTGCCACGGTCAATTACCACTTCGGCGCCGTCAGAATTCCAACGACCAGCCCGGTGATCAATCCGCAAACATGAGCTGCGAGGCTCACTTGGGGAGTGGCCAGATCGAAGGCCGTTTGGACCACGACGATCAGCAAAATGTTCATCAGACGCTGCCGCGCTTGCGGAGCTTCGCGATGGCGAATTAAAAAACCGGCCCACGCGCCAACCACCCCCATGATGCAGCCGGACGCGCCAACCACCTCGCCTGGCCGAACCAGATGAATCAAGGTTAGCAGAATTACTCCGCTGGTTGAGCCCAGCCCGGAAATGAAATAGCACAACGCGAATCGCACGCCGCCGATCGTCCGCTCCAGCGCCGGACCGAGAACATAAAGCGCGAAAAGATTAAAGAGGAGATGGACAATGCCGTAGTGCAGAAAGAGGGCGGTCAGCAGCCGCCAATATTGATGATCGATTACGACCGAGTAAGGATCGAGCGCTCCGAGGCGATGCAGGCCGTTCGGATCACTCAAGCTTCGTCGGGCAATCTCGATCGCAAATGCGAAAATGTTCGTTGCAATAAGAAGCGAGACCACCGGCGCCGCTTTCAACGGTCGATACCAGTTTCGGGAGGCCGCCGCTGAAGACGGGGATCGAGATTCGCTGGTTGCGTTCTGCTGCAATTCGAGCAGGCGCAACATCTTGATTTGCTGCCGCAGTTCGGCAGTCGGATGAAAAAGCTGCAGGGTAAACGCCAGCCGTCGGGCGGCTTTGTAACGACGTTCCTCAAATAGCTCTGTTACTTTTCGTAAACCAATCGCCGGAATAAACAGCAGCGCCGCCCAGGCTGCGCCACCAATGTAGCCGGCCATATCGCGAACCAAGAACCAC
>DASPUI010000047.1:0-16532 GCA_035622995.1 Chthoniobacterales bacterium
CCCGCGCATCGCTCACTCGACACAGTGGCCAGTAATCGAGGAGCAACAGAACAAATGGCGTGGTCACCAGCATCGGCTTCGACATCAATCCGAGCAGAAGCAAGATCGCCATTGTTACGTAGCGACCGATCGAAGGCGCACGCGCATAACGAACATACGCTCCAAGCGTCAGCATGAAGAAAACACCGCTTAGCACATCTTTGCGTTCTGAAATCCAGGCTACGGACTCGGCTCGTAATGGATGAATCGCAAAAACCGCGGCCACGAACGCGCTTCGCCAAATCGAACCGGTCATGTCTCGCAGAACAAGAAACAGCAGCAGCACGGCGATGGTGTGCAAGAGAAGATTGACACAATGCTGGGCTCCGGCATTGAGCCCGAACAGCTGGCAATCCAGCATATGCGAGAGAGTCGTGAGCGGATGCCAGTTGTTACCGTGACTATGGGTGAACGCCCAAACTACCCCTTGAACAGTTAGCCCACTTGCTACAACCAGATTCTTGTAGACATACCTGTCGTCATCATAATTAACAAAGCCGAAG
Organism: Chthoniobacterales bacterium; assembly: GCA_035622995.1. Classification (GTDB taxonomy): domain Bacteria; phylum Verrucomicrobiota; class Verrucomicrobiia; order Chthoniobacterales; family UBA10450; genus DASPUI01. Next base: position 543 of record DASPUI010000047.1, read on the forward strand.
TGAATCGTTTGGCCGAAAACCAGCCAGGTGATGACGACCAGCAAGACAACGACTAAAATCGAGGAACGCGCGTTGCGCGGCGAAGCGGGAGCCTGCGAGTTCAAAATTTTAGGCAGCAGAATTTGGAAACAAGCGTCCGGCTCCCACCATCCGGGCCCATCGGTACTGAAGGGCCGTGACGAGACAGCCAAAACCGTAACGAATGCTTCGCTGGAAATTAATCGAAGACGCTTCCGGCATGTACTTTGCCGGGCAGCTTACTTCGCCAATTGGACAACCGGCCCACAACACCTGCGCCAGGATTTGATTATCGAAAACAAAATCATCCGAGTTTCGCTCAATCGGCAGCCGCTCCAGCAACTGTTTCGAAAAAGCGCGATAACCAGTGTGGTACTCCGATAACTTCGCCCCGAGCAAAAGATTCTCGACGAAAGTAAGAAATCGGTTCGCCACATATTTCCAGATCGGCATCCCGCCACGCATCGCGCCGCCGCCCAAAATCCGGGAAGCCAGCACGCATGGATACAATCCGCTTGCCACCAGTGATGCCATCGCCGGCAACAATACCGGCGTGTATTGATAATCTGGGTGAATCATCACCACGATGTCGGCGCCGGCAGCGAGAGCGAGCCGGTAGCAAGTCTTCTGGTTGCCGCCATAGCCGCGATTTTTCGGATGAACTTCCACCTGGACCTTGTCGAGCGTGCGCGCAATTGCGGCTGTTTCATCGCGGCTCGCGTCATCAACCACGATCACGAGATCGACGATCCCCTGCTCCATCACCTCATCGTAAGTTTGGCGCAATGTTTTCGCAGCATTATATGCCGGCATCACCACGACAATTTTCTGGCCGTTTAGCATCGCTCTTCTTTACATTGCCCGCGGCCCGGGAAGCAAATACTGCGCGCAATGAAAAATCTCGTTTTTCTTCTCCTTATCCTTCCCGGAATCGTTTACGGAAAGGAACCTTTTCTGGGCGCGATCCCAGTCCAGTACGTGTCGCCGGATCAGGAGTTGGTGATCGATACGCATCGCTTTTTTCAACCAGCCAATAACGAAAAGTTAGAATTCTCTCCCACTGACGGTGTTGATCTTTCAATCGACAACGCTGCGTTTCAACTTCGGGCCAAAGTGATGCGAGCCGGTTTGTTCGATGTGGTTCTGTCGGTGGGATCCGGCAAAGGAAAGTTGACCAGCGTTTTGACCCTTGCTTGCGCTGGCGGCGGTGCGCCGTCACACCATTTTGTCTTCAAACCAAGCGTTGCAGCTGCACACAACGTTTTCGTCGCCGGTTCTTTCAACGGCTGGAACGCCACGAAAAACCCGCTGACCGGCCCAAACGAAAAAGGCGAATATATCGTTGATCTTCCCCTCGCTCCGGGAAAGTACGGTTACAAATTCGTCGTTGATGGAAAATGGACGCTCGATCCGGCGAATTCGGAAACCGAAGACAACGGTCTGGGCGACAAAAATTCCGTGGTCACGGTAGCAAAGGCGAACTCGTCGAGCGGGCCAACCATTTACGCAGATCGGATCGATTCTGAAACTCTCGCAATCCAAGCCGCCTCCGACAAACCGCTAAAGCAAGTCTCGGCCATTTTTGAGAGTGAGGCGGACTCTGAATCAATTCCAGCAAAGATTGAGAACGGCAAGATCGAAGTCTCAATTCCTCAAAACAAAAATGGATTCGTCCGGGTCATCGCCAGGGACGACCGGGGAATGCCGACGAACGTCGTCCGCTGCGCTGTCGATCCGAAAACATTTCATTGGCAGGATGCGATCATGTATTACGCGCTGACCGATCGTTTCGCCGATGGCGACAAGTCGAACGATCACCCGGTGGACGATCCGCGCGTGCTTCCGCCGGCGAATTTTCACGGCGGCGATCTTCGCGGGGTCCGGGATAAAATCGACAGCGGTTATTTCGAGTCGTTAGGCGTCAACACGGTCTGGCTCGGGCCATTGAACAAAAATCCGGCCGGCGCCTACCAGGAATCGCCGGAGCCGCATCGTTGGTACACCGGTTACCACGGCTACTGGCCGATCTCTTCAGAAGAATTGGACCCGCACATCGGCACGGGCCGGGATCTGAACGAATTGGTCGATCACGCGCATGCGCATGGGATGAAAGTCATCGCCGACCTGGTTTTGCATCACGTCCACATCGAGCATCCGTGGTGGAAACAACACCGCGATTGGTTTGGTACACTCGAGCTACCGGATGGACGGAAGAATTTGCGGCTCTGGGACGAACAGCAATTCACCACCTGGTTCGAGCCGTACTTGCCTTCCTTTGATTTTTCAAAAGACGAACCAGTCCGCGCGTTGATCGACAATTCAGTCTGGTGGGCAAACAAATACAAGCTCGACGGATTCCGGCTCGACGCAGTGAAACATATTTTGCCGAGTTTTTGGTGGAAATTTCGCGCTGCCTTGCGCGAACGCGTGAAACGGCCGGCCGACTCGCCGCTTTATCTGGTCGGCGAGACGTTCAAAGACCGGAACGGGATCATGTCGTTCGTGGGACCGAACATGCTCGACGGTCAGTTTGATTTCCCGCTTTACGATCAAATTCAGGAAACATTCGGCGAGACAAAGGGCGAAATGAAGTCCCTCGATGATTCGTTAGGCTCCTCCGAAAAGATTTATGGCAAGGAAACTTTGATGTCGCCGCTCATTGGCAATCACGACAAGGGCCGGTTCATGGCCTATGCGGATGGCGAGCTTCCCGTAACCGGAGTGAAAGACGAAGAAGTCGGCTGGAAAGACCCGCCCAAAGTGCGCGACCCGGGCAGTTACAACAAGATCGAACTCGCGCAGGCATTTCTGATGTCGATCGACGGCGTGCCGATGATTTATTATGGAGACGAAATCGGAATGACCGGCGCCGGCGATCCCGACAATCGGCGTGACATGCGTTTTGGCGATCAGGTTACTCCGGATGAAAAACGGGTGGTCGAGAACTTCAAGAAGCTCGGTGCCATTCGACGGCAACATCCGGCGCTTCGATATGGCAGCCGGCGGACTGTTTTGGAAACGGCTGATCAATACGCGTTCGTTCGCGTGCATCTCGACGATCGCGTGCTCGTCGTTTTCAATCGCGCAAAGACCGATGCGCAAATCGATATCAAAGTCGCGCCGGAGTTGGCCGATGGCGAATATGTCGATGCGCTCAGCGGGAAAAAGGTCTCAGTGCACGGTGGCAAGCTCGATTTTGCGTTGCCCGGCCAGACCGCTGCCTTTGTCAGCAAATCGAAGTAAGATAAATCTGGGCACGGTGGCGGCTGTATGATCATTCTCCACGATCCACGTTGCGTTGAATATTCCACGCCCGGCCATCCCGAGCGGCCGGCCCGAATTACGCGCACCGTGCCGCTGTTAAAAGATCGTCATCGCGATTGGCAATGGCGCGAACCACGTCCGGCCACCGACGAAGAATTATTGCGCGCACATCCGAAAAAACATCTGGATCACGTTGCCAATCCCACCGGCGCCTTCGATGCCGACACTCCGGCTTATCCGAAAATTGATTTCTATGCGCGGCAATCGGCCGGAGCAGCGATCGAAGCGGCTCGGGCTGCCCTTCGCGGCCAGCGCGCTTTCAGTTTGATGCGCCCGCCCGGGCATCATGCCACCAAAGGTGGAGCGATGGGATTTTGTTATTTTGGCAACGCCGCCGTGGCGGCGCTCGACGTGCTGAAAGAGGGCGCCACGCGACTCGCGATCTGGGATTTTGATGCTCACCACGGAAACGGGACAGAAGATATCGTCGCGCACAATCCGCAGGTTCGGTTTGCGTCCATTCATCAATTCCCAGCTTATCCCGGGACCGGCGCAAATTCGTTCGACAACATTGGTAATTATCCAGTCGCGCCGGGAACGCCGCGAAAAGAACATGTCGAAGTCTGCCGACATGCGCTCGATAAACTGTTGCAATTTAAACCCGATCTGTTGCTCGTCTCCGCGGGATTCGACGCTTATGCCGGCGACCCGTTAGTCGAAATGACTTTGGAAATCGAAGACTTCGCTACCTTCGGTAAATGGCTGAATGAAATCAGCGTTCCGAGCGCTGTAATTCTGGAAGGCGGCTACAGCAACGATCTGCCTGAACTGATCGACGCCTTCCTGACCGCGTGGGACAATCGTTAGACCAGAAAATGGTTGCCTTTTATTGGGAAAGGCCTCGGCGTGGATTGCCGCTTTTTCGTTCGTGATGCTTTTCGGTCTTGTGCTGCGATGGAGAATGGCCTAACCGATTATCATTATGCGTATTCACATTTTGATCATTGCAATTGTGCTGACGGTCAGCCTGTGCGCTTCGCCGACGCGAGCGCAAGATCCAGCGGTCGTTAATTCCAAGACGATTCGAGTCAGATTTGAAAACGACCGCGTCCGCGTGCTCGAGGCGACCTTGCCGCCTGGCGTGAGAGAGCAGGTGCACTCGCATCCGGCCTACGTGATTTATGTGGTAGCCGGAGGGAAATATCGGAACTACGCATCGGACGGCAAGATCACGGAGGGAACGTTTCAAACGGGCGACGTGATTTATCGCGACCCTTTGACCCATGCCGCGGAGAACATTGGCGATAAGCCGATGCACTTCATTCTGGTCGAACTCAAAGGGCAGGCCGGCAAAGACGAAAAATGAAATCAAAACCTGCCAATCGATTGCTGAACTCTCATCGTTAGGCAAATTCTGCCGGCAGAGACGCGGCCGCCACAACATTTTCATTATCGCGATCCGTTCGCTTTTTGTTCGAGCGCTCGCTGTAATCCGGCAGCAGCGTTCTCGATTTCGCCATGACCGTATTCACGCGCCCGGCTTCTGATCGCGATTAAGGCAGAGCGGCGCACGTTTTCGAAGTCGCCGAACGGGAATTTGTAGCGCGCTTTGGTTTTCTCGCCGTGGCGATCGTCGATCCCGAGATGCCAGCTGGTATATTCGGCAAATCCGTGGCTTCGAATAAATTTATTCTCTTCCTCGGCCGACGGCTGATGTTCGCTCCAATTGTTTTTCTTATCTGCGACGAAATGTCCTTGCTCGATTAATTCCTGGGCGAATCGCAATGAATCCGGATTGAGCCTGACGTCGTTGGGTAGCGCAATCGCCACCGTGGCGCATGCGCAAGCGAGAAGCGCTGGCAGCAGTCGAAAAACTCTTTTTTGATTCGGGGGAAGCACGAGGGGAGGCAACGGTGAAGTTACCCAGGGCGATTTTGCAAAATATTTTCGATTCGTTGCAAGACAGAATCGTCGAGGCGGTCGACCAATTCCCCTGCTTTCATGTTTTCGCGCACCTGCTCCGGTTTTGAGGCGCCGGTGATCACGGTGCTGACATTGGGATTTTTCAAACACCAGGCGAGCGCAAGCCGCGGCAAAGGCGCGCCCAGATCGTTCGCGACCTGCGCAAGCTGTTTCACCTTCGCCAACCGACGCCGCGCTTCGTCATTTTCAAATTGAGCCCGCAGCCACTCATAGTTCGGCAGCGAGATTCGAGTATTGCCGGGATCGCCGTCATTGTATTTGCCGGTTAACAATCCCGAGGCAAGCGGCGACCACGTCGTGGTGCCAAGGCCGAATTCACGATACAACGGCGCGAACTCGCGTTCGACCTTGTCGCGCTCGAACATGTTGTACTGCGGCTGCTCCATCGTCGGCGAAACGAGATAAAACTCGCGCGCGAACCGATGGGCATCCCGAATTCCTTCCGCGCTCCATTCCGAAGTCCCCCAATAGAGCACTTTGCCTTGCCTAACGAGGTCGGTCATGGCGCGGACAGTTTCTTCGATCGGCGTATTCGGGTCGGGGCGATGACAAAAATAAAGATCGAGATAATCGACCTGGAGACGGCGCAACGCCGCGTGGCAGGCTTCAAATACTCGCTTGCGACTCAAACCTTCCTGATTCGGCTTGTCGCCGCCCCAAAAGACTTTGCTTGAAATGACGAATGTGTCGCGCGGCCAGCCTTTGCGTTTCAAAATCTCGCCCATCACAATCTCCGCTCTGCCGGCCGCGTAGGCTTCGGCGTTGTCAAAAAAATTCACGCCCGCGTCGTAAGCGATGGTCATCAGATCCTCCGCGGTTTTGTTGTCGATCTGCTGAGCAAATGTCACCCATGCGCCGAACGAAAGTTCGCTTACTTCCAGACCAGATTTGCCGAGTCGCCGGTATTTCATAATTCACATCGGGCTGGCGGGATTTGAACCCACGACCTCTTGAACCCCATTCAAGCGTTCTACCAAGCTGAACTACAGCCCGATTTGCAGAGGCGAACATTACTCATTACCGCCAAATCGCCACCGCTGAAATTTGCGACGGTCGTGGACCGCCGCTACAGGAAATAATGCTTAGCGCCGGGATTGTCGGATTACCAAACGTCGGGAAGTCGACGTTATTTAATGCGGTCACTCGCACGCACAAGGCGCCGGCGGAAAATTATCCGTTTTGCACGATCGATCCGAACATCGGCGTGGTCGTCGTTCCGGATGCCCGCCTGCAAAAACTCGCGGAGATTTCCAAATCGCAAAAAATTACCCCGACCGCGATCGAGTTCGTCGATATCGCCGGCCTGGTTAAAGGCGCGAGCGCAGGCGAAGGGCTTGGCAATCAGTTCCTCAGCCACATTCGCGAGGTGGACGCAGTCGTGCAGGTGGTGCGATGCTTTGAAAGCAGCGACGTGCATCACGTCAGCGGGATGGTCGATCCGATCCGCGACATCGAAGTAATCAATACCGAACTGGTGTTGGCCGACCTGGCGTCGTTGCAAAAACGGCATGATCGCTTGCAAAAGGAAGTTCGCGCCGGCGAGAAAACGGCAAAGATGGAAAACGCGATTGCGGAGAAATTGCTGCCGCATCTCAATGCCGGAAAGCCGGCCATCACCGCCGACCTGTCGCCGGAAGAAAAACAGGGTGCGCGCGCGTTTTTCCTGCTTACTTCGAAGCCGACGATTTTTGCCTGCAACGTGGCGGAGGAAGAGCTGGCCGCGATGTTTAAAGGCGAGAAATCAAGTCCGACGAGGCAACATATCGATCGCGTCCGAGAGTATGCGCGCCATCATTTTGGAACTGAGGCGGTGATCATCAGTGCCCAAATTGAAAGCGAACTGGTCGATCTGAGCGAAACTGAAGCGCTGGAATATTTGCGCGGTCTCGGCGTGGAAGATAGCGGCGTGCACGCCCTCATTCGGGCTGTTTACCACTTGTTAGGCCTGCGCACTTATTTGACGACCGGCGAAAAGGAAACGCGGGCGTGGACGATTCATGCGGGTGACAAAGCCCCTGCCGCCGCAGGCGTAATTCATTCCGATTTCGAGCGCGGCTTCATTGCAGCGGAGACGATCCATTACGACGAGTTGGTCGCGCTCGGTTCGTTCGCCCGGGCGCGCGAGGCTGGCAAGTTAAGAATCGAAGGCAAGGATTACGAAGTCCGGGACGGCGACGTGATTACTTTTCGCTTCAACGTCTGATTTTCCCGACATCAGTTCGGAATATAGAGAATCCTTCCGCACTGCTCGCAGTTGACGATCTCTTTTCCGGCTTCGGCTGCCTTCACCGTGGCGGTCGTAAGTTTCATGTGGCAGCCGGTGCAAACACCATGCTCCACTGCCACAATGACCGCGTCGCCTTTACTTTTGAACAGGCGCTCAAAACGGCCTAACAAATCTTCGTCGATTTTGCTCGCGAGTTCCGCTCGCTCGCTGGTCAGTTCTTGTAATCGCGAGTCGAGCGCTTTCGATTTTTCTTCAAGATCAGTCAGTTGGCGCGAGATGGAATCTTTGGTTGCGCCGGCTTTCTTTTCTTCCCCTACCAGCTCGGCTTTGACCTTCTCCGCCTGGTCCATCAACTCCAGCTCATCATCCTCGATTTTTTGAATTTCTTTTTCGTAGCGCTCGATCTCGTGTCCAATGGCCTGGAACTCGTCATTCTTGCGCGTTTGATATTGCTGCGTTTTGAGGCGGAATATGGTCTCGCGGCGCGTGTTCGCTTCCAGTTCGAGCTTTTTCCGATCGACCTCAACCTGGCGCGATTTGTTTTTCAATGCATCCACTGCGGCCGCGCTGGCCGCCATTTGCGATTCCAGCCCCTGCCGTTGCAGCGGCAGCGTTTTCACTTCGTTCTGGATTTGCCGGATTCTTTGATCTCGATCTTGAAGAATAAGCAACTGTTCGAGCTCCGAATGCACGGGCCTCGAAGTTATTGGTTCGGCGCGTCGCCGTCAATCGCGCCGACAAAGCAATCTGACAGCGACCGGTGGGCCTAACGACCCTTCGTTGTCACAAATCTCGCTGATCCCGAAATTCTTGGTGCTGGCGGAAGGCGGGACAAGCCTGGCGCGATTCAGCGACGCTCGATCCAGAAGTTCTCGAGAACGAGCAGATCCATCTTTGTGCGCAGAAAACAATTCAGCGCTTCTTCTGGATAACAAACGACCGGTTCGTTTTCGTTGAACGACGTGTTAAGCACCATCGGCACATCCGTCAGGTCGCGAAAACGTTCGATCAACCGATAATAACGCGGGTTGGTTTCCCTGTGGACGGTCTGGAGCCGGCCGCTGCCATCCACGTGTGTGACCGCGGGAACCATTTCACGATGTTTGGGACGAATCTGGAACACTTCCATCATGAATGGGACATCGTCGTCTTGCTCAAACCATTCGTCGACCTCTTCACGCAGAATCGAGGGCGCAAACGGCCGGAACGATTCGCGTCGCTTAATTTTCGCATTCAGGATCTCCTTCATGTCGCCGCGACGCGGATCGGCCAGGATGGAGCGATTCCCAAGCGCGCGCGGCCCCCACTCCATTCGTCCCTGAAACCATCCGACTACTTTGCCGTCGGCGATCGCCCTCGCCGTCCGCGCGACGAGTTCTTCCTCGTCGGAAATCAGTAAAATCGTGCAACCAGCATCTTCGACAATTTCCTTTTTCTTCCAATCGAGCAGCGCGTGAAGTTCTTCGTCGGAAGATTCAGGTCCGAGGTAAGCGGACATGAGCGGTCGAACGTCGGCGGACAGGGGGGGATGAAACTCCGGGTCCATTTTGGATTGAACGTAAGCTGCAGCGCCAATCGCTCCGCCGGCATCGCCGGCCGCGGCGGGAAGATACATTTTTTTGAATGGTGTGCGCCGATAAACCTTGCCGTTTGCGACCGAGTTCATCGCGCAACCGCCCGCGAGTGCGAGATGATCGGACGGATGAAGTCTGTGCAGGACCTGGAGCAATTCGAAAAATGCCTTTTCATAAATGGTCTGGACCGAGCGCGCGATGTCTTTGTGTTTTTGCTCCAGCGGCTCGTCCGGTTTACGGGGTGGGCCGAGCAGATTGGCCAGCTCGCTGCGGTAAAGCGAACCGACTTCCGGCGCGCAATCCTTCCAGGTGTAGGAAACATTGTCGGTATGATGCCGAAAGTATTTCAGGTTCAATCGAAACGTGCCATCCGGACGAATGCGAACGATCTCGCGCATCTGTTCGAAAAATGTCGGTTCGCCATAGGGAGCGAGCCCCATCACCTTGTATTCATCGCCGTAATGCGGGAATCCAATAAACTGCGTCAACGCCGAGTAGAAAATGCCTAACGAGTGCGGAAAATAGATCCGATCATCGATTTTGAGCGCGTCACCCGATCCGAATCCGAACGCGGTGCTAGCAAAATCGCCGAAACCATCGACGGACAGACAGGCGGCTTCTTTAAATCCCGAAACGAGAAAGGCCGAAGCCAAATGGGCGAGATGATGCTCGACGTGGTGGACCTCGGCTGTGATCTCAAGCCCGTAACTTTGTTCGAGCGTCTCTTTAATAGAGGCCGCGCTCCGGATGTTCTTGAGCTTCTGCCACATCAATTTCGGATGCGGGCAATGGGTCAGAACAAAGCCGAGGCGACGCCAATTATTCACGCCTGGCTGGCGATTGATCGCGATGTGATCGACATCGCGCCAGGCCATGCGCGCTTCTCGCAGGCAGTAGTCAATCGCTTCGGTTGGAAGTCCGGCCCAATGTTTGATTCTCCGGAAACGTTCCTCCTCAGCCGCTGCCACCAACTTGCCGTCAACGAACAGACAGGCAGCGGAATCGCCGTGATAAGCGTTGAGACCGAGAACAGTCATTTCAAATCCTGAAAGGCGGAGAAACTGAGACGCTGAGAGCTCATTGTCGTAGTGTTAACCCAAGTCATCTGCTTCTTCGCTTTGTCCGCTCTACCATAGTGACGAAGATCGATGCCACATAAAGCCGGATGATTGCACAGGCATACTCCTTTGTCCCTGCGCGTAATTCTTCGCTGAGTCGCATTGCTCGGTTTCTTATTTCGGAGTTTCAATGTTTCAGGTTTCGGGCCAATGGCGGCAAGGTTTCGCCGTAGCGAAGAATGAGCCACGGGAGCTCAATTGCGCGAGCCAGGCGCGGAACAAAAATGCGCGGCTGCGCGAAAAGGCGGAGCAGCCAACCGAGATAAAGTCGATCGGCCCAACCTGGAATTGCGACCTGTTCTCCGGTCAGAAATCCAAGCGCCGCCCCGATGCAATGGATCGCAGGTCGGATCGAAGCCGACCTGGCGAAAAGACTTTCGCGCAAAAAGAGGCCGAGCTTTTCCTGTGGGCCGCTTCCGATCGCAACGACAACGTGCCGGGGGTTGCGACTCTCGACCCGGGCAAGCAACTGCCGGTCTTCCACCATCCGGCCGTAGATCGGCGCGATGTAAAAGTCTTCATCATCAAATCTGAAACGATTTGCCCGCAACCATTCCCTCGTTTTTTGTGCGGCTCGATCGTTAGGCAAAACCCAAAACGGTCTTGCATTTTCGGCAAACAAGCGGGCGGTCAGGCGCTGGGTGTATCTCAGGCCGGAAATGCGACCGATTTTTTTGCCGCGGAAAATCCTCCAAAGCAAAACCATTGCGCCGCTGTCGGGAATCGCGAGGTCTGCGTTCGTAACAGCAAGCCGATAATTCCCATCGCGTCGCAGTCGCGCAAAACAGGTTCCGGATGGTGCAATCAGGAAGCCGCCGTCACGGGCCATTTTATCAATCGCCTGATCGACGTCTCCGTCAAAAAACTTGATCCCGAGGATTTGTTGATCCGGCACGAGGCGAATGTTCGACGCGCGAACACTTAATGTTCAATATTAAAGATCAAATGAATTTGGAGGGACGGATCGTTTTCGCCGGAAACTTCGGGACGGGACAGATTTCCAATTACCGAGCTCGGAATTTACAAATCGGAGGGCGCGCAGCCAAAAGACGTTTTCCGTAAAGACAGAATATCGTATGATAATGGCTTGCAGACACAAAGTGCCGCGGAGCCTGTCACAAAACGAGTAGCTGTCGCGTCCGGCTCCAGCTGGTTGCCGATCCTGCTCATCGGTCTCGCCTTCGCGGTGCTTTGGTTCGTGTGTTGTCGCTATCTCAGCGCGGAGTGGGCCTTCAACGAGCAATACAACTACGGCTGGTTCGTGCCGTTTTTCGCGGCTTATCTGTTCTGGCTGCGTTGGGAGGACCGGCCCGAACCATTTCCGATGTCGGGAGACGGATCGACGGATGGACAAGCTCCATCTCATCCGAAACTGGGCACCGCGCGGAGGCCATCTCTTCACCAGGCAATCGCAATTGCACTGATTGTGGTTGCGGCGCTGCTTTTGCTGCCGTTGCGCGTTTTTGAAATCGGAAGCGCCGATTGGCGACCGCTCGGCTGGGTCCATATGGCGGCGGCTGCCACCATCACGCTGTCGATCTTTTACCTGCTGGGCGGCGCGAGCTGGCTGCGACATTTTAGTTTTCCAATTCTCTTCCTTTTTGTCGCAGTCCCGTGGATTACGCCAATCGAAGAGCCAATTGTGCAGGGACTGATGCGCGTGATCGCGGCGAGTGCAGCCGAGACACTGTCGCTATTCGGTTTCCCGGCAGAAGTGCAGGGAAATCTGATCCGCCTGCCGAGCGGACTGGTGGGAGTGAATGAAGCATGCAGCGGGGTGCGCTCGCTGCAAACCTCTCTCACGATCGGATTGTTGTTTGGCGAGTTGAAGCGACTGAAGCTTGTTCCGCGAGTGGTTCTTGTTGCCAGCGCAATCGCCATCGCGATCTTTGCAAATTTCCTGCGCGCGACACTTCTTGTCTGGATCGCCGCAACTCGCAGCCTTGCGGCGGTCAAACAATGGCATGACGCGGCTGGGTACGCGATTGTCGTGCTCGTTTTTCTTGGAACGATGTGGCTGGCTGCGCGCTGGAAATCGCCATCTTCTTCGACAAGGAAACGCCATTGGCGCCTGACGATTCCGCGAATTGTGATTGGAGTTGCGGCGGCGATCCTGGCTTGGGCAGTGGCGGTCGAGATCGGCGCGGAATTTTGGTATCGGATACACGAGCGAAATATGGTCGCGCGCGCCGGATGGTCCGTCCGTTGGCCGGAAGGTGCGCCCGGCTATCATGAAATCAAAATCGAGAGTGAAGCGCGCAATATTCTTCGATTCGATAGCGGTCGCGAAGTGACCTGGAACTCGCCGAGAGATTCCACCTTTCCTGCGAGCGTTGATTTTCTCTTTTTTCTTCGCTGGAATCCTGGAAGCGGAACGATTTTGCGCGCGCGGGCGCACCGGCCGGATATTTGTCTGCCGGCCGCAGGTTGGAAACAAGTCGGCTCGGACCAGATTCGCAATTTCGAAGTCGCGCCGGGTCGCTCCTTGCCGTTTCACCGGTTTGAGTTTGTCACACAAAACAACCGGGTTCACGCGACTGCCTACTTCACGCTCCACGAGGACGCGGCGCACGAAACAGAGAATGGCGGCGATGCCGACGCCGGGCTTTATTCGAACTGGGATCTGGCCGATCGATGGCGGGTGGTGCGCAACGGAATTCGCAATCGTGGCCAACAGGTCCTTGAAGTAATCATTGCCAATGCGGCCTCAGCCGACCAGGCGTTGTCGGATCAGCAATTTGCCGGCCTGCTTCCGAAATTGATCGTTCCGCAAAATCAGAACTAGAAGCCGGTCAACCCGAAAAAGCGCAAGCACTAGGCGGCTTTCTAATCTATAATTGTGGTCTTTCACGGTTTCATGGCCACGGATGATTTTGTACTCACGCCGGAGGAAATAGCGGCCCGCAAACGGAAACGACTGCTGATAACCGTCATCGCGGTGTCGATTCTGGCCTTAATCGGAATCGGATTTCTGCTGGCACCCACCGTTCTCCACGCGGTTCACGGGTGGCAATCGCGCAAACACGCGAAGCTGGCATTTGCCCTTATCGACCAAGAAAAATGGCGCGAAGCCCGGGACGAGGCGTCTACTGCCTATCAGCTGCGCCCAACCGAACCACTGGCAATGCGGGCTGTGGCGAGGCTGCTTTCGCGCGTCGGCCAGGGCGACGCGCTCGCCTTCTGGAAAAATCTGGCAGCCGCTGCCCCGCTCACGCGCCAGGACTACCGGGACGAATGCGACATTGCTTTAAGGACCAATGACCTGGCGATCGCGAATGACGCAGCCGAGCATTTATTGCAAAATGTTGACGGCAACCCGGCGGCGGCCGATTTCATTTTGGCCGCTGAAGTTGCGATCCGGAGACGCCAGTTCGATAAGGCGATTGACCTGGCGGGCAAGGTCTTCAACGACTCCGGCGCTGCCAAGCGCGATCAACTGCGGGCAAACATTGTTTTGGAAGAAGCGCTCCGAAATTCCGGCGGCGTTTCGACTGCCGAAGGGTTGAAGATCGATAAACGATTGGTCGATATCGCAACAGGAGGCGATCAGGTCTCTCTCGATGCCCTGACCGCCCTCACCCAGCGTTTTCTGGTCGCCCAGGGAACGGAAAAAGATTCATTTCCGATCTCGGTGGGGGAATTGGTTAAGAGAATTGACGGTCATCCGCTGGCCAAGTCCGAGCAAAAACTGCTGGCTGCGGACTTGGAGATCTCGCTTAACCCCGATCAGCGCGAACAGATCGAGCAGCGCACGATTGATCGCTGGAACAACGGAAGTAACGAAGAGCTGCTGGCACTTGGCGTCTGGCTCTATCGCCACGGTGATTATCAGCGAGAGATCGATGCCATTCCGCTTGAGCGCGCGGTCCAAACGCGTGAACTCTTTCTCCAACATGTCGATGCGCTCGGCGCGCTCAATCGTTGGGACGACATTCGAAAAATTTTGGAGAACGAACGCTTCCCGCTCGATCCGGTAGTGCAGCACATGTATCTGGCGCGTTGTTTTGCGCAACAAGGCGAACAGCAGGGCGCGGACAACAATTGGCAGCGCGCAATCGAAGATGCGGCCGGCGATTCATCTAAGTTACTTACGCTCGGCGATTACGCGGAGAGGAACGGTGCGCTGGAGGTGGCAACGACCGCCTACAATGCCGCCGCAACCGTTCAGCCAAAATCTCGACCGGCCCAGGTCGGTCGATTGCGCTGTGTCTTCGCGACCGGAGATACCAAGCGAGTCCACGGCATCCTGGTCGAACTCCTGAAAATCTGGCCTAACGACACTGGATTGCAGAACGACGAAGCGTATACGCACCTTTTAATCTTGCCGCCGGATACCAAATCGGACGCCCCCGAGCTTCGATCGATCGAAACGTTGGCCACAAAACTGGTTCGGGACGAGCCAGCAAGCTTGCCACATCGAACCCTGCTCGCTTTAACCATGCTAAAGCAAAACCGGCCGTACAGCGCGCTCGCTCTTTATCGCGACTTGTCCGTTCCTCACACAGCTGTCAGCCCGTCCAGCCTCGCCGTCTATGCCGCGGTACTGGCCGCGTCAGGTCAACCGGAACCGGCGAAGACGGAAGCTGAAAAGATTGCGCTCGACAAGCTCCTTCCCGAAGAACGCGAGTTGATCAAAACCCTTTGAAAACGGGTCTTAGAAAAGCGCAAACTCCCGCGAAATTGGCGTTCGTTAGGCGATATTTGGCGATCAGCGCGCGGCCAATGCTTGGCGCAGGAAAATTATCAGTGCGCCGATTCCAGCCATAGTAACAAGCGCTGCCGTCGTCGGTTCGGGGACAGCAATCGCATTAGGCGCGATGGGAGGAACGTCCCCGGGAGGGCCAACAGGATGCAGACTTGGTGGAAGAGATTCGAGCCGATAGGCTTTGTAATGCGTCTGTTGAGGCTGATCGGGCAGCGCTTGCTGCGCTGAGGCGCCAGTAACCAACATTATCGCCATAACGGCGATGGCCGCACAGAGAAAGGGTTTGGCTTTAGTTTTCATAGAGTTCCCGAGTCCGGTTTGCAATTACGGCGACGACAATGAGCCGGTGCTAGTTTGGTGTCGAGCAATAAATTTCCGGATGGAATTCTCGTTTCTAACCTAAAGGAAAGACGATTCGGTTCTGCTGAGTGGGGAGCCTTGATATTCACTGAAAATATAGAAATTATCTTGACATTATCGGCTGCAATTCAATAGCCTCCGCCAAGTTCGTTCACGCTTTTTCAATGAAGAAAAATACCCTGCTTGCGGCAATGGCCGCTGCCGCTCTGCTCGCTGGCCTAACGAGTTACACACGCGCTGCTACCTGGACTGAGACAGGCGATGCCGGTCAAACCATTCCTACGGTGCAAGGAACCGGTTCCGTTATTGGCAATTCGTTGAGCACGATCTTTGGAAGCATCGGCGCGCCGGATGATGTAGACCTTTACGCCATCAATATCGCTACCCCGAGTACCTTTAGCGCGACCACGGTTAATGCTTTGACTGCTGGCTCAGGTCTAGATACTGAGCTTTACCTTTTCAATTCCAGTGGCGCAGCCGTCTACGCTAACGATGATGCAAGCGGCGCGTCCCTTCAATCCACCTTGCCGGCCGGCAACGCGAATGGACCGCTGGCCGCCGGCACCTATTACCTAGCCATTTCCACCAGTGGCAACGAACCGGTTAATTTCGCCAATACGCTACTTTTTGGTGCCGATAGTCCGTCGACCACCATTCGCGGACCAGCTCCCAGTGTGCCGGGTGGACTAGCTGGCTGGGACTCGACCTTTGCCGATCCGAGCACGGGCTTATATGAAATCG
>DASPUI010000048.1:0-9382 GCA_035622995.1 Chthoniobacterales bacterium
AAAGCGGTCAGGTAAACGCCAATGGCAATGTCACGATGAACGGCACTCTGGACACAAATGACCAGTTTTTCGAATTCGAGGGAAGCACTTTTGCCAACAACGGCGCCGTCACCAGCAGTACCGGCGGTTTTGGTGAAATCGATTTTATCGGTGTTGGCGATGTCGCCAGCACCATGCAAACAATCTCGGGGACGGGCTCTTACAGCGGAGGCGTTTCTTTTCCGGTTGAGATCCATGTGAACAATAGCGCGACCCTGGCGCCGGCCAGCGGAACGATTCTAAACAACGTGCGCAATCTCTTTCTTTCGACTGGATCGGTTCTCTCGCTTCCTAATGTTTTGGTCTTCCAAAATGGAACCGTGACCAGCGCCGGAGGTAGCACCATCTCGGGGGCGCACGGGCTGCAAACAAAAAATACAACGACGCTTAGCTTATCCGGCACGACGACCGCGTTGGTCGAAATCGTAAACGGGACGACCACCTGCGCCGGCAACTTCGGTCCGATCACAATCGATGCGGGCGCGACCTTGTTTCAGAACGGTACGTGCACGATCGACGGCGATCTCATGGTAAATGGCACGATGGACATCAACGATCAATTCGCGGTTTTCCAGGGCGGCACGTCTACCAACGATGGGGCGATGATCAGTAGCACTCCCAATGGGATCTTTGAATTCGATGGACTCAATGGCGCCAGCGCGACGTCGCAAAATGTCGCTGGCAACGGCACCTACAACACCAATGGACGAATCGATTTCTCCACTCTCAATAATACAACTGTGAACGTCGCCGCCGGCGCCATCATTGAAGGAGTATTTAACAACACAATTGCTTCCGGCTCGACCTTCAACAACGGTGGCACCACGGCACCGGGGTTTCCGCCTGGACAAGCCAACTTCAGCGGCAAACTCCAGCTCGGATCGACATCGAACCTTGCCTTCGACATTGGCGGCACGGGGCAGGGGACTACCTACGATTTATTCAATAAGACTGATAGCGCTGCGCAGACACTCGGCGGGAGCCTTGTTGTCGAACTAATCAACAACTTTACACCTGCCTCCGGCGACACATTCACCATTTTGACCACCCAAACGACTCTCCAGGGTGCCTTCAGTAACGTTGCCAGCGGGGGACGATTGGCGACTGCCGACGGTCATGGCTCATTCCTCGTAACTTACGGCAGTCAAAACAATGTGGTCCTTTCAAATTTCGTGGCCGGAGTCGCTGGATCAAAGGTCACGGAGTTTTCGACGTTGGCACAGATCACAGCGAATCGAGTAATTTTTACTTCGACCTTCACCATTAATGGGACTGCGTCCACTCAGGTCCTCATTCGCGGCCTGGGACCAAGTTTGGGAATCAGCGGTGAGGCGCCGGCGACAAGCTTGCAACTGCTCAATCAAAGTGGTGCTACCATTGCGAGCAACGCCGGTTGGCAGTTGACTCAGAAAGCGGCCATCCTGGCGACTGGCCTGGCGCCGAGCAGTTCCAGGGAATCTGCTATTCTCATAACGCTCGTGCCTGGATCTTATACGGTTATTTTGGGTGGCTCAGGCATCGGAAAGATCGACGCTCATGACCTGAGTCCCTCCGCGAATTCCGCGTTGTCGATCGGCAGTTCAATTGGCTTTGCCGGTACCGGAACGTCGACGCTGTCGGGAGACTTTACCATCGGCGCTGGAAGCGGTAACACCAGTGTGTTGATCAGGGTGCTCGGACCGAGCGTTACCGGAGCCCCGGGTGCTGTCTTATTAGATCCGACCCTTGAGTTGGACACATCCAGCGGGTCGCAGATTTTGTTCAATGACGACTGGCAAACTACGCAGAAGACCCAAATTCTGGCGACCGGTCTTGCCCCCACTGACTCGAGAGAATCTGCGATTGTGGCCAATCTGGCTCCGGGCACCTACAACTTCGTCGTGCGCGGTAAGAGCGGCAAAACGGGATACGTGCGCGCAGAAGTCTACCAGCTTCAATCGTCGCAATTACCGCTTACCTACAACGGACATACCTACATGCTGACGAGCTCGGCTGAGAGTTGGACTGCGGCAGAAGCTGAAGCTGTTTCCAAAGGCGGCCATTTGATCGCCATTAACAATTCAGCCGAGAATGCCTTTGTGGTCAGCTCATTTTTGCAGGGCGGTTTCGCCAGCGAGCCGTTGTGGATCGGTTTAACCGATATTCCGCCTGGCGGGCCTGGCGCTGGCTCGAAAACCTATACCAAGTGGACAACGGGTGAGTCGGTCACTTACACCAACTGGAACACGGCCACTGGGGAACCCAACAATGCATCACCGGGCGAAGATTACGGCGCTATCAACTGGCATCACGCTTGGAACCTCGCTAATCCGGCCGGCACCTGGAACGACGCTCCCAATAACGGAACTTCCGGCTACGGAGGAAACACAAATGGGCCATATTTTGGTATCATCGAGATTCCGCACCTGTGAATTGAAACTCTGGAGGAATAACCTGTACGCGGGGAAGGTGTAGCGGAATCATGTGGAATATACTTGACCTTACTGGCCGTTTTCCCGAGAAACGCGGGCGTATGAAGCAGCTATTTCGCCTCGGCATCCCAGCCATTTTGTCGGTCGCCCTTGCCTTCACGGCCGTGGCTGGTCCCGAAGAACTTCCGAGCGGAAAGGAAATGAAAGAGGTCGCGCCGATCTCGCCGCCCGCGTGCGATTGGAGTGGCTTTTATGTCGGTGTCAATCTGGGTGGTCAATTCGGCCACAGCGAAGACGTCGACCATGACTACAATGTCGATTTTGCCGCAGTGCTTCCGGATAAGCCATGGGGATACAGCGAAAGTGGGGTCGTAGCTGGCGGGGAATTTGGTTATAACTGGCAATGGAAATGGCTGGTTGTCGGACCCGAGGTCGAAGTTGGGTACATGAATTTGGAAGGTCACGGGATTGAACCCGGATCTCCCGGTGGCGACACCCGTGGTGAAAGCGACAGCGATTTGTTTACGACATTTCGAGGACGTATCGGTTTCGCTTGCGACAAATGGCTGGTTTACGGAACCGGTGGTGCGATCGGCCTGAATTACACCACCAGGGTGACTGATGATTGTGTCACTGAGCCTTGCGGGCCCGGTGAGGTCGATGCCCGCAAAACAGACTTCGACTGGGGCTACGTTGTCGGCGGCGGCATTGAGCGAAGGCTGGGGTGCCATTGGTCGATCAAGGTCGAATATCTGTTTTTCAATCTCGGCGAACAGAGCTTCAGCGCCGATGTGTTTAGCACCATTGGCGGCGGCGGCGCCCCGGTCGGCAGGTCCAACCGTCAAACCAGTGCTGGAACTGCTCCACTCTTCTTCACCGGGACGTCAGCATCGTTTCAGGGAGAAACCGAAGGCCACATCGTTCGGGCCGGTCTGAATTTTAGATTCTAGCAACCCGGCCGTGCCGTCTTAATTGCGCGGGCAGTCGCCGGTCGCATTGCCCATCTGACGATCACTCGATCGCAAACTGGCATAATGCGACCAGAGCGTTACATAGTCTGATGGCCGCCCAATTTGCTGAAGAGACTTCCGAAGCAGGAGAGTTCCAACGGCAGGAAGACGCGTTTCGCGATTGGGTCCGCAGCGATGCGTCGACAAACTACCCGGCCGTAGCGGGCCGTTATCATTTGTATGTCTCCCTGGCCTGTCCGTGGGCGAGCCGCACTCTTATTTTCCGCAAACTGAAGGGACTGGAAGAGGCGATTGGCCTGACGATCGTCGATCCGATTCGTAATGAAAAAGGCTGGGCCTTTCGCGAACCATCGACGAAATGGCCGCCTAACGAGCAGTTCGAATCGACCGATCCGGTCAACGGCTTTCATTATTTGAGCGAAGTGTATGCCGCAACGAATCCGGACTTTGGAGAGCGCGTGACGGTCCCGGTGCTTTGGGACAAGGAAACAAAGAAAATCGTCAACAACTGCGAAGACGACATCTGTCCGATGTTCAACAGCGAGTTCAATGCGGTCGCGAAGAATGGACAACTCGATTTTTTCCCGAAAGAAATCGAAGCCGAACAGGCGAAGCTGTCCAATTTCGTTTATGATAACGTGAACAATCGTGTTTATCAGGCGGGATTCGCGACCCGACAGCGGCCGTACGAAATTTCGTGCAAGAAATTGTTCGAGGCGCTCGATGAATTGGAAAAGCGGCTAACGTCCAGCCGCTACCTGTTCGGAAATCGGATTGTCGAGACCGACTGGCGTCTGTTTTGCACACTCGTTAGGTTCGACGTCGTCTATTACATTCATTTCAAGTGCAGCGTGCGCCGGATCATCGATTATCCAAACCTTCAAGGCTACCTGATGGACTTATATCAGCACCCGGGAATCGCCGAGACGGTGAATTTCGATCACATAAAACGTCATTATTATATGACGCACAACGAGATCAACCCCACTCGGATCGTGCCAATTGGTCCGGTGCCCGATCTGACCGGACCGCATCGGCGATCCTGAAGTCGGACGGCGATGAACAAGACCGTCAGGATCGTGTCGGCAGGTATTTGTCTGAGTTTGGCGCTAACGACTCGCATCATTGCCGGCCCACCGTTTTTAACTGATGACCCGGAGCCGGTGGATTATCACCATTGGGAAACATACCTGCTGACCATCGGCGACTACACCGGCGGCGGTTATACCATCGAAGGTCCAGCGGTCGAAGTGAATTATGGAGCATTCCCGGATACACAGCTCCACCTGATCCTTCCGTTAACGAGCGTCTCCGGCGGCGGCCGCCCAACGGCGACTGGCTTGGGAGATATGGAACTCGGCATCAAATACCGCTTCGTGCATGAAACGGATAGCCGGCCTCAGATTGGTTTCTTTCCCTTAGCCGAGTTGCCCACCGGTGACGCGAGTCGCGGTTTGGGTAACGGGCAAACCTGGTTCCAGCTGCCATTGTGGATACAAAAGAGTTTCGGCCCCTGGACGACCTACGGCGGCGGCGGCGCGGTCTTGAACTTCGCTCCCGGTGAGCGCAATCATCCCTACGGCGGTTGGCTGGTGCAACGGGACTTTGGGAAACATCTCACTCTCGGCGGCGAACTTTTTGCTCAAGGTGCGGACACAGCCGGCGATCAAGGATTCGCGGCGCTAAACTTCGGTGGCCTTTACAAGATCAGCGACCATTTCAATCTGCTGTTTAGCGCGGGACACAGCGTTGCCGGCGATCGGCACACGCTTTCTTATTTCGCACTCTACTGGACCTGGTGAGTTACCCTTTACAACGGAACCAGTCCTGGCCAATCAGCTCCTGTTCGAGCAAAATGTTGGCGTGAAAGTGTCGGCGCGTGACTTGCCTGCTTCCCGCGCGTTCCGCTTTGTTCTCGTTATCGGCATCGCCAACTTGTTTGCCGACATGACCTACGAGGGCGCGCGAAGTTCCACCGGTCAATTTCTGGGAACGCTTGGCGCGAGCGCGGCCGTGATCGGAGTTACCGCCGGCCTTGGCGAATTTCTTGGCTACGCGCTGCGTTCTGTTTCCGGATTTATCGCTGATAAAACCGGCAAATATTGGATCATCACCATCGCCGGTTACGTCGTCAACATGCTGGCGGTTCCGGCACTCGCTCTGGCAGGAAACTGGCCGTTGGCTGCGGGACTGATCGTGACCGAACGAACCGGTCGCGCGATCAGAAAGCCTGCCACTGAAGCGATGCTTTCTTTTGCCGGAAAACATATCGGGCAGGGATGGGTCTTCGGCTTAAACGAAGCGCTCGATCAAACCGGAGCGGCCATTGGACCGCTCATTCTTTCGCTGATTCTGTTTCGAAAAGGAAATTACCAGACCGGTTTCGCGCTGCTCCTGGTGCCGGCATTGCTCGCGATCACCGTTGTCTTATTGGCGCGTTATTTTTTTCCCAGCCCGCACGATTTGGAACCGGCTGAAGCGATCCGGGCAGAGCGCTTCTCGCCTGCGTTCTGGTATTACCTGGCCGCCAATGCATGCATCGGAGCAGGCCTGGCCGATTTCGCCCTCATCGGTTTTCATTTTCAAAAAACAGCTTCGGTCGCAACGGACTTGATCCCGATTTATTACGCTGCGGCGATGGCGACCGGAGCAATCGGCGGTCTGATCTTCGGAAAGTTGTTCGATAAATTTGGCTTAGTCGTTCTGCTTGCGGTCTTTTTTCTTTCAGCCTTTTTTGCTCCGTTGGTTTTTCTCGGAAAATCGTGGGTCGCGTTGTTCGGTATGATTCTCTGGGGACTCGGCATGGGCGCGCAAGGGTCGTTGGTCAATGCACTCATCGCCGGCGTGGTCGGGTCAGATAAACGAAGCACTGCCTTCGGTCTGTTCGATACCGGATTTGGGATCGCCTGGTTCGCCGGAAGCGCGCTCATGGGAATTCTTTACGGCAAATCGCTATTCGCGTTGGTTGCTTTCTCGGTCGCACTGCAGGTCTTGTCGCTTCCGATCTTCCTGCTGGCAAAACAAAAGGAAAAAGCGCGTCGTTTGGCTACGTCGTAGTTCCGCCAATGGTGGGCCCGCAAGGCACTCGGAAAAGGTCAATCGCTGAACAAGACCGAGTATCAGTGTTTTTCTTGCAAAACAGATGGAGAAATTCTTTGATGTCTGAATTCGTCAAAACCCTGCTCTTAACATCCCATGAAATACATCAAAACCTTAGTTCTCCTAGCCGCGTGTTTGCTTCCGATCATGGCCTACGGCCAGAACACGAAAAGCTCACCTGCTGCCAGCTCGCCGGCTGCACAAAGTTCGCCACCGCCGACGATCGCGTCGGCGATTGATCGCGAGATCACCATCGTCGAGAAAGAACTAGTCGAAGCGGCCGAAGCGATGCCGGAGGACAAGTTCGATTTTTCTCCGGAAAAGCTGAACCTTGCCGGCAGCGACTACAAAGGCGTGCGCACCTTCGGCGAACAACTGAAGCACATCGCCGCGTCCAATTACCTCATCTGGTCCCCGATCACTGGCGAGAAGCCGCCTGACACGGTGAATGATGGGAAAGGCCCGGACAACATGAAGGCCAAAGCCGAGATCATAAAGTTCCTGAAAGATTCGTTCGCATTCGGTCACAAGGCGGTAGCCACTTTGAACGAGTCGAATCTTGTCCAACCTGTTACCAGGAAAAGTGGGACGACAACCAGATTGTTCCTGGCCACTTTTGCCCCAGCGCATGCGTTCGATCATTACGGCCAGATAGTCGAGTATCTCAGGATGAACGGCATTGTGCCGCCGGCGAGTCGCGGAAAGTAATTTGTTAACGGCGCTCGATCAGCGCCGGGTTGGAAACGGAGAGTCCTGTGGCGGCGCGGGCGGCCTATCTCCCTTGCCATTTATGTCACTCGTGTCCCGGCGGTTCCATTCAGCTGGTTACGGAGTACCCAATTTTTTCAAGCGAGCGCGCCAGTAGATCAATCCGCCGACGAGAATGAATCCGAGCGCTCCGCCGATGACCTTTAGCCGAAACACCAAAGAGCTTCCTCCCATGTCCGGCGGAGGAATCGTTGCGATGATCATTGCAAACAAGGTCGCAACCATACCGCTCAAGCCGATAAGCCATGCGCCAATCGATCCGCCGGGAGACAGCACAACGTCACTGGCGTTCTCGCCGCGTCGGCGATGAATCAAAAAGACGACAAACAAATAAAGATAGGGGATAAAATAAATTAGAATCTGCGTATCGAGCAGGATGAGATAAACGTCCTCGACCTTGGTGCCATGCCCGACGACCGAGGCCAACAGAAATATTGTCCCGAGCGTCGCCTGAACGAGGATCGCCACATACGGCGTATGCCAGCGCGGGTGCACTATTCCGAAAGCTTTCGGAAAATAGCGATCCAGCCCGATCACGAATGCCATGCGGGCCGGCCCGATCAGCCAGGCCCCGACGCTGCCGAGATTACCAATGGTATAAAGTGCAGCGCACAACGGAGCGATCCATGCCAGCGCCGGGGAAATGTTATCGGCGCCAGCCTTGATCGCTTCCAGGAATCCTGAGACTACATTGACGCTCTTGCTTGGCAGGCGCCACAGCACCGCGGCTGTTCCAAGAATATAGACAATGGCGATCAATGGCCCGGAGATGAAGATGGAGCGAGGCAGATTACGCCGTGGATTTTCGATCTCGTCACCCATTGTCGAAGCCAACTCGAGCCCCGCGAAGGCGAACGCGATCGAAGCCAGCAGATTTAGCGCCGGAAGATTGTTCAGATCAGGCTTCAAAGTCGCCAGGCTGAGTTCGTTAGCCGAAGGACCGGTCATCGCGCCGTAAATGCCTAACAAGATCAGAATGAGCCCGGGAACGTAGGTGCCGACGCCTCCGGCATTCTGCAACCATTTGCCGGTGCCGAGGCCGACGATGTTCATTACGGTGGCGAGCCACAGCACGCCGAGCGTGACCGGCAACACATATAACCAACTATCACTCAGCCCGCTTCCACTTTTGCCGAAGATAAAAGTCGCGATGACCGCGGCTGAAATCAGCAGGTTCGGGTAATAAAGAACATTGTTGACCCAGTAACACCAGCCGCACAAAAACCCGTGACCTTCGCCCAGCGCGCGTTTTGTCCAGAAATAAACGCCGCCCTCTTTCGGAAACCGTGATGACAACTCGATCACGGCCAGGCCTTGCGGGATGAAGAAGAAGACGGCGGCGATCAACCACATCAGCAACGAGCCGGGACCGAACTTCGCCGTTGTTCCCAGATGTCTGAGACCCAGGACGGCGACCAGATTAAACAGGATGAGATCGCGCAGTTTGAGCGCGCGGACGAGGTGCGGCTTGGATTGCGTCCTCTCGGCAGGCATAAAACTCGAAAGGATAAACCATAGTGGAATCCTGTCAGGGGGGCAGCCGCCTGCGTTCGGGGCGCGAAGTGATTTGGTAAAGGCTTGACCTCATGCTGGCTATTTAAGAAAAAGAGATCGTGAAGGGGCTGATCCGCCTAACGATTTGTCTTTCGATTGGCGCGGCGACCTTGAACGCGGTTGCCGGTCCGGAACCGATTGCCAGCGCCAAAGATAAGAACATAATGCCGGTACCGCCTGAGCCGTGCAGTTGGACCGGGTTTTATGTCGGCGGACATATCGGTTACGGTTGGATGAATCCGGACACAAACCTCGATCCGCGACCGCATGAGTTCTTTACCGCAGCGGAACCGACCGACGTCGATCTAAGCATGACGGGAGTCGTCGGAGGCGGACAGGTCGGTTACAATTATCAATGGGGACACTTCGTGATTGGGGCCGAGGCGGATTTTTCTGGCGCGAATATCGACGACAGCACCACTCATACCGGCACAATCGACGCGGAGACGCAATTTTATCACGCTGATGAAAACATCGATTGGTACGGCACTGCTCGCTTGCGCCTGGGTTTTGCTCCGAGTTGTCGTTTGCTTTTTTACG
>DASPUI010000049.1:0-9405 GCA_035622995.1 Chthoniobacterales bacterium
TGCGGATGGGAAATTCAGCGCATGAACCCCGCATTTTGCAGGGGCGGCGGCGCGTTCGTTATCTCAAGATTATCGCGCTCTTCAAGATCCTGAAGGGCCTGTTGCTCTTCCTGCTTGGTTTTTCAATCTTGTTTCTAAACAGTCGGCCGGTCTGGCTCGACCAAATTTCGGATTGGTCCGAGGACCAGCTGCTGTTGCACCATAGCAAGCCAATCATTTACCTGTTAAATAAATTGCAGGAGCTGTCGAATGGTGGCGGGACATTGCGCGCGACCGGGATCCTCGCTCTTTTCTATTGCGGCGTGCTTTTGACGGAGGGGATCGGTGTTTACATGCAAAAGCGATGGGCGGAATGGTTAATGATTTGCGCAACCGCCGCGCTGATCCCGCTGGAAGTACGGCACGTTTGGCATCGCTTTTTTTCTCACGGCCCACTGATCGCGCCATTACTGATTCTTTTGGCGAACTGCTTTATTGTCTGGTTTCTGTATCTTGTTCTCAGACGCGACAAGCCCGAACGCTCGATCGAGCACAAAGAGGAATTGGTCGAGACTCGTTAGGCCGCAGGCAGGACCGGCATTACTTCGGTTCGATGCCAAATTGGGCGAGCTCGATTTTGGTCCGCTCCATCGGCAGACCGACGACGTTGGTGAACGAGCCGTCGATCTTCGATATAATTTCGCTGGCCGATTCCTGGGCGGCGTAACCGCCGGCTTTGTCGACCGGATTCACCTTATCGATATAACTGCGGATGGCGGAGTCGCTCAAACGACGAAAATGGACGCGCGATAGCTCACAAAAACTGATCGATTTGCCTGTCGCGAGATGACAAATGAAAACAGCCGAACAAACTTCGTGCGCCCGGCCGTTCAATCGTCGCAGCATGGTCAGCGCTTCGGAACGGTTCCGCGGTTTGCCGAGGATACGCTGATCAATCGCAACCAACGTGTCTGCTGCCAGCACAACTTTGGCCGCGTGAGTCCGGGCGGCTGCGATCCCTTTTCGGACTGCATTCCAGGAGACCAACTCACGCAGCGTCAAATTAAGATCGAATCTTTCAACAACCTTTGGCGGCATCACTTCGAACTCGAATCCTGCGTCAGCGAGTAGTTCACGCCGGCGTGGAGAATTGGAAGCAAGCAGAAGCGCGCTCACGTAAACCGGAGGTTGATTATACATCGCGCCGGCCGAAAGATCGCATGATAAAAGCGCTTGGCAGTGGGAATGACCCGCGGCATTTTAATCCGAGCCGGACTGCCGGCATTTCGCGCGGGCATAGCTTAATGGTAAAGTTCCAGCCTTCCAAGCTGGCCATGCGGGTTCGATTCCCGTTGCCCGCTCCAGTTTGGCGAGGCTGTTATCCAGTGGCGCGGCAGCAGGCTGATTTCTGTTGACCCAAATTGACAGCCAATAGGATACTTATCGACGTCGCATTCAGATATTCACCTCGACGGCGGCCACCGCTGCTTATATGACAAACTTAAAAGGCGTGAGGGTTCTAGTGTTTGTAACGCTCGGGTCGGTCGCAGTTTTGGGCGCCCACTCCACCTTTGGCCAGGACAGCAATACAACCTCCGGTTCGTCATCGAGTTCTGGCGGAGTGTCCAGTTCGAGCATGAGCGCAGATCCGTCTTCGGGCACGATTTCGTCCTCAAGTGTCTCCGCCAGCAACGGCGCCGAGCAGGCCATTACGGGCGGATCTGCTAATGGCACCGGCGGTTTTTCGAAATTGCCATTCGAACTTACCCTAAATGTTCGCGAGGGATACGACGACAATCCTGACAACGCTTCAAATAACAAACAAAGTTCCTGGTTTACCAATGGCGGCATTGATGTCGCCTACGACTTCGGGGACCCCCGACTTCAGCTAAGTCTCGTCGCTGGCGCCGGCGGCACCTATTACTACGAGCATATCGCAATCCAGGATTACGATATCGATCTTCACGGCGGGCTGAACATTACCTACAAGGCGAGTCCCCGACTCACTCTTAGTTCCAAACTCTATCTGGCCTATTTGACAGAACCGAACTTCACTTATGGCTCTGGAATTAATGCGCGAGTAGGAAACTATTTTTTTACCACCGACCAGTTTACGGCCGCTTATCAATGGCAGCCGCGATTCTCGACCGCGACCAGCTACACGATCGATGCATTGAACTACGACAGTAGTGCAATCGGCCAATCCGAGGACCGAGTGGAGAACACCTTCGGCAACGAGTTTCGCTTTCTGCTGGTGCCAACTACTACCTTGGTGGCGGAGTATCGCTACGAGATCGTCAGCTACCTCCATAGCGGAAATAATGACTCAACCACTCATTATCTCCTCGGAGGAATCGACCACAATTTCACGCCGCGTTTTCTGGCTTCGGTGCGCGCGGGAGCGCAGTTTCGCAACTACGACCAAACGCCGAACCGGACTGAGCCATATGTGGAAGCAACAGTCACTTATGCGTCCGGAAAGAGCAGTTCGATTTCATGGACGACGCGTTACGGCCTCGAGGAGCCTGATTTTGTTCAAGTACAGAGCAGGACCACATACCGCACCGGCCTCCAGATTAAGCAAGAATTAATGTCGCGGTTCACCGCGCAGCTTGGCTTCTATTATCAGCATGATGACAACCAAGGTTCCGCCACGATCCAGTCGTTTACCGAAAATTCGGTCGACGTCGCGGTTTCAGCCCACTACGCCATCACTCATTATTTCGGTCTCGAGGCCGGCTACAACTATACCGATGTTACTTCCGGTTTTTCGGCGCTCGAGTACAATCGGAACCGCGTTTTCGCTGGCCTGAACTTTGCTTTTTAGCCCCGCGCCGAGAGTTTACTAAGAGCGGTTTTCTTGCTAGGTTGTCGACCGCTCGCGCGGGTTGGGGTTATGGCACACAAAGAAGAAGTTAGGCTGCACTTTCTCGATTATTGGCGAGTGATCCGAATTCACTGGGTGCTCGTGGTTTTGGCTTTCCTCATCGTCCTGGTCACGGCAGCTGTCGTCACTTATTTTCAACCGCGCGAATATCAGGGACTGGTTTTCATCGAAGTAAAATCGACTGCTGAGAACCCGCGCATCTTCGGTGTGGAAGGGCCGAATATCCCCATCCACGACCCGCAACTCGCGCCGACCGTGTTTCAAGTCATTCAGCGCACCGGTGTGCTTTATCCGGTGATCGAACAACTAAAGCTTCAGCAAAAATGGGCGATGGGTGGACGCCCACTCAGCCGGGAACAAGCTTATCAAAAATTGCGCTACCACCTGCAAGTCGATGAGGTTCGCAACACCGATCTTCTTCAGATCAGCGTTTTCGATACGAATCCGCAGGAAGCCGCCGATATCGCAAACAAAATCGTCGAGGTCTACCAGGACACGCGGGTGGACGAAGAAAAGGAGATCATGAATCGCGCGGTGACGACGATGAATGAACAAGTGACCCAGCAGCAGAAGCGCGTTGATGACGCTCGGGCAGAAATGGATCGCATCAGGGACGAGGAACACATTGTCGACCTTAACCCGGAAGGAATTGAAGACACTCAGGCCCCGGTTAACGACGTGGTGCGCAAACAAGAGATTGAAGTGAACGATGCTGAAGCAAAGGTGGCGATGCTTAGCAGCAAGCTCGACCAAATCGAAAAAGTAAAAGGCGACGAGCTAATGCGGATGCTACCCACACTCGATATTCCCGATGTCACGCTCCAAAAGATTCTTTCCGATTATCAAGAGGCGGTCGCGCAGGAGGCTTTGCTTTTAAATTCCGGCCTGGGAGAAAATCATCCCAAGGTGAAAGCTCAGCGGGCCGCGCAGGAAGTTTATACCCGCCAGCTCGAGCAACAGGTGAGCGGCGTCCGGAGCGCGTTGGAAAAGAATCTCAAGAGCGCGCAAGCGACCCGTGACCAGCTTCGTCAGCGCCTTGATGAAATTAACAGCAAGCAGCTGGCGTCGAAAAACCTGAGCGCGAAATACACCCGCGCTAAAAATACTTATGTTAAAGAGAAGCTCCTGCTCGACGGCGTCCGCAACCGCGCGCAAAGCCAGGCCATGGAGTTGGCCATGCCGCGATTCGCGGTCAGCGTCAAACAAGCCGCTGAGCGGCCCGACTTTCCGTCCCGACCACGCGTCACACTCAATCTCATGCTAGGAACGCTTGTTGGTCTGGTGGTGGGTCTCGGCCTCGCGTTTTTCATCGAATATCTGGATACGAGCGTCAAGACAATGGAAGATGTCGAGAATTTGCTCGGCGTTCCGGTTCTGGCCATCATTCCGAAAAACGTCCGACTCTTGCATAAGGAACTTGGCGACACGCCCGACGCCGAAGCCTATCGCATCCTGCGAACGAACATTGAGTTCAATCGCAAGAGTCCCGAGGCCAATACCGTCTCTCTCGTTAGCGGCGGACCAGGTGAAGGTAAATCGACTACCCTCGCCAATCTCGCATTCATCTGTGCCCAGGGCGGTTATTCAACCTTGATCGTCGATGCTGACTTGCGGCGTCCGGTTCAACACGAGCTCTTTGACGTTAGTAATAGAATCGGCCTAACGAACTATCTCACCGCCGAAACCCCGCTCGACCAGGTCATCGTTTCGACCGGTGTCGAAAATCTGGCAATCCTTCCGAGCGGAGTTTTACCGTCAGACGCGGTCGGCATTCTGAACTCGCAGCGGATGTCGGATTTGATCACGGAACTCAAGCTTCGTTATGACATCCTGCTTTTCGACTCCCCGCCCATGCTTGGAGTAAGCGATGCTTCGGTCCTCGCCAGCGAGGTGGATCAGACGATCATTGTTGTCCAACATCGCCGCTTCCCCCGCGCGATGTTAACGCGAGTGAAACAAGCGATCGTGGGCGTGGGCGGAACTGTTCTTGGCGTCGTTTTGAACAACGTCGATCTTAAACACGACCAGAACTACTCTTATTACACAAACTATTACGGCTATTATCGTCCGCGCGACAAAAATGAGGTTGGCATTCGCTCAAACGTCGCCGCTGGTAACTCAAACGGTTCTTCCGGACCTGATGAATATTGAAGTTTGCCGGACGCTCTTGATTATTGTCTCGCTCTTCGGCGTTGCCGGCGCCGCTTTCGGCCAGGCTACTTTACGAGTCGGCGATCCGGTCGACATTAAGATAGGTGGCGTTCCGTACGAGGAACAGCAACAAGTCAACAACACTTACACCGTCAGTGCGGATGGCTCGGTCAATCTTCCCTACATCAACAAAATCAAGGCGGCTGGATTAACTCCGGCACAACTGGCCCGGGCGATCGAAGAGAGCTATCGCGCGACCAAGATTTTCACCAATCCGAACATCACGATTGTGATGCAGCCGATGGCCCGATTTGTGAACGTCGGCGGAGCAGTACGCCAGGCTATGCGTGTTCCGTTTACCGAGGACCTCACGTTGCTGGCCGCAATCAACGGCGCAGGTGGTTTCAACGACTTCGCCGATCAGAAACACGTTCGCCTTTTGCGCGGCAGCGAGGTTAGGGTTTACGACGTGCGGCAGTTTCGGAAGGATCCGTCCCAGGACGTAAAACTGCAGCCAGGCGACCGTATCGAGGTTCCGCAGAGCTTCTTTTAATGACTTCTACGGGGCCGATTTGGTTATTGTTCCCGCACGAAAAGCTCCCGGTAACGCCAGGCATATCCCAATCCCGAATACACGGTTAACGCAATCGTTATCCAGACCAGAATTGGACCAGCTTCGTTCCAGGCCCGGAACCACCAGACTGATCTTTCGTTCGCGTAGCGCAATTCGCTGGCCGACAACAAACCGAGAAAGAAAATGATTGTGATCACCTGCCATGACGTTTTTTGTTTGCCAAGCCGCTCCGCCGGCAAAATTTGCCCCTTCGTGCTTGCCATCAAACGTAGACCGGTGATTAAAAAATCCCGCGCGACGACGGTGGTCGCGGCCCATGCCGGAACCGCTTTCAAAGGCACAAGCGAAATGAACGCAGCTGCCATCATGATTTTATCGACCAGCGGGTCCATCAGTTTGCCGAAGTTGGTCACGATCCCATAACGCCGCGCCACTTCGCCGTCGACAAAATCGGTTAGACCGGCAATCAAGAACGTAATCAGTGCCGTTGTACGTGCATACGGCAGGGAAGAACTAAGCGCCGCCACGAACAGCACGGTCAGGACTAAGCGACTAAGTGTTAATCGATTTGCCCAATTCATTTCGTTGCGACCGTGCTGATGAGCGAGCCCGTGCGCTGATCCTCCTTTTTAAATCTGGGCTGTTTCCAAATAGGTACCTTTTTTTTCAATTCATCAATGATCCACTTACTCGCATCCAAGGCAGCATTCCGGCGTTCGGCGGCAACCCGGATCATGAGTGAAGGTTCGCCGGCCCGAACGTAACCAATCCGGTGATGAACAATCGTCTTGCGGAGCGAGAACTTCTCTACCGCCGCCTCCGAGATATGTTGCAGTTGGTTCTCAGCCATCGCGAGATGCGCTTCGTATTCGATTCCTTCGATCTCTCGCGCATTCTCCAATCGCCTAACGACTCCAAAAAAATCCACAACCGCTCCACTCTCGGGATCGAAATCACCGATCGGGCGGTTGAGTTGCTTTTCTGTTACCAAGACTTCACAAACTGAGTTTGCCATAATTTCCGATCAATCGTTACGTTACAAGGACGGCTCAAGCCGCGAGACAAAGCAGACCCCAAAATGACCGCGAATCAATGTGATATTGGGCTGATCGGCCTGGCGGTAATGGGCGAGAACCTTGTCCTGAACATGGAATCAAAGGGATTTTCGGTCGCCGTTTTTAATCGCACAAACGAGGTCACCGAGAAATTTGCCGCTACGCGCGCCAAAGGAAAAAATATTCGGCCGACAAAAACGGTCGGGGAACTGGTCGGGGCGTTGAAACGCCCGCGCAAGATCATGATCATGATCAAGGCCGGCAAGCCCGTCGATGAGGTGATTGCCGAAGTCGCGCCGCTTCTTGAAAAAGGCGATGTGACTGTTGACGGAGGCAACTCTCTGTTCACCGATACGCAACGGCGTGGCAAAGAGCTCGAGGCAAAGGGAATTCATTACGTTGGCTGCGGCGTCTCCGGCGGAGAAGAGGGCGCGCTGAAAGGGCCATCGTTGATGCCGGGCGGGACGCGCGAATCATGGAAGATCATTGCGCCGATATTTCGGAAGATCGCCGCGCAAGTGGATGGCGAGCCGTGCTGCCGTTACATGGGGCCGGACGGCGCCGGGCATTATGTAAAAATGGTGCATAACGGAATCGAGTACGGCGACATGCAATTGATCTGCGAAGCCTACGCAATTCTGAAAGACGTCGCGCGAATGGATAACAAAGCACTCGCGGACACCTTCACTGAATGGAACAAAGGCGAACTCGACAGTTATTTAATCGATATCACATCACAGATTTTCCGTAAGACTGACCCCGGCACCGGCAAGGCGCTGGTCGACGTGATCCTCGACAAAGCCGGGCAAAAAGGCACCGGCATCTGGACGCTACAATCCGCGATTCAACAATCGGTCGTCATTTCCACCATCAACGCCGCAGTCGAAGCACGAGTGATTTCATCGAGAAAAGACGAACGAATCGCTGCTTCCAAGATTCTTCCCCGACCAAAACCTAAAAAGTTTGGCGGTGATCGCAGGCAACTGGTCGAGGCTGTTCGCCACGCGCTTTACGCGTCAAAAATCGTTTCCTATGCGCAGGGCATGGAGCTGCTTGCCGCCGCCAGCAAACAATACAACTGGAATCTGAATTTCGGCGACATCGCGACCATCTGGCGCGGCGGCTGCATCATTCGGGCAAAATTTCTCAATCGGATCGTCGAAGCGTATCAACGCAATCGCGAGCTTCACAATTTGCTGCTCGATTCTTATTTCACCGGCATTATCGAAAAAACGCAGGACAACTGGCGCATCGCCATCTCGGGCGCGATCGAACAAGGCGTGGCCGTGCCAGCTTTCAGCGCATCTCTGGCTTACTTCGACAGCTATCGTTCTGCCCGACTGCCGTCGAACTTATTGCAGGCACAACGCGATTTCTTCGGCGCCCACACCTACGAACGCATGGATAAGCCCGGCATTTTTCACACCGAATGGGTCGAGTCCGATCGGGAGCCGGTGCAAGCGCCGCCCGAGTCGGAAGAGTCTACTCCGCACGCGGCGTCCGAGTACAATCAATGAAAATCGTGCGACTCGCTTCCGATGAGCTGGTCATGCGTCAATGGCCTGATCTCGCGGGTCTTAATCAAAACGACGTTGTCTGAATTTTGCACTTCTCCTTCGATCACCAAAAAATTTTCCTCCGTGATCGTCAGACGAAATCGTTCGAATAAATCAGGATCGACAATCGCGTTTGAAACGCCGGTTTCATCTTCCAGACTGACGAAAACAAAACCTTTCGCTGTGCCGGGACGCTGACGGCAAATCACGTTACCGGCAATCTGAATGGTTGCGCCGTGTCGCGCGTGTTTGAGATCGATCGCCCGCCAGATATTCGGCAATTTTTCGCGCAAAAGTTTCATCGGATGCGGCCCAGTGGTAAGATTCATCGTCTGATAATCCGCTGTCACCCGCTCCTGCACCGTCATCGCCAGAAGCGGCGATGATGACGAGGTCGATCTTTGCGTAGCCAAGTCATCGTAAAGTGCTTCTTCCACTTTCCACATCGCTGCCCGCCGATGCTTGGAGAAACAATTGAGCGCCCCTAATTCCGCCAGCGTTCGCAATTCTTCTTTGGAAAGCGAAATGCGTCGTTTGAAATCTTCGAGCGATTCGAATTGTCGGGCATTTCGTTCGCCTTCGATTTGTTCGCCGTGTTGCTGGCGTAGTCCGTTCACCACGCAAAAACCAAGCCGAAACGTGTTGTCGTCCAGAACGGTGCAGCGCCAGCCGGACTTTTTTACGCACACCGGCTTTACTTTCACGCCGTGCCGCTGGGCGTCTTTCACAATCGTGGCCGGCGTGTAAAAACCCATCGGCTGATTATTGAGCAGGCTGGCGAAAAACTCCGGGGCGCGATGCACTTTCAGATACGCGCTGCCATAAGCGAGGATGGCGAAGCTGATTGCGTGCGATTCCGGAAATCCGTAAAGAGCAAAGGACGTGATCGCTTGAATGATCTTGTCGATCTTATCTTGGGCCACGTTCTTGCGTTCCATCGCCGCGCGCAATTTCACGCTCACTTTTTGCATCCGTTCTTCGGAACGATGAAAACTGAGCGCCCGCCGCAATTCTTCCGCCTCATTGCCGGAAAAATCGGCCATAATCATTGCGATCTTGAGCATTTGCTCCTGAAACAATGGAACGCCCAGCGTCCGTTCGAGGACGGGCTTCAATCGTTCGTCGAAATAGGTGACCGCTTCTTTGCCGGCACGCCGATTGAGATAGGGATGCACCATATCGCCCTGGATCGGTCCCGGCCGA
>DASPUI010000050.1:0-19195 GCA_035622995.1 Chthoniobacterales bacterium
GAGGCGAAAGGCTGGCCGTTCTGATTCATCAGTTCGAAATCCGGAACAGTCCCATAAGATGAAATGGTTCTTTGGCGCAGCACTTTGACTTCCGTGTGCCGTAACCAAATTAAGAGCACGAGTGTAACGACCGGAATCAAAATGAGCGCGATCTTCCATGTCCGCGACCTGCCGGTCCTCGGGGGCGGGATCGCGAGCGAGGTTGCACTCATAATTTTGTGACCACCATGGCGAGGAGCAATAACGGCAGATAAGTGATCGATGCCAGGAACAACCAGCGCGCAGCCCGCACCGTTTTGTGTTTGTGGAAGTGCATCGCGAACGCCATGAACAATCCGCCGAGGACCAAGGAGATCAGAACGTAAAAAATATTGGAAATGCCAAGATAGCCCGGGATGCTCGCCACGATCAGCAGGAGGAGACAAAAAAGGACACTCTGGCTCGCACTCCGTGCACCGGTTTCATCATCACTGGCAATCATTTGAAATCCGGCCCGCGCATAATCGGTTCGATACATCCAGGCGAGGGAGAAAAAATGAGGCATCTGCCAAAAAAACAGAATGGCAAAGAGGCTCCACCCGCCCGCATCTACCTCCCCGCGCGCAGCAGCCCAGCCGATCAGCGGCGGGATTGCGCCCGGAATTGCACCGACCAAAGTATTCACTGCGCTGATTTTTTTCAGCGGGGTGTAAGCAAAAATGTAAAGAACAATGGTCAGTGCGGCCAGAAAAGCGCTCAATGAGTTGCAAACAATCGCCAGGTAACCCACACCAATGACTGCAAGCGCGAATCCGACTGCAAATGCATCGAACGCGCGCATTCGGCCTGCCGGAATGGGACGTAATTTTGTCCGGTGCATCAACGCGTCCGAGCGGCGCTCCCACCATTGGTTTAACGCGGCGGCGCCGGCTGCGGCCAACGATGTTCCGAAGACCGCGCGAACTAATCCGAGATAATTCACCGGGTTCGGGACGGCAAGATAATAACCGACAGCTGTCGTCATCAGAACGAGCAAGGTGAGGCGCGCTTTGACCAACTGCGCGAAATCCGAGGCGAAATGCGGAATGGACCGTTCAGCGTCCGTTTTAGTCGCTATCCCGTTCTGAAAGAGATCCGCTCTCATATCGTTGCCAGTTTTTCCCGTGTGGCAACGGTCGATCTCGCCTTTGATGCGGCCGGCGCCAGACGCCAGCTTAACGCACAAATGCTTACGCCAAACGAGAGCATAATCGCACCGCCGGCGACATGTGCGGTCGCGACGTCAGCCGCTTTGTTGCTCCAAATCGTCCATGCGCCTAAAGCCACCTGGCAAAAAACGAGCGCCACCCACAATACCGATAATCGCCTGAGCGCGGTATTTCCTGGCAGATCGCGAAAAACTCGCAGGCAAAAGGCGATTACAGCAACAGCAATAACCAGAGCCAAAAAACGATGCGCCATTTGCAGCCAAATTTGAAATGCGGTTACATCGGACAGCCCCTGCGTATCGCGCCAGGCGTTGATCTTCGTTAAAGCGGCAGCGCTTGTGTCCGGAATCCAGACGCCGTTGGCCGTTGGAAAATCGATAATCGCAAGATCGCGATGCTGATGCCGCATTGTCGCGCCCAGTCCCAGCTGCAGGTAAATCGCAACTGTAATCGCCAGGCTGAGCGCCCTAAGCCCTGCGGTTTTTGTTGAATCGACAGGTTCGTTCGTCAGGCTGCGCCAAAAATTTGTGGTGATTAGCGCGATGAAAACGATCAACCCAAGAAATGCCTGCGCCAGGCAGGCGTGAAAGATTCCGATCTGATCTTTCAGCATTGTGACCCGAAGACCGCCCAGAATGCCCTGCACAATTACAGCGCCGATAGCGATCAACCCAAGATTACGCAGTGGCCGTTCTCGGCTGCGCCAAAGCCAGACCGCGAGGATAATGGTGAGAAATCCAACCGTTGAGGCGATGAGACGGTGAGTATGCTCAAAAAAAATTCCGCCAATCCATTTCGAGACCGGAAACAAAAACATGTTGTAGCCAAATGTCGTCGGCCAATCGGGCACTGCCAGACCGGCATTTTTGCTGGTGACCATTCCGCCACTGCAAACGAGGAGCAGCGTCGCGATCGCAGTGAACCAGGCGTAGCGACTAAGCCAGCTGGCGGATGTTGATCCCTGCGCCACGTTGCGCAACTCGATTATCTAGCGCCGGGGCTGGGCGCAGGCGACGCGGCTGGAGTTGCCGTCTTCGGCGTGCTCGGTGTTGCGGCCAATTCAGCACGTTCTTTCAACCATGCCTGGTAGTCTGCCGGCGTATCAACGACCAGGGTTCCCTTCATTCCATAATGGCCGAGGCCGCATAGTTGACCGCAGACGACTTCATAGGTGCCGGCTTTGATCGGCTTGAACCACAGCGGAATAAGCGATCCCGGAATCGCATCGGCGGCAATCCGCATATGAGGCAAACAAAAATTATGAATCACGTCTTTCGACGAAAGCTCAATGATCACCGGGTGATCGACCGGGACGTGTAGTTCTCCGAGCACCACGATATCGTCCTTCCCGCTTGGGTCGTTCGGATCGAGACCAAGCGGATTTGAATTTGTCACCAAACTGATATCGCGACGCCCAAATTGGCCGTCTGGTCCAGGCAGATGGAAAGTCCAGTTGAATTGCTGGCCTACGGCATGGACCAAAATTGCATCTTTTGTCGTAGGAAATTCATTGACCCGCTTCGCCCAAAGCGGGATGGCAAAACCGAGCAGCAGGACCGCTTCAATCAGAACGCACGAAAACTCCAGGTGGGTCGAGATCCCGCTGCGCACTCCCGCGTGATCCGCCTTTGGATGACGGCTCTTGTGAAAGCGAATCAGCACGAAAACGAAGAAAATCGACCAACCGACAAATAACGCGCCCATGAACCAATGTGCGAATTCCAGGATCTGATCGATCTGATAGCCATGTTCGGAGGCGTTCGGTGGTTGACCGAGGAACTCGTTAATCAGTGCAAGGCTACTCATATTTCTCGAGATCCTCTTCGGCCAACGTTTGATAAGGCTCGAGTGGCATGCGGCCATGACGCCAAATGTGAAAACTGAAGGCCCCGATTCCGCCCAGAACCGACATCACTGCGCCGAATAGGAACCAGATCGCCACCGCCATATGCTGGGTCGATTTGCCATCCTTCGCGCCGTAGCAAAAGGGACACGCGCTTGCCTGCTGCGCGGCAAGCAAGGCTGAGACCGAAAGGATCGCAAAAAAATTTCTCACGTGATGATTCGAAGCCGCTTCATTTTTCGATAAAACCAAACGCCATAAACGACGAGCGCGACCGCGCAAACAAACGAAGCGATTGCGCCGACAATATAAACCGGCGCGCCCTCAACCAGATCGACCCAGACGCACCACGCGCCACACCCGAGCGCGAGCAGGGTCGAGAAGATAATGAAAACGATATGAAAGCCCTTGAGAGACATATCAACGAGACACAGGGTCGAACCAGGCGAAAAATGTAAGCCAGAAAAGTCCGAGGACAAAAAAGCCGGTAAAAATCAGGACGCGATAAATCAAGCGTTTTTCCGCAGCCAGATGCATGAAAATGGCGGCGACCATTCCCGCTTTGAGGGTCGCGACCAGCATGGCAACGCCAATGTTGGCCTTGCGCGTTCCAAAGTCGACATACGAGAGAGCAACCGTAATGGCAGTGAACGCAAGCAAGAGCGCACCAACCATCAGATAGCCTTTGACGTGCTTCTGCACATTGTGCGCGTATTCTTCGTGCTCGGCCGGGTCTTGAGAAATGTCGGGCGGATTATTCATTTTTCAGAGCAAATAAAAGAGTGGAAAGACAAAGATCCAAACGAGATCCACAAAGTGCCAGAAAAGTCCGCAAACTTCGACACGATTGGCCAGATGTTCCGGGTTTTTTTGGTAAACTTTCTTACTGACCGGCAACCACATGTAAAGAAATACGAGCACGCCTCCAAGAACGTGAGCGCCGTGCAAACCGGTAATGGTGAAGTAGCTGGCAAAATACGCGCTGTGCCATGGGCCAAATGAAGTGATCCTCTCGATATCGGCCTTGTCGATTTTCGCGATCTTTTCCGTGACCGGCAACGGAATGAAGTGTGGCCGATCCATTGTCGGATTGTCTGGATCTGCGTTCACTGGATCGAGGTAAAGTTCGATTTCTCTAGCGCTGGCATCCTTCAACTGTTCTTCGTCCTTAAGGTGCCCGGTGATTTCAAGCCGCGGCGGAAGCCCTTTCTCCTCCTGACGATGATTGCCAAGGTAAGGTTCGTACTTTTCAAGCGCCGCCGGCTTAATATACGCGCCGAAATGCTCGAACTTCTGCGGCCATTCGTAATAAAGTTTGACGAAAAGAAAAGTGACGCCGCACATGATGGTGGCTAGCATGTACCACCAATAGGCGCGGTAGCGTCGCATTTTCAGCGCCGCCCACGCCAGCACTACCGTCACCGACGACAGAATCAGAATTGCGGTGTTCATCGTGCCAACCGGAACGTTCAGTAAGCCGTGCGGCCACATTCCCGGAGGCGCGTCGAGGCGCAGAAAAACGTAGGCCGAAAAGAGTCCGCCGAACAACATCACTTCTGATGCGAGAAAGAGCCAAATGCCGATCTTCGCGTTCCAAAGACCGGTGTCAGGCCTGGTCGAGACGGTGTATGGAATTTCCATTGGTCAGGCCAGGACTGGTTCGCCCGGAGTTGGCGCTCGGCGCGCCCGTTCCGCCGGTTCGACCGGTTCGTTCTGCATGGTGAAATCCTTTTCCCTGCCCGGCAGGCTGTATTCGTACGGACCCCGATAAGCAACCGGCGTGTTAACAAAATTTCCATGCGGCGGGGGCGAAGGCGCGGTCCACTCGAGCGTGGTCGCTTCCCATGGATTGTCGTTCACCTTTTTGCCGTGTTTGATGCTCCAAAAGAAATTGATGATGAATGGAATCTGCGCCAGACCCATGATCCAGGCCGCCCAGGAGATCGGCGTGTTCCATTGAAAGCCGCTCAGTCCCCAGATGTGTTCGCCGGCGAGGTTCCAGCCCTGGCCGCCGTCGTACCAGCGACGATGCATTCCGAGCATTCCCTGAAGAAACATCGGCAGGAAAATCACGTTCATGCAGATGAGCGACGGCCAGAAATGAACTTTGCCCAAGAATTCGTTCATGACTCGTCCGGTGGCTTTCGGGAACCAATAATAAACTCCCGCGAAGAGACCGAAAATCGTTCCAGGCGCGACGATATAATGGAAATGCGCGATTACATAATACGTGTCGTGCAGGTAGAGATCGGCTGAATTAAACGCGAGGGGAATGCCGGTGAGACCGCCGATTCCGAACATCGGCAAAAAGGCGGTCGCAAAAAGCATCGGGACGTTAAAGCGGATGGCGCCACCCCAAAGCGAAATGAAAAAGGCGCTTAAGATAATAACCGACGGAATCGAGATCAGCAGAGTAGTCGTTTGGAAAAACGCGCTCACAGTCGAGCCCATGCCAGTGAGCCACATGTGGTGCGCCCAAACAATAAACGACAAAAAGCCAATCGTCAGCACCGAGAAGACGAGCGATTTGTAGCCCCAAAGCGGCTTGCGCGAATTGTTTGCCAGAATTTCGCCAACGATTCCGAACGCCGGCAAAATTAAGACATAGACTTCCGGGTGACCAAGAAACCAGAAGAGATGCTGCCACAACAGCGGACTACCGCCGCCGCTGATGCTGACCGGCGATCCATTCACAATGAGGCCAGCCGGCAAAAAGAAACTTGTGCCCGCGAGCCGATCCATGACTTGCATGACAATCGCGGCTTCAAGCGGCGGGAACGCAAGCAGAAGAAGGAAGGCGGTCACGAATTGGGTCCAGACGAAGAACGGCAGCCGCATCCAGGTCAACCCTTTGGCCCGCAATTGAATGATGGTGGTGATGAAATTGACCGCGCCGAGCAGCGACGAGGTAATTAAGAAAATAAATCCGAGCAGCCAAAGCGTTTGACCGTTGAATACCGGGTTAAACGCCGGTCCTTTGTCCGCAATATCCGCCAGCGGAGTGTACGACGTCCAGCCGCCCTTGGCTGCGCCGCCTGGGACAAAAAAACTGGTCAGCATGATCGCACCGCCGACCGCGAACGCCCAAAAACTCGCAGCGTTCACTTTCGGAAATGTCATGTCGGGCGCGCCGATCTGCAGCGGCACGACGAAATTGCCAAAGGCTGCGAACGCAACCGGTACCACGCCAAGAAAAATCATGATCGTGCCGTGCATCGCGCCCAGGGAATTGTAAAACTCAGGCGTCATTTTCCCGTCCGGCATCGAGTCAGCGCCAAAAATGTGCGGCAGCCATTTCCCGATTCCCGGCAGCGCCTGCCCGGGATAGGCCAGTTGCCAACGCATGATCATCATTAAAGTAAAACCGAGGAACAGGAAGACCAGTCCGCACAGGCCGTACTGAATGCCGATCACTTTGTGGTCGGTCGAAAAGATGTATTTTCGCCAGAATCCAAGCTCGTGATGCTCATGCTCGCCGTGGCCGTGTTCGGAATGCCGGTCTTCGCCGTGCGTTTCAAGGGAAGTGGAAGCGTCCATTTCTAAAGAAAGTTATCTTTCCAATATCGTAATGGAAAGCCCCATTGCAAAGCCCGAAATTGATTCGGTTGTTCCCGACGAAATGCCCGCTTCAATCCAAATAGCCGAATTTTTTGAGCGCAGCCTGGCCGGCTCTTGTCATTCTCGCAACCAACTTTGCCGGTTGCTGGCGCCAGCGGCCGATCGAAGGGGGCGCAGCGACTTCTGAATG
Source organism: Chthoniobacterales bacterium (assembly GCA_035622995.1). GTDB lineage: Bacteria > Verrucomicrobiota > Verrucomicrobiia > Chthoniobacterales > UBA10450 > DASPUI01. The sequence goes on from DASPUI010000050.1 coordinate 6,779, forward strand.
CGCAATTGATTCCGGATCAAGATCGACCTCGAGAAACCGCAGTATCCGGCCGGTCGTTTCAACCGGCGCTCCACATAAATCCTCAAATCGAACCAAAAGGTAATTTCTCCGCAATTTCGTTTCGCCGAATTCGGCCGCCCGAAGATTGATCCGCGTCCAAAGGAGAATTGATTGAACGGGCTCGGGATTGAACCAACGTTCCGGCCAGCTCAAGACGGTGGCGCCGTGTTGATGAAGCTGGTGCTGATTTTTCGAAACTGCCATGTCCCGGCCATCCCGCAGAAGATGAATGAATTTAAAATTTGGAAATTGCTCGCTAAGGAACGGAAGCAAATAAATGCTGCGTGGAGCTTTCCAACCCCAGTGCGTTTCCACGCCACCGGATGACTCCAAATGCCGAGCCAGCGCACTCTGAAAGTCTTTGCTCATCCGGTTCGTCTCGATTTCGGTGCGTTTTGCTTCTCGATTTTGCCATTCGAGAAAACGATTGATCCATCGATCGTTGAATGGCCGGAGCGCGAGCGCGTCGTTCGACTCATTGAGGTGAGTTCCAAGATAGTATCCGGCCCGCTGCGCAATCCGCGCGACCACGCGGGTGCCGGAACCGCCGGTCGCGCCAATGATAAGCGGAGCGGAAGTTCTCACGCCGCGCCACTGACCTTGCTACGCGAGCGAGGCGGTCTCATTTCGCTTCGCGATTCCACCAGCGCGACAAACGCGCTTGCGGGATTTCAGGAATTGACTCGTCATAGTGCGATGTGTCGTTGAATAAAGTCAGTCGTGCGCGTGATGGATTTTTAAAATCGACAATATTCAAAGCCGCTGGATTTTGATCGAGATTGTCACGATAACGTCGCGGGTCGAATCCGAGGAGGGAACTTAGCAGCAGACGAATCGTTCCTTTATGGGAAACAACCAGCACGCATCCGCTCGGATGCCTGCGCACAATATCGATCAACGCAGGTAGTGCACGGGCGGTCACGGCCAGGCCGCTTTCACCACCGAGCGGCGCGAAGGTGTACGGATCTTTTTCCCACTCGGCCGCTTCTTCCGGAAATTTCTCCTCCACTTCGTGTCGCGTCATCTGCTCCCAATGTCCATGCGAGATTTCGCGCAAACCGTCGCACGTTTGGACTTCAAGTTTGTGCGGCAACGCAAGAATTTGCGCTGTTTCCACTGTCCGTCCAAGCGGCGACGCATAGACAGCGGCGATTTTCTCCTTACTCAATCGTTCGGCCAGTCGGCGCGTTTGTTCGCGTCCCTCGTCAGAGAGGGCAACGTCAGTCGCTCCGGCGAATCGATCTTCAGCGCTCAAGACCGTTGAGCCATGTCGCACCATAAAAACGCGAGTGGCTGACGCTTTCATTTTACTCGGCGGCGCGATTTGCTGCGCTCGGCAATGATGTGGCGAACATTATTCCTCGCCACGCGGAAGAGGTGGCGAGACCGCGAAAAACATAATTGGCATGACCGTGGCGGAGACTGCCGCCGCAATCGTGATTACGTCAATCAAAGCGATCACGACCGGATTGTGAAACACTCGCAGCAGTCCGAGAATTGCAAAAGGAACAAGAATTCCGACGGCGACAGCCTCACAAAACAAAAAGTGGCGCATCTTCGGACTATAATGCCGTCGAGCAGACGTCTGCGCCGATTGCTCTTCGTTCAGGGATGATGGCGCAAAATCCTCACGTCCATCATCCGTTTCCACAAAAACTGCGGGCTGGATGTTCTCCGGGGTATAAATATTTGTCGCCACCGGAACAGCTTCATTTTGGGATGGCGCGCCGTTTTCGACTGGCTCGGCCGAGGCAAACAGCGCCCGAGAAAGAAGCGTCTGCATCAGATCGGCCGAGGGCGATTCGACGATTCGCGCCTCCGGAATCGAATCCGGAACGAATGGTATATTCGCGGGAGCCGGTGGTAGCTCACTTTCCAGCGGCATCGGCTGGGTCAAAGAAATCTGTGGCCTAACGTCCGGCTTCGGCTTCGGTGGCGAAGCCACGTACGGTGCCGGACGCAATTGCACTTCATTCGTTGGCGAAATACCCGGGGCCCCGTTTGCAGGCGAAGCAGCTTGTGGCGGAGCGACCCGCGCATTCCAGCGTATTTTTCTCTTCAGGGTGGCCGGAACCACACTGGGAATGAAAACTCGACTCTGCACGGGTGGTGGCGCCTGTTCCATCGGTGCCTGAACTTGCTCTGGCTCGACCGTCGACAGAACCGGCCCTTCGTTTACCGGCATCTCTGTTTCCTGGGCAACTGTAGCTTCAATGACTGGCGGCTCCACTTTTTCTGCCAGTGGTTCGGGCTCAGGCGGCGGAACAGCCGGCTGCCTCATGGATTTTCGCGCGTCGCCAATTGTGAGCACAAAATCATCCGGAAAACTGTACGATTCGCTCGGGATGAGGGCCATTTTGTGAGCGTTAAGCATGATCGATAGCGGCTTTTTCGTCAATTGAACAACAAAGCTTGGGTCGCTTTAGATCGATCGATCTTCCGATTAGATTGCGGGAATGGCCGAGATTTCTGAGCCGCGGGCAATCATCCATCTCGACATGGATTGTTTTTACGCTGCCATCGAAGTGCGGGACCGGCCGGCCTTGCGCGGTAAACCGGTCGGCGTCGGCGGAATGCGAAACCGCGGTGTGCTCACGACCTGCAATTACGAAGCACGCAAATTCGGGGTGCGCTCGGCCATGCCTACTTTCATGGCGCTGCAGCGCTGCCCGCAGCTTGTTCTTTTACCGACGCGTTTCGACGTTTACCGTCGCGAAGCGGCCGCTATTCGCGCGATTCTGCAGCGCTTCACACCGCTGGTCGAGCCGCTTTCGCTCGACGAGGCTTATCTTGATGTAACGGAGCATCCGGGAGCCCCGGCGTCCCTGGCTCAGGTCATTCGCGACGCGATCTTTCAAAAAACTAAGCTCACTTCCTCGGCTGGAATCGGCCCGAACAAGTTGCTGGCAAAGATCGCGAGCGAAATCAACAAACCTGACGGCCAATTCGAGATTACGACGGATCAGGTTCCGGCGTTCATGCTAAATCTGCCCGTTAGAAGGATCTGGGGCATCGGCGAAAAGACCGAGCGCAAGTTGGAAGAGCTCGCCGTCAAAACCTGCGGCGATCTGCAATGTTTTTCCCGGCCGCGACTGGTTGATCTGTTCGGCAAGTTCGGCCTCGAACTGCACGACCTCTGCCGCGGAATTGACCATCGCGCAGTCGAGCCGGACCGTCCGCGCAAGTCGCTGAGTACCGAAGAAACTTTTTCGTTCGATCTGCATACCCTCGAGCAATGCGAGCAACGATTGGGGGAGCTTTTCGCCGAATTAATGGCCGACCTGGCGCAAAAGGAAGCCGCTCGCGCTGTGACCAAGATTTTTGTGAAATTGAAATTCAACGATTTTACCCGGACAACGGCGGAACGGGCCGGACTCGAACCTTCTCTTGACGGTTATCGCACGCTGCTGACAGAAGCTTTTGCACGAACCGGCAAACCGGTGCGATTGCTGGGACTCGGCGTCCGCTTCGCCGAACCGCCCGCGAGTTCGTCGCAACTGCCCCTGCTCTGAAATTATCGACGAGAACGAAAAAGAGCGAGAAGGAGAGCGCCGAAGAAGAAGACGCATCGCAAACCTCGTTTCGTTAGGCGGGCGGAGCGAGGAAACGTCGGCAACGTCACCCGGCCGTTATTTTCCATCGCGCTTAGAATTTCATCGCGACTGTTGGCTCTGCTTCGGATGATCACTTGCGCTTGAAACAAGCAAATCGTCTGCCACGCAGGGCCAACCTTGTAATCCTCCGGGCACGGCGAATGTTCAATCGCGTGACTTCTGTTCAACAAAGAAGGCTTCGGGCGACCGGTTGTGATGTCCGTTTTGACGATTTAACGCGCCACCTTTACGCCACGGACGCTTCAATCTACCAAATCGAGCCGTCCGGCGTGGCGTTCCCACGCGGCGCAACTGAGGCCGGTTCCATTATTTTGGCAGCAGCCAATGAAAATATTTCGGTCACGCCACGCGGCGCCGGCACCAGTCTGGTTGGCAATTCCATTGGCGAAGGATTGATCGTTGATTTCTCCCGACACAATCGAAAGATCGAATATCTCGATATCGATAATCGCAGCGTGCGCGTTGGCGCAGGAGTCGTGCTCGACCAACTGAACGATTTTCTCAAGCGGCACGGATTCTGTTTCGGCCCCGATGTCGCGACCAGTTCCCGCGCAACGATCGGGGGAATGATCGCGAACAATTCCTCGGGCGCCCGGGTTCCAATCTACGGCACGACCGCCGATCATGTTCTCTCGACCGAAATCATTTTGGTCGACGGGCGAGTCGCAAACATCGGTCCGAAATCCGATTCGTTAGGTGCCGAACGCGCAAGAATTGAAAACCTCGTTCGCGCAGCAGCGGATGAAATGCTCGAGCGATGGCCGCCGGGGTTGGTGAAGCGCTGGCCGGGCTACGGCCTCGAACGCTTTGCCCGATCGGCTGACAATCTCAATGAAATTCTCGCCGGGAGTGAAGGCACGCTGGCTGCAATATTTTCCGCCGAACTCAAAATCTCACCCCTGCCGCAGGAAAAGGGACTCGGCTTGATCTTCTTCGCATCAGTTGCCGACGCAATGCAGGCGACGGTCGAGCTCCTCGATCTCAGGCCGGCTGCAATCGAGCACATTGATCGGCCGCTGCTCGATCAAACAAGAGGCCAGCTTCATTTCCAGGCTGCGCGCGATTTGCTCGAGCTCGATACCCAACCGTGTGCGGCAATGCTAATTGTCGAATTTTACGACGATGTCGCCGAGCGGTTGTCGATCCTGCAATCGAGGAAACTCGGTTTGCGTTCGAAAATTGCGACCGACGCAAACGAAATGAACCTTGTCTGGTCGGTGCGCAAAGCCGGGCTGTCGCTCTTGACCGGCTGCGTTGGCACGGCAAAGCCGGTCGCGTTCATCGAAGACGCGGCGGTTCGACCGGCGCAACTGCCCGAATACGTGCGCGCTTTGCAGTCGATCATGAAACCGCTTGGCTTGAATGCGAGCTATTATGGTCACGCCGCCAGCGGCTTGCTTCATGTCCGGCCGGTTCTCGATCTTCACAGCGCAACCGATTTGAAGAAATTTCGCGCAGTGGCCGATCAAACGTCGGCGCTCGTCAGGCAATTTAAAGGATCGCTTTCGGCCGAGCATGGCGTCGGCATCGCGCGGACCGAATACATGCGTGAACAACTCGGCGACAAACTGCTCGGCGTAATGCGCGAGATTAAGGGGATCTTTGACCCGAAGAATACCTTCAATCCGGGAAAGATTTTCGAGTGCGAGCCGCCCGGGCATATTGACAATTGCCTGCGCCGCAATTTCGCGGAACCGATTGAATTGCCGTTCGAGCCGCGCCTGGCGTTCGCATTCAAAGACCATTCGTTCATTGGAAACCTGGAGCAATGCAACGGCTGCGGCGGCTGCCGCAAAGAGTCGCCGATCATGTGTCCGACCTTCATTGCCACCAGCGACGAGATCATGTCCACCCGTGGCCGCGCAAATATTATCCGACATGCGCTGGAATTGCGCGGGAACGGACACGACCCGCTCCGATCGACCGAGTTAGACGCCGCACTCGGCAATTGCCTGTCCTGCAAAGGTTGTACGCCCGAGTGCCCGTCGAACGTCAATCTCGCCTTGCTCAAAGCCGAGATGCTTTACGCACGCCATCAGCGAGACGGATTGCCTTTGCGCGAACGATTTTTCAGCAATGTGGATTTGTTAGGCAAACTTGGCTGCAACTTCTCCAACCTGACAAACGCGATGCTCGATTTTGCGCCGGTCCGCAGATTGATGGAAAAGGCGCTTGGTATTTCAAGCAAACGTTCATTGCCGCATTACACCGAAGAACGATTCGATAAACGGTTTGCACGAAACCGCCGCGGCTTTCGGCGGCCGCCGGGAGATGGTCATAGAGCGCCGCGACCGAGGAAAGTGATTTTGTGGGACGACACGTTTGTTCGCTATCACGAGCCCCACATCGGAATCGCAGCAGTAAAAGTCCTCGAAGCGCTCGGATTCGAAGTTGAGCTGCTGGAAAATCGGAAATGTTGCGGACGACCGGCCTTCAGTCAGGGAAACCTCGACGCCGCAGCCAGGACTGGCGAGCACAACATCAACCTGCTTTCGTCCCAACATCTCAACAGCTCAACCACTCAACCTCCCATCATCTTTCTGGAGCCTTCCTGCTGGTCGATGTTTGTCGAAGATTACCCCGAGCTGAAAATCGAGAATGCAGAGAAAGTCGCGGCGCGCTGTTTCTTGTTCGAGAAATTTGTGGACGACGTGCTCGCACGCGAACCTGACGCGCTAAGATTTCGCGGAAAGCCAGCAAAGATTGCGATTCATGCGCATTGCCACGCAAAAGCGATTTTGAATCTGGCTTTCATGATACGCCTGGTCGAACGATTGCCCGGTCGAAAGGCAAAATTGCTTGAAACCGGCTGTTGCGGAATGGCCGGCGCGTTCGGCGCGCTAACGGAGAAATACGATTTATCAGTTCGAATCGCCGCCGACTTGTTGGGCAAGCTCGAAAGTGAAAAGCCCGATATCGTCATTGCCTCAGGTACAAGTTGCCGCCATCAGATCGCGGATCTGACTAATCTGCGGCCATTGCACATGGCTGAGCTAATCGCTGAAGCAATCGCCTGACTAGCCCTTTGGCTGGGGAGCTGGTTTGGTCACTTCGCCGGGTTTTGCCTGCGCCGGGGCGGCAGCTTCGCCTCCGCCCGGAATATCTTCATCTGGCGCAGCTAGTATGTCCTGCTCGCCATAAGATTCGGGATGATTTGCGAGCTCTTTTCGCAAGGCTGCGATTTGTTCCTTCGTGACTGGACTGGCATTATTCCCCCACTCGCTTCGTTCGTAGGTCATTACGTCGGCAATTTTTTGATCGGTCAATGTCTTATCCCATGGCTGCATCACCGCTGTGCCGAATTTCTGGCCTTTAACTGTGACTGGGCCCTGTAAGCCTTTGAGCACAATCATTCCCATCCGACGGGAACCACCGTTGGTAAATTCAGAACCGGCGAGGGGCGGATATTGGCCCGGAACACCGAGACCATTGGCTTGGTGACAGGTTTGGCAATTGGCCGAGAAAATTTTCTTGCCGCGATCGTGCGGCGAGAGTTCGACCTGTTGTTCTCCGCCGCCGGGACCGACCGCCCCTTTCTTGGCCGGCGGTGGGCCGCCTAACGGATCAAGGCTGTCTCCGGAGAAGTTTCCGGAATAACGGCCGAGGTACGCGCCACCCAGGAAAAGCGCGAGGCCGTAAACCGCAATCAACCAAATCGAAAGCGGTTCGAGACCAACACGCGGTTCGCGTTTTTCACGTTGAATGGCTGCGTGCACTTCCTGCACGTCAGAAGTTTCGCCGTAATCGGTCCCCTGACGCGCGAGTGGCGGGCGATCGGAAGGATTGCCGTTCATAGTTTTTCTCCCGAAAATTTCCGGTTACCCTCGCCGCCGTGCGGTGCACCTCGCCCATCTCGCCTCGCTCGGTTCATTTCGCTCCTTTCGGCGGCGCGGCCGAGGCGGCTGCCGACGCAGCCGGCGAGCCGGATGATTTCACTTCTTTCAATGGATGCGATTGATCGAGCGACATCAAATAAGCGACCAAACATGTCGCATCATAAGTCGGAACAATCTCCCACCCGCTCGGGGGCGCCTCGGCGCCGGTCAACTGCAAGGCGTCGGCCGAACGTTCGCCCTCGATCAAACGTTTTTCGTAAAGGAATTTGAACGCGGGCATGTTCGAATCTCGGAAATCGGGACTGACACTGCGCGGCGAATACAAATGCTTGTGATGCCACGCGGCCGAATAAGGAAGCGGTTCACCGGCGACATTCGAAACTGCCGGGCCTGCGGGCGATGCGTTTGGCGGAGGCGGAGGAGAAGATGCGGCCGGGTTTGCCGCGGTTGTTGCCGATGGCGCGTTGGTTGGGGCGCTTGCGGTCGTCGGCGCGGATTCCTCGGCTGGAGCACGCTTGCCAAGATTCGAGAGATCAGGGCCCATTCGTTCTTTACCTAGCTGCACCGGACGATCAAAAATATAATCGCGCGGCGCGCTCCGGCGTTCCCCCCACTTACGATCGATATCGGCCGCCTCGTAGCCCGGCCGGATTTGCTGGCTATGGCAATAAATGCAGCCGTTCGCCACGTAGACGTGCCGGCCGCGCTCAACCATTCCAGATTTTGGCATTGGATAAATGTCTGTTCCGTCTTCGTCGCTTTGCGGATCGAGGTGTCCGATTTGAAAATTGGGAACAACGGTCAGACCGAGCCAAGAAAACGCGAATGTTCCGAATAGCCCGATTAGGAGCGGGAAGAGGCCTTTCATAATTTCTCCCCCGAAGAACTCCGGCTACTCTCGCCACTTCGCCGCGCACCTGGCTCGCCCCAGCAAATTCGACTCATAAATGCGCCTCCGTTCCTTCAGCTTCGACCGGATTCAAAAACGTCGGGACGGTCGAGGTGCGTCCAAGACCCAAAAGCATCAGTCCGAAATGGAACGCGAAAATGAAATGCGCAACGGTCAGCAGAAATGCGGCAAGCGTGACGCCGCGCAAATATGGCAACACGCTTTCCAGACTGCCGATGAACGGCATGGCAGCGTTTTCCTGGTTCGCGCCCTGGACAAGGCCACCCACCAGGAACATTAGCGACATCAATCCAATCCCGTAGGCCGAGCCCCAGAAATGCAATTTGATCAGCGTCGCATAACGCCATTCACGGCCGACCAATCGCGGAACGATGTAGTACATCGAGCCGAACATGACCATGGTAAAGAATGCATAGAGACCGAGATTAGTGTAACCGATGCTCGCCTCGCTGAAATTCACGTAGCGCGCGACCGATCGAAGGGAGATGAGAATGCCGACCACGCTGAAGACGGTGTAAGACATTGCCCCGAAAACGGTGAAACGCAGGGTCGGACTGTAACGCATCACTGGAAAATATCCCTGCATCGTCATGTGATGATTCAAACCGACGGTCGCAACTGGAATGATCGTAAGAATCGTGGCGGCAATGCTCGCGGTGATCATCCAGGCTGGAAACGGTCCGTCGATCAGCCGCTGCATTCCGGTCCAACTGGAAAAAAGCGCGTATGTCCAAAAACCAATGGTCGCAAGATGGTAACTGTAAACCGGCCGGCCAATCACCTTCGGAATCATGTAATAAGCGGTTCCAAGCGCGATGGCACCGAGCCACAGAAAAAGCAGATTGTTTGCGTACCACCAGCCTACAGCTGCTTGCATCACACCCTGGACCGGCGTTGCAAAAAGCATTAGCTGCGCGGCCGCATAGAGCCAGGGGAACCAGAGAAAGGCGCCTAACAAATACCATTGCGTGATGTAAATCTGCTCACCACGTCGAAAGCGGAACATCAAAACCGCCCAAGACATGATCAGCGCGTAAGCGACAAACAAAACGATTGCAGCGTAAGGCGGAAACTCGATCCATTGATGACCGGTGCTGTCGCCTGCAAGAATTCCACCGACACCGAGAAGAACGCCAATGTTCCAAAACCACGCCCCCGTGACAATCAGAAGAGGATGGCGCAGCGTTGTCCGGCACAATCGCGCCATTAGCCAAACGGCGGTTCCCATTCCCGCCATCGAAGCCCAGCCATAAACCATGATATTCATGCAGACCGGACGCAGGCGGCCCCAGGTAAGAAAGCTCATGTTCGAAAGCCAATCAGGGGAATGCTGCTCGAAAGAAACAAGACCGGCCAGGAGCGTACCAATGAGCAACCAGGCCACAGCCGATGCGTAAAACATCAATACCGGGACGCGTGTCGAGGCATCGATCAACGCGCGCTCCACTTGTTCCGCATCGCCGGCAGCCGCCGTAATCGCCGGTTCTTTCAATGGAATATCAATCGCCGGATTCATTTTCTGCCTAACAAGATCGACAACGTCATAGTGCTTTCGGAACAGGTGTTGGTGACAAAGGTGACGCGGGCGCTGCGCCCGCGGGCGACGGCGGAGCTGGCGTCGGGGCGGGCTGGGTTCCAGGCGGATTCGCGGCCGCAGCTGGCTGGCCACGATTCTCAGAACCGGCTTTTGGCGGCGACGCTGGAGGATGCGCTGCTGGGGCAGCAGCCGCTGGCGTCGCCGCACCAGTCCCACCGGTCGCTTGCGGCTCGGGCGTTGCGATTGGATAAGCAACCGCCGGTTTCTTGGCGGACAAGTCCGCGATCGTAAGTTCGATTGCGCGATCAATCGGCAAGTGGACGGAGCCTTTGTTCTTGTCGATCCAGCCATAAGTCGAAAGCTGCTTCGCATTCGACTCGTTGAGCGCTTTCAGCTTTTCGACGCGTTTCTCGGCCCGTGATTGTTCGTAATTGTTCCCGCGCGGAGCCGGGCCAATCACCGCAAGGACTATTGCTCCAAAAAGAACGAAGAGAAAAACAACGCCGAGCCAGGTCGAGAATGGCGCACGCGATTGAACTTGTTGGCGGATTGTTTCGGTGTCGGCCATTTTAGTTCACCAATTTGAGCGATTCGATCAAACGAGGATCCCGGATCGGGAAAAGCGAGGTCCTGCCAACAATGCGCAAGTAAACAAAAGCGAGCGTCGCACCAATACCGACCAGTGGAATAAAATCCCAAAGACTCAAATGAACGCCAGTGCCATGCAGTCCCGGCAGAACGACGATGTACATATCGAGCAATTGCATGAGAACAATCCAGGCGGCGACATAACAAAGCTGATGGGGATGTTTCTTGATCGAGCGAAGAAGCAAAATAGCGAACGGGCCGAAGAACCGCCCGATCACCAGAAGCATGGACAGGTACCACCATGACTGGGTATTTCGGGTAAGAAAATATTGCGTCTCCTCCGGCATGTTTGCATACCAGATGAGCATGTATTGACCGAAGCCGATGTAGGCCCAGAAGACGCAAAAGGCGAACATCCATTTCCCCATGATGTGGTAATGCTCGACCGTTACGACATCTTTCAGATGACCGGCTTTGCGCAGGCCGGTGATGATCAGCACGAGCAACGACATCGAGCTGCCGGCGGTCCCGGCAAAAATGTAAACGCCGAACATGGTGGAAAACCAGTGGTAGTTCAGGCTCATTAGCCAATCGAATGCGCCAAAAGTGAGACAGCCTGCGAAAAGCGGAAGACTAACGAACGCCACCTTCCGCATCCAGATGGTGAACTGCGGATTGCCGTCCTTGTCCTGGCGTACGGAAAATCGACGCAACAATTGCGACGCAATGATGAAAAAGCCGAGAAAGATCACGGCACGCACCACAAAGAAATCCAGGTTGAGGTATGGACGCTTGGCGTCAAGCGCCTCGTCCTTCCCCGGCAAAATGTTCATCCATTCGTAGAGATGGTGCCGGAGCAGTAAAATCGGGATAAAGAACACGGCCATCACCCCGATTAAAACAGCGATATTTTCCAACTGCCGCCTCACGACTACCGACCATTCGGCGTCCGTTGCGTGGTGAACGATTGTCCAGAAGAAACATCCCGCGCAAAGGGTGAAATAAAAGGCGAATGCGAACAACCAGGAGAAACTCAACTGCGCCGGCTGCATCACCACGCCCACTGCGCAAAGCGCAAGCGCGACAAAAGCGATCATTCCAAGCACGATCGACAGTCCGGCAAACCGATTACTTTCGAAGTATTCGCCTTCGGGCGCAGGCGGGATATTGGAACGTTCGCTCATTGTTTTCCGGCCTCCGGCTTCGCCTCGGATTTGGTTGCGGCCGGTTTATCCAGTTCAGCCCGAAGGTCCGGCGGAACGTCGGCAATCGTTCCTCGTTGGCTGCGTTGAAGCGCGCGCAGGTAAGCAATGATCGCCCAACGGTCGGCCACCGTGATGTTTGGTCCGTAAGCCAGCATGGTGTTTTTGCCGTTTGTGATCGTGTTAAAAATTTCGCCGTCGGCCATTTTTCGAATCCGGTCGTCCTGCAGACTGACAACCGTGGCCAAGCCATATTGCTTGGTGATTCCGTCCCCGGCCGCTGTCGCGCCGTGGCACATCACACAGGTAATGTTGAATCGCTGTTGTCCACGAGCCAGTAAGTCGGGGGTGACGTCGATCGGAATTCCAGTGCCCCAGCTCGTTCCCATTTTTCCCGTGTCGTAGTAGTCGGTGCCAACGCTAAAAGCGAGCCGGCGATGGGTTGACGCGAGACCCGGCGCCGCGCCGCTAGGCGAATTTTGCGGCTGCGGCATTTCGTAACCAATCGGCACCGTGCCCAGGACCGGCGCACGCGGGCCCCGGCCATCTGCAAAAAAAGCCAGTGGCGATTGCGCGCGAACCTTCATTTGACGCACCATATCTGGAAAAAGCTCGAACGGCGGGGCGCCACTTCTCTGGCCGCGGAAACCAAAGACAGCCACGAAGGCGA
>DASPUI010000051.1:0-3562 GCA_035622995.1 Chthoniobacterales bacterium
GCGCGAAAGAGCGGCATTGCATGTTCCGAGCGCACACGGAGGCGAATCCAAACGATTCGGCCGTATTCAGCACGTCGGTTCGAGCGATGTTTTCGGGGAAACAAGTCGCAATTGAAAAGGCTGCGCGCATTACCGAGAACGACGTGGTCGCATTCTACCCCTACCAGGTCGGTAAAGACAATTTTGGTGCGCTGTTTCAGTTGGATGAGCATGGAACCATTGCCTTGGAATCGCTCAGCATCGACCGGCGCGGCACCTTGCTTTTTATTTTCATCGACGGGCGGCCGATTACCGAACTACAAATCGATAAACGCGTGTCCGACGGCCAGATCTACGTCGCATCCGGCCTAACCAAACGCGACATCGACGCGATGAAAAAGGATTGGCGCCTGATTGGCCAGAAGAAACGCTAGTGAGAATTCGATTCCTTACTGCGCTTGCCGTTGCATTTTTTGCGGCTCACAACTCGCTCGTGGCACAACATGACGTCATCGATTTGGTTTTGCCGACCGATAACGACGCCTTGTTTCATGGTGACGGATCGGAGTTTTACCAATACGTCGATCGTGATTATCACGGCGAGAAATCAACGCCGTGGGAGGGCGGCCAGTATGGCTTCGTGCGCGATCCGGTGCAGACGGCGGCGGGAGTTGTTTACACGCGATTTCACGAAGGAATAGATATTCGCTGCCTTCATCGTGATGCGAACGGCGAGCCGCTCGATGAAGTGCGTGCAATCGCGGCCGGCCAGGTCGTCTACACCAGCCCTGTGGCTGGTTACTCCAACTACGGAAAGTACATCGTGATCGAGCACCGCTGGGACAGCTCACCCTATTTCAGTTTGTATGGACACCTGAGCAAGATCGACGTGCAGATCGGTCAAAAAGTAGAGCGAGGTCAACCCATCGCGGTAATGGGCTACACCGGCACCGGAATTAATCAACCGCGCGCGCATCTCCACCTGGAGTTGAACATGATTATCAATGATCGATTCCAGGCATGGTACGATCGATTTTACAGGAATGAGCCAAATCACCATGGCATTTACAACGGAATTAATCTCGATGGGATCGACATTGCGCGTTTGTATCTCGAGCTGCACAAAAATCCGTCGTTAACAATTCCCGAGTTTCTTGCCGGCGAGGAGACATTTTACAAAGTAACGGTGCCGCGCTCCGGCCATTTCGAGTTGCCGAAGAACTATCCCTGGATGGTGCAAGGAGACGCCGAGCGAAAAGGCAAGTCGTGGGAAATTTCTTTCGCACGCTCGGGCGTGCCATTGAAAATCGAGCCGAATGACAAAAAAGTTTCAAGAGCGGAGCTGACCTACGTCAAACCGAGCCCGGTCGACTGTTCGCTGCTTTTCCGAGGCGAAATTGCCGGCCGGGGAACCCAGGCGCACCTGACCGAATACGGTCAGGGCCTGCTGCGATTACTGACATTTCCCGATTGAAAGGGACTACTTCTCGCGCGTCTGCCTTAGCTCGCGAAAGCTTACGGAGTTCACGGAAACGCCCGACAACTTAACATGAGGTCGGCGTGCCCTGTGCGTTCGCGACCGCGTGCGGAATCGCGCCGGCCACAAACCCGAGACATTCGACTGCGCCGCTTGGCTTTCCGGGAAGGGCAACGACCAACGATTGATCCACAACTGCCGCCAGACTTCGCGACAAAATCGCGTTCGGGGTGATTTTCATCGATTGGATACGCATCGCTTCGCCGAAGCCGGGAATTTCAAGACGCATAATTTCGCGGATCGCTTCTGGAGTCACGTCACGTTTCGCAATTCCGGTTCCGCCAGTGGTCAGGATTAATCCGCAACCTTGTTGTGAGAATGAACGGATCGTTTGCTGAATCCGCTTTGCGTCGTCCGGCACAATCGCTTCCGCTAAAACCTGCCAACCGGCTTTTTCGGCGAACTTTTTCACCGCTGGTCCACCAAGATCCGCATATTCGCCCGCGCTCGCGCGATCCGAGACTGTGATGATACCAATTGTGATTTGCACTTATTCTGTAGCGGCGTCTTTTGATTTTTCGATTAAACGAACCTCAGAAATTTCCATCGTCTTGTCGACCGCCTTGCACATGTCGTAAATCGTGAGCAGGGCAACAGCCACACCGGTGAGCGCTTCCATTTCGACGCCGGTTTGCGCAACGGTCCGGGCGACGCAACGGGCTTCTGCGCCGTCATTTGAAACGTCGATTTCGATCTTGATCTCGCTCAGCGGAATGGTGTGACAAAGCGGGATGAGGTGCGCAGTCTGTTTCGCCGCTTGAATCCCGGCGATCCTTGCGGTTGCGATCACATCGCCTTTTGCGATCTCATTTTTGTGGATCAAACCAATCGTTTCTTTGCCGAGCGAAATTTTACCGGAAGCGATCGCGGTTCGAGCGGTCATCGGCTTGGCCGACACGTCGACCATCTGCGCGCGACCGTCCCCGCCGATGTGACTCAAGCGGTCCCCTTTCTTGCCGTCACTCTTCACCTGTCATTTTCCTTCATCCACCGATGGCAATCATCCGGCGATTCGGTCGGTAATTTTCGCGGAAATCGTGCTGCATCGGTTTGCGATCGACCACGTCGATGAAAAACTGACGCAGTTCGTCGTCGCTCGCACCGGCACGCAGCGGCTTCATGATGTCGAATTCAAGATAACTGCCGAGGCACGGCCGCAATTTTCCGTCGCAAGTCAGGCGAAGCTTGTTGCAGCTTTCGCAAAAATGCAGATTCGTCATTGCGCCGATGAATCCGACACGCTGCTGTCGACCAGGAACTTGATAATAGGTCGCAGGTCCATTCGTATGAAACGCCGGTTCGGGAATTAAAGGGCCATAGCTCGACTCGACTGCACGTTTTGCGTGTGAGATCGACAAAAAATTCTCGTCATCCAGAACTTCGGTCGTGCTTACCGGCATCAACTCGATGAATCGCAGAATGAGATTGCGCTCAGCCGCAAACTCAACCAGAGGGATAAGTTGATCTTCGCTACGTCCGCGCATCAGAACGCAATTCAATTTTATTTGGGCGAAGCCAGCGTCGATTGCCGCTCGAATTCCGTCGAGTGCCTGCCGGTGAAAATCGCGGCCGGTGATTTGTGTGTAGGTCTCTCGATTGAGCGTGTCGAGCGAGATATTGAGCGATTGAACACCCGCGCCCCGAATGGCCGCTGCCATCATCAGGCCGGAATCGAGACGACGAGCGAGTAGTGTTCCGTTGGTGGAAACACCAAGACTCGATATGCCCGCAATTTTTGGAATTTCGCCCAGAAAATCGACCACGTCCCGGCGGACCAGCGGCTCGCCGCCAGTGACGCGGATTTTTGTCACTCCCAAATCGGCGGCAATGCGGATGAGCCGCACTGTTTCCTCGTAAGTGAGGATTTCTTCACGGGGCAGCCATTCCTGCAGTTCGTGAGGCAGACAGTAGGCGCACCGTTCGTTGCACCGATCGGTGATCGAAACGCGCAGATAAGAAATGCGGTGACCGTACCGATCTTCCATTTGGCTGCGACTTTACGATTACGCCGGTGTTGAATCAAGGAAGTGAGATGATTGACTCAAC
>DASPUI010000052.1:0-11467 GCA_035622995.1 Chthoniobacterales bacterium
GGCGTACTTTTGGACCCGAAGATCCGGCCGGTGCAAAAGGTCATCCCCGCTCGATTATAATCGACGACTCTTTCGCCCGGAAATATTTCGCGGGCAAAGATCCAATCGGTCAGCATATCGACGACAACGAAACTTTCGATAAGAATGCGCCACCGATGACAGTTATCGGCGTTGTGCCCAGAACTCGAAACGATTCGCCGGGCGAAGATAATTCCGAAAAACTCCAGATGGTGGAAGAATATTTGTTAGCATCGCAATATCCGCAGAGCGCGAACAATCTTCACATTCGAACCAACCTGCACGACATCGGACCTTTGGCTGCGTCGGTAAAACGCGAACTGCAAGCGCTCGATCCCGATCAGCCGATTGGTCAGATCTCAACCATGCAAGAGAACATTGCCAAGAGTCTGGCCGCGCGCCGATTGATCATGGTGTTGTTAGGCGCATTTGCAGCTCTGGCGCTGGTGCTCGCAAGCGTTGGCCTCTACGGAGTGATGGCGCTGACCGTTACGCAACGCACCCGCGAGCTGGGCATTCGCATGGCTCTCGGCGCTGCGCGCGCAAATATTTTTCGCCTGGTGCTCAGTCACGGCGTTTCGCTCATGGTCATCGGGATCGGCATCGGACTGGTTGGCGCAATTGCGGTTGGCCGCGCATTGATGTCGCTCTTATACAATGTCGGCGCGCTCGACGCCGGCGCGGTGATCACCGCAGTCTTCTCGCTTTTGGCCGTCGCCTTGATTGCCTGTTGCGTGCCGGCGCGACGCGCCACCCGCGTCGATCCGATCGTGGCGCTGCGAACGGAGTGATCGAATGATGAATTATTTCCGGTTCGCGCTGCGGCAATTAATCAAGAATCCGGTCTTCTCTGCGGTCGCAATCGTGACGCTCGCGCTCGGCATGGGCGCGAACACTGCCATCTTCAGCATCGTCAACGCGGTTCTTCTTCGACCGCTGCCGTATCCGGATGCAGACCGCATCATGGTGCTTAATGAATCTTCCGGACCGGGTCAGGATTATTCCGTCGCGCTGCCGGATTATTTCGACTGGCTGAAGGACAACACCGTTTTCGAACATCTTGCCGCGACCCACAAAGAATCGCGGAATCTGAGCGGCGTTCCCGGTCGCGAACCGGAGCGCGTTTCTTGCGCGTCAGTGACGCGTAATTTTTTCAACGTAATTGGATTGCCGTCGGAACTTGGCCGGACGTTTAGCGAAGACGAAGACAAGGTCGGCGGACCACCGGTTGTAGTGATCAGCGACCGACTTTGGCAGCGCGCGTTCAATCGCGATCCAGCCGTAATCGGCCGCTCGGTCAATTTGCACGATCAGACTTTCACGATCATCGGCGTGATGCCGCCGCAGATGACGTCGCCACAGGACACCGACGCATGGTTTTCCCTGATGCGGCGCAGCAACAATCCGGCGTGGATGGACCGTTCGCATCACCCGATGATTTTCGTTTGGGGGAAGCTCAAGCCCGGCCTGGCTGTCGGCCAAGCCCGCATCGAAATGAAAACGATCGCCGCGCGCCTGGAGAAGGCGTATCCCGAAACCAACGCGCAGGAAACAGTTGTCGTAACGCCGTTGCTCGAAAACCTTGTCGGCAAATATCGAACTAATCTCGAACTACTCCTGGGCGCAGTCGGTCTCGTTTTGCTGATTGCCTGTGCCAACATTGCAAATTTGTTTGCGGCGCGCGGTGCAGCTCGGGCGAAAGAGTTCGCGATTCACGCCGCAGTCGGCGCGACCCGCGGAAAAATTGTGCTGCGTTTGTTAGTCGAGAGCTTTGTGATCGCGATTCTCGGCGGGTTGCTTGGTTTTTTCGTTGCTGTTTGGCTGCGCGATTCGCTGGTCGCCCTCGGACCCGAGGGTGTCTCTCGGTTTCAGCAAGTTTCCTTCGACCTTCCGGTTCTTGGTTTCACTTTCGGAATCGCGTCACTGACTGCGGTCCTCTTCGGTTTGTGGCCGGCCTGGCAAACTTCGCGTGCTGATGTTCAGACCGCGTTAAAAACGGGATCGGCCGCCGCCGGTGATTCTCCGTCCGCCAAGCGCGTGCGCGACTGGCTCGTAATCGGCGAAATTGCGCTCACTCTCACCCTGCTCGTCGCCGCCGGGCTTGTTCTGAAAAGCTTCTCGCGGATGCAGACGCTTCAACTTGGCTACGAACCACGAAATCTTTTCACCGCGCGGCTCGAACTGCCGTGGAGAACTTATTCCAGCCGCGAAAAGATCGGAAGGTTTACGAAAGCGCTGCTCGATAAAGTCGGCACGCTCGCCGGCGTTCAAAGCGCTGGCATTGGTTCCAACTCGCCGCTGATGGGCGGGTGGCAAACCGGATTTTATCGAGAAGGCTCGGCACCGCCGTTGCCATCGCAGATGCCGGACGCCGACCTTGAAGTCATCACCGGAGATTATTTTGCCACGTTTAAGGTGCCACTGCTCCGTGGGCGCACGTTCAACGAAAGAGATACGAAAGATTCGCCGCGCGTGATCATCATCGATCAGGCAATGGCCGAGCAATATTTTCCGGGCGAGGATCCGATCGGCAAACGTCTCTCGGTTGATGCCGGAAATGATGAAGAAGGTTGGGTCATGTCTGAAATCGTCGGCGTCGTTGCACCAATGCGTTTTCATGCGATCGATGAAATGGCGCCACTGCCGGTGATTTACTGTTCGATGGCGCAGGCGCAACGAACGTCTCTCGATATTTTTGTCCGTTCGAACCTGGGTGACGTTACGCTGGCTAAATCGATTCGCGAGGTCGTCAACTCGGTCGATCCATCGTTGCCGGTATTTGATGCACGACCAATGTCGCAGCGCATTCGGGAGACCTGGGGCACGCAACGGCTGCTTAGTTTTCTATTCTCGATTTTCGCTGCGCTGGCGCTGGCACTCGCGACCATCGGTTTGTACGGTTTGCTCGCTTACACAACGCTCAAACGGGTCCGCGAAATCGGCATCCGTCTCGCGCTTGGCGCGCGCCCCGATCAGATTCGCAAACTCGTCCTGTCTCATGGCATGCAATTGTTATCGATCGGAACAGCGATTGGCCTCGTGACCGCCCTCGCGCTTTCGCGCGCACTGCAAGGCGTTCTTTACGAGGCCCGTGGCATAGACTCGAGAATTTATCTCGGCGTCGGCTTGTTGTTGTTCGTCGCCACCTTTTTGGCGTCGTGGATTCCTGCGCGTCGCGCATCTCGAGTCGATCCAATCATCGCGCTTCGCTCGGAATAATTCATGCAAGATCTCCGTTACGCATTTCGAGTTCTCGGCAAGCAGCCGCTTTTTACTGCGATCGTCATTCTGACGTTTGCCCTTGGAGTTGGCGCGAATACCGCCGTCTTCAGTGTGCTCAACGCTGTGCGCCTGCGTCCTCTCCCGTTTTACCAACCCCGGAATCTCGTCGCACTGGGCGAATACGACATTCGCGACAAGACCGATCCCGGAACAGAAATCGAAAGCATTTCCTATCTCGATTACGTCGATTGGCGTGCGCAGAATCAGATCTTCGCGGGTGTGGCTGTTTATACCAATCAAAGCGTCAGCACGCTGACCGATGGAGCCGAGGCCACTCATGTCCAGGGTGAATCGGTCTCGGCCGATCTCTTTCCAATACTTGGAGTTCAACCGATTCTGGGCCGTACATTTTTGCCTAACGACGACCAGCCGGGAAATCACGTTGTCGTTTTGAGTCACGAACTATGGCAACGGCGATTTGGGGGCGATCGGAGCGTGATTGGAAGATCAGTAACACTCAACGGCCGGCCGTTTCAAGTAATCGGCGTCATGCCAGCACGGTTTGTTTTCCCGATCAGCTCGATCCCACCGGAACTCTGGACATCGATGTCGATCTTGCGCGAAACGAACGACGGCTCACAACCGATGACCGAACAGCGCGAAAACGACTTTTTCCAGTGCATTGCAAGACTGAAGCCGAACATTTCGATCCGCCAGGCCCAGGCAAATATCGACACCGTGACCGCGAATTGGCGGCGGCAATATCCCGACGGGAAAGCGAACGCCGGAGCGAAGGTTTTGCCAGAATTGGATGCGATGGTTGGCAACGCGAGTTCCGCGCTGCTGATGTTGTGTGCGATGGCCGGATGCGTTCTCCTCGTCGCTTGCGTGAATGTTGCGAACCTGCTGCTGGCTCGCTCTCTCTCACGAAACAAAGAAATCAGCATTCGGGCCGCGCTTGGCGCGAGGCGCTCGGACATCATCAAACAATTGCTGGTCGAGAGCGCGCTGCTTGGAGCAGTCGGCGGATTCGCAGGCTTGGTGTTCGCGGTCTGGGGTATCGATTCGATGAAGGCTTTCCTGCCAGCGATTCCGCGGATCGATGAAATTTCTCCGGACGGTCGCGTCCTGGCCTTCACCGCGATCGTTAGTTTAGGAGTTGGAATCTTCGCCGGACTTTTGCCCGCGTGGCGCGCTTCGCGCTCGAATCTCTCGGGATCGTTGAATGCCAATTGGCACGGATCGAGCGAAGGAGCGCGTGGACACCGCACTCGCGCGGTGCTGGTGGTTATCGAGATTGTCCTCGCGCTGGTGTTGCTGGCAAGCGCGGGATTGCTCCTCGAAAGCTTTGTCCGTTTGCAGGAAGTGCAGCCCGGCTTTGATCCAACCAATGTGATGACCGCGCGAGTTTCGCTTCCGGATACAAATTATGGCAAGCCGCAACAGGCTGCTGACTTTTATAAAAGGCTACTTGATCGGGTTTCCCTTTTGCCCGGTGTCAATTCCGCAGCGGCCGCGTGGTGGATTCCGCTGAGTGGCAACGAAATTACTTTTGATTTCGACGTTCAGGCACGACCCCTGCCTCAAGGCCAGCAACCCGCCGCCCAGGTCAACGCGGTTACATCAACTTATTTTCAAACGATGCATGTCCGGTTACTCCGCGGCCGCACCTTTACCGTTCGCGACGATCGCAGTGCGCCGCCGGTGGCGATCGTATCCGAGAATTTCGCCAAACGATTCTTTCCCGGAGAAGACCCGATCGGTAAACGGATCACCCCGAATGGGTCGATCGATCCTGGCAAGCCGCCGGTGCGCGAAATCGTCGGAGTAGTCGCCGACATGCACTTGATCAGTCTGCGTCAGGCGCCGAAGCCGCAGATCTATGTTCCCCATCAACAGTTTGCGGTCCAGGGAATGTCGATCCTGGTGCGGACACAAATCGATCCAGAGCTGTCGGCAACGGCTTTACGACGTGCGATTGCTGACATTGACAAAGATGTTCCGATTTATCGGCTGCGCACGCTCGCCGACTATCGTGGGCAGTCGGTCGCGCAACCGCGCTTAAACGCACTGCTCGTTGGTTTGTTCGCACTGGTTGCACTTCTCCTGGCCGCGGCCGGAATTTTCGGGGTCATGAGTTATTCTGTTACGCAACGCACGCAGGAAATCGGCATCCGTCTCGCACTTGGAGCGCAACGCGGGCAGGTACTGCGGCTGATTGTCGGTCAGGGAATGCGGCTGGTCGTGCTCGGCGTCGCCTTCGGTTTTGTTGGAATGTTCGCTTCCGGTCGATTGTTGCAAAACTTGCTGTTCGGCATTGGCGCAACCGATCCGATGGTGATGCTTTTCGTGAGCGTTGTTCTCGCCAGCTTCGCGTTCGTCGCCTGCTGGCTGCCGGCCTCTCGCGCGTCAAAGGTCGATCCGGTCACCGCCCTGCGTAGCAACTGAATGGCGTTATTCTTCATACGATTGACATGGTGGCCGAATGCGGTTGAGAGGTAGGCGGTGACAAGGATCTTAATCGCCGACGACCAGCGCGATGTTTTGGAGGCGCTTCGCATTTTGTTGAAAGGCGCCGGCTACCAAACTGATGCGGTCACGTCGCTTGCCGGCATCTTTAACGCGCTCGAGAAAAAAGACTACTCGCTGCTGATGATGGACCTCAATTACACGCGCGACACCACTTCCGGTCAGGAAGGCTTGGAGGTCATTCCCAGAATTCAGGCGATTGATAGTACACTGCCGATCGTTGTCATGACTGCATGGGCGACGATCGATCTGGCAGTGGAGGCGATGAAGCGTGGCGCGCGCGATTTCGTTCCCAAACCGTGGGACAACGAGCGATTGCTGGCGATCGTTCGCACCCAAATCGAACTGGCGAGCGCGCTGCGCCGGGGGCGGAAACTCGAAGCCGAAAATCAGTTGTTGCGCGGGAATGCTCCGAATTTAATTGCTGAAGCGCCGGCGATGCGGCCGGTGATCGAAATGATCCGGCAGGTTGCACCATCGGATGCGAACGTCTTGATCACGGGCGAAAATGGCACCGGCAAAGGTCTCGTCGCGCAGGCGTTGCATTCGCTCTCACCGCGAGCAGCGAAATCAATGATCACTGTTAACATGGGCGGACTTTCCGAGACGCTTTTTGAAAGCGAACTATTCGGCCATGTGAAGGGCGCGTTCACCGACGCAAAGACGGATCGCACCGGTCGCTTCGAGCTGGCAGATGAGAGCACACTGTTCCTCGACGAGATTGCCAATATTCCGATGAACCAGCAGTCGAAGTTGCTGCGTGTCATCGAAACAGGCGAATTCGAGCGGGTGGGTTCCTCAAAGACATTGCGCGCCAATGTGCGCATTATTTCCGCCACCAACGCCAGTCTGCACGACGAAGTTGGGGCTGGCCGCTTTCGCCAGGATCTGCTCTTTCGCCTGAACACAATTGAAATTGCGCTGCCTGCTTTGCGGGATCGGCGTGAAGACATTATGCCGCTGGCAAACCACTTTCTGCGCCAGCATGCTCAACGCTATCGCAAACAAATCAGCGGCTTCGATGAAACTGCGCGCGAACAGCTGGTGAAACACCAGTTTCCCGGGAACGTTCGCGAGCTGGACCACGTAATCGAGCGCGCCGTTTTGATGACGCGTGGGCCGCAGATCAAATCAAGCGATCTTGGCCTAACGACTAGCCGGGACGATTCCCGCAGTCTGGAAGATATGAGCCTGGAGGAAGTCGAGGCCTTCTTGATCAAGAAGGCGCTCGCACGAAACGATGGAAACGCGCGCAAAGCCGCTGAAGCCCTCGGCCTGAGCCGAAGCGCATTTTATCGCCGGCTCCAGCAATATGGATTATGACCGATAGAAGCAGCCGTGCCGGCTGCGGATTTTTCAAAATCGCAGGCTAGACACCTGTTGCCATGATCGATAGATGAATCGCCGACGGAAAGATCGATATCGTCTTTCTTACGAAAATCGTCTGACCTGGCTGGCGATCGGGGCAGCCGCGCCGGCCGTCGTCATCATGCTGATCATTTTGTGGACCGGCGATTACAGCGCCAAAGTCCAGTGGACGATCTCGGTTTTGATCGTTGGCTGCTTTGCCGGATTCATTTCAACCGCGCGGGAACAAATGGTTCGTCCGTTGCAAACGATGACCAATCTTCTGGCGGCGTTGCGGGAGGGCGATTATTCCATTCGCGCGCGTGGCGCGAGAGAGGACGACGCACTCGGTGAAGCCTTATTGGAAGTCAATTTGTTAGGCGAGACACTCCGGGTGCAACGTCTCGGAGCGTTCGAAGCAACCGCACTCCTCCGCACTATTATGGCCGAGATCGATGTCGCTGTTTTCACATTCGATCCTGATCGTCGCTTACGTCTGATTAATCGCGCGGGAGAGGATTTACTCGGACTTCCAATGGACAAACTGCTGGGGCGAAATGCCGAGCAGCTTGGCCTGGCCGTTTGTTTGGATTCGAACGAGGATGCCCCGCTCACGCTGAATTTCCCGGGCGCGTCCGGCCGGTGGGGCGTTCGAAGAAGTACCTTTCGCGAGCGCGGACTCCCGCACGAACTTCTCGTCCTGACAGATCTTAGCCGCACTTTACGTGAAGAAGAACGGAGCGCCTGGCAACGTCTCGTTCGCGTACTCGGGCATGAAATGAACAACTCGCTCGCGCCGATCAAATCGATCGCGGCCAGTCTGGAAACGCTTCTGCAACGACAACCGCCACCGTCAGACTGGCAGGAAGACGCCCGCAGCGGCTTGAAATCGATTGCTTCACGAGCGGAGGCGCTCAGCCGGTTCATGGAGGCTTACGCAAGACTCGCACGTTTGCCACCGCCGCAAAAGGAGGAGGTCGATCTCGGTGATCTCGTTGCGCGAGTGGTGAATTTGGAACCGCGCTTGCGGGTGAATTTGTTGGCCGGCCCGGAAACGAAGATCAACGCCGATGCCGCACAGATCGAACAAGCATTGATCAATCTGGTGCACAACGCGGTTGACGCATCGCTCGAAACCGGCGGCGCGGTTTCATTGGGCTGGAGAGCCAACGGTGACTGCGTCGAGATTTTTATCGACGACGAAGGTCAGGGAATCATGAATCCCGGAAACTTGTTCGTTCCGTTCTTTACCACCAAACCAGAAGGCTCTGGCATTGGCCTGGCGCTAAGTCGTCAAATAGCGGAAGCTCACGGTGGATCGCTCGACGTGTCGAATCGGACTGGTCGAAACGGCGCCGAAGCACTGCTTCGCTTGCCGCGCTAACTCCAAGCCGGACAGGCACTTTTTTCGTCCCGAAATCGGGACGTGTTCGTCCCAAAACCGAAGAAAATCGGGATCGGTAGAACCGGAATCGATCATCATTAACCTCTGACTTCCAGCAACTTATAACTTAACAAATGCGCTTGGCACGCGCATTGCAATAGGTGCACACGACAAAAGAAACTGAATCCAATCAATCCTCATATTGCATCTCAATTAACGGAGCACCTCTAATATATATGAAGCCAGTTACACTTTCTCGGAACAGCTCACGCGGCGCGAACCGCGGGTTTCCGGTTATCGATTTCAACTACCGCTCGCAGGGGCTCGACCGATTCAACGCTCACTGCGCAGGAACCCCGCGATCCTCCTTCGAAAAAATTAGCCAAAGCTACTTCGATGTCGAAGCGCGTCGTAATTTCGCCTTCGAAGCCTGCGGCTTCATCCTGATCCTTGCCACCACCCTTCCGGCAATCGTTGATTGCGCCCGTGCCCTGGCAATGTTCGTTCGCGCGATCGGCGGCGTTTGATCGGGAAACATCGACCCCTGATGACCAACCCCGAAAGAAAAACAGAAAGCACTATCGTGCGGCCAACCGGTTTCGCGTCGAGTCTCTCTTCGATGGATGTGGCGCGCCCGGACCTTGCCAAGAAGAAGCGCAAAAAGCGCATCATGATTATCGCCGGGGTTGCTCTCGGTTTGATCGTCGCAACGTTTGCATTGTCCCGATTAAAGCCGGCTGTTCCAACGGTCGACCGATCGACTGTTTGGATCGACACGGTTAAGCGTGGACCAATGGTTCGCCAAGTTCGTGGACTTGGAACGCTCGTTCCGGTGGAGTTTCGATGGATTCCCGCGACGACGGAAGCCAGTGTTGAAAAAATTTTGATCTGGCCGGGAACAAAAGTCGAAGCCAGTGACGTTATATTAGAGTTGACGAGTCCGGAATTGGAACAGAGCGCGCACGAAGCCGAGTCGAAGGCGAAAGCCGCGGAAGCTGAGCTCGCGACGGAGCGCGCAACTTTGCAGCGCGAGTTGCTTGATCAGGAATCCAAAACGGCGGCGGCGCATTCCGCATACGAGCAGGCGAGAATGGAGCGGGAGACGAACGATCAACTGGCTAAAAACGGCCTCGTGGCCGACCTCGTTTACAAAACCTCCAAAATCAAAGAAGAGGAATGTCAAAAGAGTGATGACATCGAGCAGAAGCGTTTGGCGTTTTCCCGTGATTCAATCGAACCTCAATTAGCGTCGAAACAGGCAGCAGTCGATCAGGCAAATCAACTGGCGAAATTAAAACTCGACCAGGTTGAGGCGCTGCACGTGAAAGCTGGAATGGACGGCGTGTTGCAGCAATTGCCCGTGCAAATCGGTCAGCGCGTCAAAGTCGGCGATAACCTCGCTCGCGTAGCGGACCCGACAAAGTTGAAGGCGCAGGTCAAAATTGCAGAGACGCAAGCCAAAGATATTCAGATCGACGAAAAGGCGGAGATCGATACGCGCAACGGCATTGTCAATGGTCACGTCATTCGGGTAGATCCGGCGGTCGAGCAGGGAACCGTCACTGTCGATGTTGCCATCGATGGCGATTTGCCGAAGGGCGCACGTCCGGATTTGAGCGTCGATGGAACAATCGAGCTCGAGCGGTTGAACGATGTGATTTATGTCGGCCGTCCCGCGTTTGGCCAGGAGAACAATACCGTCGGCATTTTCAAACTCGTCGGCAGCAGCAGCGAAGCGGTCCGCACGCCGGTAAAGCTTGGCAAGAGCTCGGTCAACACGATCGAGATTTTGAACGGCCTTCAACCGGGAGACCAGGTCATCCTCTCCGACACCAGTGCCTGGGATTCCCACGATCGAATTCGGCTTAATTAATTAATCAGAAGTCAGCAATCAGAAATCACCAATCAGCAATACGAATATGAACAACGGATCAACTCCTCTTATTCACCTCGACGGCGTCACCAAGGTTTTTCTTACCGACGAAGTCGAAACGCACGCGCTCTCCGGCATTCATCTGGATATCCGGCCGGGCGAATACGTTTCGATCGCGGGCCCATCCGGCTGCGGCAAATCCACTCTGTTGTCTATCCTCGGTCTGCTGGATACGCCATCGGGTGGCAGCTATTCGCTCAAAGGCCATGAAGTCGCGAACCTCTCGTTTCCCGACCGGGCACGCATTCGAAATCGCGAGATCGGTTTTATCTTTCAAAGTTTTAATTTGATCGGCGATTTGACCGTTTATGAAAATGTCGAATTGCCTCTCACGTATCGCGGCATGAGCGCAGGCGAACGAAAACAATTCGTCACCGAAGCGCTTGAACGGGTTGGGATGGGACATCGTTCGAAGCATCTGCCCAGCCAGTTGTCTGGCGGCCAGCAACAGCGCGT
The DNA here is from genome assembly GCA_035622995.1 of Chthoniobacterales bacterium. Taxonomy (GTDB): domain Bacteria; phylum Verrucomicrobiota; class Verrucomicrobiia; order Chthoniobacterales; family UBA10450; genus DASPUI01. Next base: position 10,890 of record DASPUI010000052.1, read on the forward strand.
CGCAGTCGCGCGCGCGCTCGCTGGCAAGCCCGCGATTCTGCTGGCAGACGAACCGACCGGCAATCTCGATTCGCGCAACGGCGAAGCAGTAATGGATTTGCTCAAGGAATTGCACGCCGGCGGCGCAACCATTTGCATGGTCACGCACGACGAACGTTTTGCCCAGCATGCCGACCGAACAGTCCACTTGTTTGATGGTCGAGTAGTCGAGGACAGGATCGCCGCCTAACGAGAAGGACAGATATGCTCGGGCAACTCCGATTCGCGGCGCGAATGCTGGCCAAGAGTCCGGGTTTCACCTGTGTGGCGGTTTTGGCACTCGGCCTCGGTATTGGCGCGTCGACGACCACGTTCACCACCGTGAACGGGGTCTTGCTCCGGCCGTTCCCGTTCATGACGAACCAGGAGCGAATTGTCTATCTATCGGAGTGGTCCGACAAACTGCCGGACCTCGATGCCGGAATCTGTTACCCGGATTATCTCGATTGGAAAAAACAAGCCAAAGACTTCGAAAGCGTCGGTGCGTGTCAGGATGCAACGATGATCATTTCGGGCGGGGAAAAGGCCGAACGTTATCT
>DASPUI010000053.1:0-3633 GCA_035622995.1 Chthoniobacterales bacterium
TTTCCGTCGCCGATTTTTCCCGTCTTGGCCGCTTTTAAGATCGCGTCCACCGCCCGTTGCGCGCGGTCGTCTGGGACCACGATTTCAAATTTCACTTTTGGCAAGAAATCTACGGTGTATTCGCTCCCGCGATAAATTTCGCTATGGCCCTTTTGCCGGCCAAAGCCTTTCACTTCGCTCAGCGTCATTCCTTCCACGCCCACTTCCGCGAGGGCATCGCGTACCGCCTCGGTTTTGAACGGCTTGATGATCGCCTCAATTTTTTTCACCGCGCCAAACTAGAAGGCGCATGACAAAGCGCAAGCCGTCTTGCTCGACCATTCGGAATTGCTCAGTCCAAATGTCAGCACAACTTCTCAACCGCTTTTAACTCCGCCTCCACCATTTCGCGCACCAGTTGCTCAAAGGTTCGGGTCGGTTTCCATCCCAGCGTTTTGCGGATTTTGTCGGCGCAGCCGACTAGCCGCGACGGTTCAGCCGGTCGATCGAACGATGAATCGTGTTTCACAAATTTCTCCCACGGGAGATTCACCACCGCGAACGCGGCTTCGACGAAATCGCGCACGGAATGGTGTTCGCCGGTCGCCACAATGTAATCGTCCGGTTGTTTGTGCTGCAACATCATCCACATCGCACGAACATAATCTGGCGCATATCCCCAATCGCGCCGGCTTTCAAGATTGCCCAACGTCAAATCAAGATCGAGTCCCCGCCCTATTCGGGCCGCCGCGCGCGCGATCTTCCGGGTAACAAAATTCTCTCCGCGCCGCGGTGACTCATGATTGTAGAGAATGCCGTTGCAAACGAACAATCCGTACGATTGCCGATAGACGCGCGCCAATTGGGTCGCGAATGCTTTAGCACAGCCGTACGGGCTGGTCGGCATCATCGGCGTCGTCTCGGTTTGCGGCGCCTCGGCCACGCTTCCAAAAATCTCCGAGCTCGATGCATGGTAAAACTTCACCGGCTGTTCCTGATCGCGCGCAACCTCGAGCAAACGAAGGGTAGCCATGCCCGCTTCCTCGCAGGTCGATTCCGGAATCTCGAAACTCAATCCGACGTGGCTCTGCCCGGCCAGATGATAAATTTCGGTCGGTTGCGACTCGCGAAAGATGCGGCGCAGGGTCGTGCCGTCCGAAAGATCGCCGTAATGCAGGAACAAGCGTTGCCCGTAAATCTTCTCATCGCGGCGCAAATGCTCGATTCGCGAACGAAGTAAATTGCTCGTCCGCCTGACGACCCCGTGAACAGCATAGCCGTTCTCCAGAAGCAGCTCAGACAAATACGAGCCGTCCTGGCCGGTGATGCCAGTAATTAGCGCAACATTCGCAGCACTCACGCCAAGGAATTACTCCCGAAAAGACGAAACGCAAAGGCGCGGTAAAGCAAAAGTCATTGTTGGCGTGGCAACTACGCGCTTGTCAAAAGCGCGAATTTGCGCTTCGATTGTAGGACGGGAAAGGAGGGCATTACCATTCGTCGATAACCGCTAATCGCAATTCGCGATAGCCGACGTAATTATATGAAGTCGATCGTCCTTGCGCTGTCCGCTGTCCTTTCGTTGTTATCCGAAACCTCGTCCGAAAAACCAAACTCTGAAAACAACCGCACTGCCGGGTTGTTTGTTGCCTTACCATTATCGCCAACAATAACCGTGGTCGGTCAAAGTGCCGGACCAACCCCTTTCATTGCAAACTTGCAGTTGAGCGCCAGTGACCCAACCATGGTGAAGAGCGTAGGATTCACCATCACGCCGAAGCCTGGCTCAATTACCCGCCCGGTCTCGGTTACCTACACTGCCGATTATTTGCAAAACCGCGGGTATTTCGATCTCCAGACCGGAGCCATTACTCTCCCGGTATTCGGCTTGTACGCCAATTACTCCAATACCGTGACGGTTAACTCCTGTTTCTTCGACGACTCGAGCGAACAAGACATGGTTACCGTCTCGACCGGTGTCTTTACCGATCTGTGCGGCTACAGCGATCCCACGGTGAATCAAGCCCGAACCAGCGACACGACCTTGAGCTACGATTACATCCTGTTGAAGTCCAACTGCGGCAATGATCAGTCGCCGGTAATCATCGATACCGATGGCACCGTTCGTTGGGTAGGAACTGCCGGCCTCAACGCTTATGCCTCCATCTTCTTTCGAAACAGCATCTATATCGCTTCGCCGCCGCCCAGTTCGTCGAATATTACCGGCATTACCCGGATGGAGTTGGACGGCACCTTCACCTTTGTGAAGGACTACAGCGACATTGGTGTGACCTGGAGCGGCCATCACAACTACGATCCCGGGAAACAAGGAATCCTGATTGAGGTGAACACTTCCGCCTGGACCGAATCGGTCATATTCGAAATCGATACCTCCGGTAACATTCTTAACACTTGGAATCTCGCCCAAATCATCAGCGACGCGATGACCGCTGGCGGCGATGACCCAAGTCAGTTTGTCCATCCTGCGCCGAATGATTGGTTTCATAACAACGCGGCAAGCTATCGGGCCAGCGACGATTCGCTCATCGTTTCCAGCCGGGAAAATTTCGTCATCGCCCTCGATTACAGCACCGGCGCGATCAAATGGATCCTCGGCGACCCGACCAAGCAGTGGTATCAGTTTCCATCGCTGCGGAGGTATGCGTTGACGCTCGGCACGAATTCCTTGCCGCCCATCGGGCAGCATGCGGTTTCCATCACGTCGGACGACGATCTTTTGTTGTTCGACGACGGCCAGAACAGCCTTGACCATTCGCCGCCGGGCGCGAGTCGATCCTACAGCGCTCCCCGAAAGTATCAGCTCGATCTGACCAACAATGTCGCCACCGAAGTCTGGAATTATCCAAACGGCGAATCGCTTTACAGCGGGTTTTGCTCCAGCGTGTACGAAGACGGACCGTTGAACTACCTAATCGATTATGCCGTAGCCGACGGTGGAAGCACCGCCATTTTGATAGGCTTAAACTCGACCGGCGCCACCGACTTCAACTATCAGTACGGGGCCGGCACCGCTTGCGGCTTCGCTTGGAATGCGATCCCCATCCATCTCGAGAATTTGCTTTTCACTGGTCCGACCACGACCGCGTTCCAGATCACTTCCATAACCGGACACCAGAGCGAGACCCAGATTTCAATTTCCTTCCCGGCTGTGAAGGGCAACACCTATCGATTGGAATACAAGACCAACCTTACCGACACAAACTGGTTAATGCTGACCGATTACATTTCGGATTGCAGCGGGCTGACAACCTTGACGGACTCTACCGCAACTGGTCAAACGCACCGTTTTTATCGCATTCGCCTGTTGACACCGTGAGGCTCGTGTTGCCTTCGCCTCGCCGACTACATCCCGACTTTCGTCAATATCCTGCGACGATTTCACCCTTTAGCGAGATCGTCCTGAACTTCGTCGGCTAAGGCGTGAAGTTGTCCAGCAGAAAAGGAACGATTGTTCCCGTGGAATATCTGTTATCGTACTTCCAACACACCGGGACGACGCCGCTGCCGTTAACAATCGCAGGATCGAGCTGATTGTTTTCGAGATAAGTTGAACTGGTTGTTTGGAAAGGCGGCCACCAGTTGTTATAACTCGGCCCGGGAAGAAGAAGAGAGTTATTCTGAACCGTTACGTTT
>DASPUI010000054.1:0-9703 GCA_035622995.1 Chthoniobacterales bacterium
CTACCCGATGCGGGCGACGAGTTCCTGGTAATGGAATCGGAGCGCGCTGCGAAAACGTTGAGCGAGGAACGATTGGACTCAAAACGCACCGACAAATTGGCGACGCCACAGCGCGCCACGCTCGAAACGTTGCTCGAAGCAGCGGACGGCAAAAAAAACCTGCGGATTGTTTTGAAATGCGATGCCCAGGGTTCGCTCGAAGCTTTGGTTGGTGCGCTGGAACAAATTGAAAGCAAAAAAATCGACCTCGAGATCATTCATTCCGGCGTTGGACCAATTTCCGAATCGGATATTTTGCTGGCGAGCGCCTCGAATGCCGTCGTCGTCGGCTTCAACATCAAAGTCGAAAGCATGGCCGTGACCGCGGCGCGGAAGGAAGGCGTGCAGGTCAAACTTTACAGCATCATTTACGAGTTGATCGATCAAATCAAAGAAGCGATGGCCGGCCTGCTCGATCCTGAATTGCGGGAGACGGTTATTGGTCATGCCGAGGTGAAACAAATCTTCGAATTGAGCAAGGGCATCGTGGCCGGTTGTCTGGTTACCGACGGACGAGTTGCGCGAACGGCGCGTGCTCGCGTGCTTCGCCGGCGTCAACCGGTCTATGACGGGGGAGTTTCCACGTTGCGACGATTTCAAGATGACGTGAAAGAAGTGCGGTCGGGACTCGAATGTGGAATCAAGCTGGGCGATTTCAGCGAATATCAAGTAGGTGACATCATCGAGTTTTATCAGCTCGAACAGATCGCGCAAAAACTGTGACAAAAGCTGGATGGTCGAAAGGCACCCGAGGTGTTCCTTTCGACGCTTCAATTTTCCAACAACTCAAAATCGAAATGAAACATCGGCAATTACGGGTGAACGAACTTTTGAAACGCGAGCTGAGCGGCATCGTCGCGCGAGAAATCCCATTCGAGGATGTTCTGGTCACAATCAATCAAGTCGATGTCGCAGCCGATCTGAAAAACGCGCACGTCCTGGTTAGCGTTCTCAAACCTGAAATGGGAACCAAGGTGATCGAAAGACTTGAAGAACACCGGGCGGAATTGCAGGCTGCGCTCGGCCGTAATCTTACGATGAAATACACGCCGCATCTGGTTTTTCATCTCGATGAATCAATCGGGCGTGGTTCTCGCGTGATCGAAATCATGCGAGAAATTGAAACACCGCCGGCCCAACCGGAGTGAGCGCTTCCAAGTTTGATGAAATTGGGCGCGTCTTGCGTGCTCATCAGCGTTTTGCCGTCCTGAGTCACGTCCGGCCAGACGGCGACGCGCTCGGCAGCCAACTGGCGGTCGCCCTCGCGCTCAAGCAACTTGGCAAGGATGTCCGAGTCTGGAACGAAGATGGGATGCTCGAAAAATACAGTTTTATTCCGCGGGCTGAGTTATTGAGCCAGCCGCCGGCTACACCGGAAGATTTCGACGTAGCGATCGCGCTTGATACGGCAATTCAAAATCGCCTCGGTAACACGGTGGCGGCGATTCGCTCGGCCAGCGTCTGGGTCAATATCGATCATCATCAGAGCAATCCTGGCTATGGCGACGTTGCTCTTGTCGACCCAAGCTCTCCGGCAACCGGCCAAATCATTTTTGAGCTGATCAAGAACCAGAAACTTCCGTTCGATCGTGAGATCGCGGAAAATCTGTACGTTGCGATTTCGACCGATACCGGATCGTTTCAATATCCGAACACAACCAGTCGCACGTTTGAAATTGCGGCTGAACTCGTCTGCACCGGAATCGATGTGGGTCGAATCAGTCAGCAACTCTATGAAAATTATCCCCGCCGCCGGATTGAATTACTGCGGGCGCTTCTCGATACCATGCGATTTGAAGCCGATGGCCGCGTGGCCCATTTCGGTTTGAGTTTCCAACTTGCGCAACAGCTTGACGTATTGCCGGAAGACAACGAAGGGTTAATCGATCACTTGCGAGCTGTGCGCGGCGTGGTGGTCGCAATTTTTTTCGAAGAGCTGAACGACGGCAAAGTGCGCGTGAGTATGCGGTCGAAGAGCGCCCGAGTCGATGTGAGCGCCATTTGCCAAAAATTCGGCGGAGGCGGACATGTCCTTGCCGCTGGCGCGCGCGTCCGTGGTTCGCTCGTCGAAGTGCAACAAAAAGTGGTGGAGACAGTCTGTGATATCGTCAGCCACAACTCCTGACGGCGTCCTGCTGGTCGATAAAGCAGAAGAGATGACGTCGCACGATGTCGTCGCGCTCGTCAGACGCAAACTCGGAATTAAAAAGGTTGGCCATTGCGGCACGCTCGATCCGATTGCGACGGGCCTGCTTCTGATTACGATCGGCCGCGGGACGAAAGTGCAGGATTTATTAATGAGCGAAGACAAGGAATATGCCGGGACGCTGACCCTCGGTATCGCCACCAGCACGCAGGATCGACAAGGTGAGGTCGTGGAAGAGCGCCCCGTGCCCGCACTGGATGAAAATCAAATCAGAGCCGCGTTCGAGAAATTTCGGGGCGATTTTTACCAACTGCCTCCAATGGTTTCGGCGAAGAAACATCGCGGAGTGCCGCTCTACAAGCTTGCGCGACAGGGAAAAGTCGTGGAGCGAGAGCCGCGGCTTGTTCATGTTTACCGTTACACCATTGATCGGATCAATCTGCCGGAAGTCGACTTCAGCGTCATCTGCAGCAAGGGTTTTTACGTTCGCACTTACGTTCATGATATCGGCGAGCTTTTAGGGTGCGGCGCGCATTTGAAGTCGTTGCGCCGGACCAAATCGGGGCGATTTGATGTGACCAACGCAATTTCGATCGCCGCAATCGATACGAAACCGCGCGAGGAAATTCTTGGCGCGATCCTCTCGTTGCCGGAGGTCTCGCGGATGCGTGGGGCGTGATCGCAAACGAGCGAACCGATGGAAATTCTTCGATCGATTCCGGAGCTCGAGCGACTGCGTGGCCCGCTCTTCCTCGCGATCGGTGTATTTGATGGCGTTCACCTCGGTCATCAAGCCGTCATCTCTACTTCGGCTGATCACGCCCATGCCGAAAATGGAACTCCGGTCGTAGTAACCTTTGATCCCCATCCCGAAAAAATCCTGCGACCGCAATCGGCTCCGCATTTGCTGACCGCGACCCAACATAAAATCGAACTGATTCGAAAGCTCGGGGTCGAGCACTTGTTAGTGATCCAATTTAGCCAAGAGTTTGCTGCTATTCCCGCAGAGCAATTCGTTGACCGGCTGGTGGCTTATTCAAAACCGCTGGGCGAAATTTGTGTCGGTCACGAGTGGGCGTTTGGAAAAAATCGGGCGGGCAACCTCGATTTGCTGAACAAACTCGGCCGGCGTCTTCATTTCAACGTTGTCGGAATTCCGCCGGTGAGCGCAAAAAGGACGGTGGTGAGTAGCACGGCAATTCGTCAGGCGATCGAACGTGGCGATTTTGCCACAGCAGCGGAAATGCTCGGCCGCGATTACACCATTCTGGGCACAGTCATCTGCGGGGACAAGCTTGGCAAAAAGTTTGGCTTTCCAACCGCAAATTTGAGCGCGCACAACGAGCAGTTTCCTCCGAACGGTGTTTACGTCGCGGAAGCTTTACTGGACGGTCAACTCCATCGTGGAGTCGTGAATCTTGGCGTCCGACCAACCGTGAGCAGCGAAAAATCTGAACGCGTTTTGGAAATCCATCTTCTCGATTTCAATCGTGAGATTTATGGGGAGCAGCTTGAAGTCCGGTTCATACGGTATCTTCGGCCAGAAGAAAAATTCGAAAATGTCACCGCACTCGTCGAACAGATTCGCCGGGACGTGCAGAAAGCGCGGAGTTAGCCTTCATCAGGCCGCGACGGACGTTTTTCAAGCCGAGCAACGCTAGCATCCGGCCGGTTTTTCCTTTTTCGGCGCGATAGGAATAGTACCGGTCGGGATGGCAGGCGGTGCAGATACTGCAATCAAAAATTTGTCTCACCCCGCAAGATTGGCATTGCCCAATAATTTTAGCCGCAAAGTCCGTTTCATAATGCGGCGGCCGGATGCACGGGCTGAGCTGCACGATTAAGTTTGATGGCTGCGAGCCGAATCGCGCGCGCATTTGTTCGATCGCTTTTGCCACAATCGCCAGCTCTGTTCCTTTTTTTCCAGAGTGGACAAGGCCGATCGCCGGCGTTGTTGGATCAAGAATGTAAACGGCGCAGCAGTCAGCGACGTGAATTCCAAGCGCGATTTGTCGTCGGTTCGTGATTAAAGCATCGCACCCGGAGAATTCTTTACTCAAGCGGACGTCGCCGTCGATTACCGCCACTTTGTTTCCGTGGACTTGCTCCACGGTAAGCAGCGGCCAATCGGCCATTCCAATCTCGCGACGAATTTCCGAATGCACCGCATCGAGCCGTCGCAATGCCTCGGCCTTGTCCTCGGAGACATCGATTCCTGGAATTCGCTCGATAAATGCGTGACGGCAGAAGCCGACTGCACCAAGCGCGGGAAAAGTCTCGATCGGCAATCTCTTTGTCACTGAACGAAACTCTTAGGTTAAAGCGTTAATATCAAAGTCTCTATTTGAGACGGCGATCTGAGCCATCCAAACATCAGTTCACCGAGTTCTTCGCGCCCGTTCTGGGCGCATAGACACTACTTCGTACTTGGCCGCTGAGACATTGGAGTGGCCGGCTCCGGCTGTAGAACGTTGGAACGTTTCTCGCGCCCCGTGGCATCGACGTCGCTGCCAGTATAATAGGTTCTTGAGTTGGTCGCATGAGGAGCGAGGTCGTTGAACTGCTCGGTGTACTTCGTATGCGTGCCAGTAACGCGATCGTACTCGGCCACTGACGAAATGTATCCGAAGAGTGCCTGCAGCCGCGTGGATTGCGCAGTGGTCAACTGCACCTGAGCGTTCAAAACATCGAGCTGCGTCCCCGCGCCGGCATCCAGTCTGGCCTTGGCCAACCGGACCGCTTCGTCTGCCTGCTCGACCGTTTTTTCCGTCGCCTTAATTAATTCGCGATTTTGCAGCAGGTTTGAAGCAGCAGTTTGAATATCGAGTTCGACCTGCCGAACATCATCATCGTAGGTAATTTTGGACTCCTGGAGCAACGCCCGTTGTTGTTTGTACTGACCGTAAGCCAAGCCGCTATCCCAGACCGGCCAGCTTCCAACCACTTCTGTTTCCCAGCCCTTCGAAATGTCGCCCCAACTCGAGTTGAAGTTCGAACTCAACCACTCGCCACCCCCGCTGGCGTTGATGGTCGGCATAAAACCACCCAGCGCTACGTGCACCTGCTCGATCTGGTTGAGCACATTGGCGCGCGCCTGTTTCAAAAACGGCCGATGCTGCTTACCGAACTCGATATCTTCCAGGAGCGATATTTTTCTCGGGATATAAGTCAATTCGCCGACTACCCTCAGTGGCGCCGCGATTCCGCGGGCCGGATTGAAATCCAGACCGAGTGTCTTGGCGAGCGTCAATATGGAGATGCGATAATTGTTTCTCGCCGCAATCAAAAGAGGTATCTGGTTGGAGAGTTGGACCTGCGCCTGCAAAACGTTGAACCGTGGAACGGTTCCCGCCTCGAAACGGTTTTCCTGGTCCTTAAGCTGGCTCTCCAGCAATCGGACCGAGTCTTCCTGAACAACAATCAGTTCGCGGTCGAGAATCACCTGATAAAATTCTTGTGTTGTCGTCGAGATGATTTGGTCAACCGTATTTCGAAAGGCAAAATAGGCGGAGTCGCGCTGGAAAAAAGTTCCGCGAATCGACGCCCAGGTAGAGTAGTTAAAGATCTCTTGCGTTCCGATTACTTTGATACTGTAGGTAATGTCGCTCGCTAGGTTTTTTACTCCGCCGATGCCGCTGCCAGGCGCCGGAGTAGGCGTTGGAGTTCCACCACCAACGCTGCCGAAAGCCCCGAGATTGTTCTCGTTCTTGAGGAGGTTTGGATCAGTCCACTGAAACGAGCCACTCGGAGCGATTTGAGGAAGTGCTTGTGCCCGGATCTGGATGATCACTCCTTTGGTTCGTTCGATTTCCTGAATCGCATTCAAAATCGTAGCATTTTGCAGAAGTGCAGTGATGACCGCCTTATCGATGGTGAAGACTGGTGCTCCTTTTTCCGACCATTCAAATGTGTTCGAGGTCGTGACCGCGCTTGGTTCGTTAGCGTATCCGCTGGGTGAGCTTGACCCAGTCGGCGGAGGCGTGACCGAAGGAGCCGGCGTTGACTCCGTGGGAGTCGGAGTCGGAAGTACCGATTCAAGCGTGGGCTTGGGCGTCGGCGTGACACTGGCGTCGGGCTGTCCAAGCGCAAACGACGCAATCAAAAGACCGCCGATCGCAACTCCATGAGTGGGCAAATTTTTTCGCATTACGAAGGTTAAGGCCAAAGGTTAGATGCGTGAGATCAGCGCACAGATTCAAACCGCGCGCTTTTTATTTCTGTGTAATATCACTGTCGCCCGAAGGATGGCAATCCTTCGATTGGCAATAATTGTAAATCTTGCTGTAAATGTGCAACCAGGCCTTTTGCTCCTCGGGAGTGAGATGTTGCATGATTTTCATCAAGTTTCCGACCATCTCCTCGCGGATGCGTCGTACCAGCGCCGAACCCTTCGCCGTAATACACACCATCACCTTGCGGCGGTCCTCACGGGCTGCCGAACGAACCACGTAGCCGAGATTTTCCAGTCGCGCCACTAACCCGCTTGCTGCCGCCGTCGTATGTCCCATCTTCTGGGCAATTGCGGACATGGTCAGCACCTCTTTTTGGTCGAGATAAGCAAGCGAAAAGAACTGCGGAAAAGAAACGTTGCCTGGCGCCAGTTCTTTGCACAAATGCAGAACAAAACAGCGCTGCATTTCCAAAACGATATGCGAAAGCCGCTCCGCATCCGCCCGAACTTGATCTGTTGAACTCCGTGCAAATCCGCTGACCGTTTCCGTTTTCAACGGGCATAAGCTAGAATGCGGTGGTTCTCTGTCAATTCCCTCGGGCAGAAACGGAATCCCATATTTGAACAACGACCATCTCGCCAGCCCGAAGTGATTCGCCCACATCCACTCGGAGCAACGCATCCGATTGGCTCAAGCCAAAAAGCGCGTGCGATTCCTGCCGGCCGACCGGAGCAAAAGTTCCGTCTGTGATTCTTCCGCGAAGGTAATGAACGCGATCGCCGTCGTTGCGAACATCGCGACTCAATTTCGCCGGCACTTTTGGAAGATCGAGACCTGTCGCGCCCATCATCTTCAAGATCGCTGGCCTAACGAATTGCAAAAACGTGACAAAAGCGGAGACCGGGTTTCCGGGCAGGCCAAAAACGAAGCAATCCCCAAGACGGCCAAACAAAAAGGGCTTGCCCGGCTTGATTGCAACCCGCCAGATATCGATTTTCGCGCCGAGCGAGCGGAGCGTTGATTGCACCAGATCATGTTCGCCCACCGAAACACCGCCGGCCACGATCAAAATATGGTTTTGAGCTGCCGCTTCGAAAGCGCTGCATAACGCCGCATTATCGTCCCGGCAATGCCGCGAAAATGCAACCGTTGCGCCGCAGAGTTTGGTCAGGCTTTGCAACATGACCAGGTTGCTGTCGTAAATTTGCCCTGACTGAAGCTGTTCGCCCGCTTCCGCAAGCTCGTCGCCGCTGGAAATGATTGCTGCCCGAACTTCCCCCCGCACCGAAACCTCAGTGAAGCCTTGAGATGCCAGCAGCCCGACTGTTGCCGCGCCAATTCGATCGCCCACGCCCAAAATCTTCTGCCCCTGGCTCAAATCGCAGCCACCACGCCTAACGAATTCCCCAGGATCGACGTCGACATTCAGAACGATTTCTTCGCCGTCGCGCGTAACATCTTCCTGCATCACCACCGCGTCCGCTCCCACCGGGATGGGTCCGCCAGTAAAAATTCGGACGGCTTCGCCTTTCGAAACTTGCAGTCGTCGGTTTAAGCCCGCTCGTTGCTCTCCGACAACCCGCAAACGTTTGCCAGAGCTCGCCTCGCTTGCGATAACGGCATAACCGTCCATCGCCGAGTTGTCGAAGCCCGGCAGCGGCACATGCGCCAAATAATCCTTGGCCGCGAAATAATCCAGCGCCTCCAGAATTGGCAATTTTCGCGGTGGCAGTCGTTGGACCGCCTCCAAAATCTTGGTGCGCGCCTGATCTTCGCTAATCATCCACGAAATCGCGGTGAGGATCTCATCTCCAAATAGCGCACGCTAGTCTCAACTTTGTGGATTTTGTGCAGCGAGTGAAGTGTTTATTTGTGCACGGGTACTGGGGTTCAGCCGTTTATGGCGGCGAAGGAATTTCGCGCAGGGGCAACTCATAAGACTCGAGCCGGCGGCGGATCATTGCCGCCAGCTCGTCGTTTTTTTGCGCGGTGGCCAGATCCAAGGCTTTTTGAAAATGTTGAACTGCTTCGGCTAAGTCCCCTTGTCTCGCCAAGGTATTGGCCAGGCTAAAGTGGGCGTAGACATAGTCAGGCCTGATTTGGATGGCGCGATCGTATTCTCCAATGGCTTCGGCCAAGTTCCCTTGTGTCGCCAAGGTGTTGCCCAAGTTAAAGTGGGCTTCGAAATAATCGGGTCTGATTTGGATGGCGCGCTTGTAATGTTCGATGGCTTCAACCATCTTGCCTTGATTAACCAGCACATTGGCCAGGTTGTTGTGGGCTTCGGCATGATCCGGTTTGATTTGGATTGCTTGTTCGTATTGTTGAGTCGCTTCAACCATCTTCCCCTGATTAGCTAACGCGTTGCCGAGGTTATAGTGGGCATCGAAATAATCCGGTTTGAGTTGGATGGCCCGCTCGTAATGTTCGATCGCTTCAATGATTTTCCCTTGAGGAACCAGGACGTTGGCCAGGTTGTTGTGGGTCTCGGCATCCTTCGGCTTGGATTGCAAGGCCCGCTCGTAATGTTCGATGGCTTCACCTATCTTCCCCTGGTTAGATAATGCGACAGCCAGATTATCGTGGGCCGCGAAAAAACGCGGGTTGATTTGGAGCGACCGTTCGTACTGTTCAATAGCTTCTGGCAGATGTCCCTGGGTAGCTAATACGACGCCGAGGTTATCGTAGGCTATAAAGTTGTCCGACGTGCAGGCGATCGCGTGCGTCATGATGGTGATGCCGTTCCTCCAATAGGTGGCTTGAACGTGCGCCACGACTAGTAGGATTACGACGATCGTCGCCGCGCAGGTCCCAAGCAGAGAACGGCGGTAGCGCCGGGAACCGAAGAAATCAACGCAACCCCAAGCCATCATAATATACAGTCCGATCTGCGGCAGATACGTGTAACGATCCGCCATCGCCTGGTTTCCCACTTGCATAAGCCCAATCACCGGCACCAACATTCCCAGATACCAAAGCCACCCCGTTAGCAAATAGGGATGCTTGCGCCAGCCAGCCACGACACCTACTGAGACGAGTAATAGGAACAACACGGATACCATAACCTTCCATAGAACCACCCCCTTCTCGGGATAGGGATAAAGCGCTGCCAATCCGACCGGATAAAACATCTTCCCGATGTAGGTTAAGTAAGAAGTCAGGGCGTTGCCGACCCGCAATGGGAAGCCTATTTGTTCAAGGGATCTGACGATGTCCTTTTGTGCCCAGATAGTTACCGGACAGGAAGCGGCACTCAGCAATAGAAATGGAATCTTCTCCAGCACTAACTGGCCAATGGCAGATCTTGCATTGCGAAGCGCGAAACGTTGCAGGGGCCACCAGTCCA
>DASPUI010000055.1:0-4036 GCA_035622995.1 Chthoniobacterales bacterium
TGCATGTTGCGGGCGCCGATCTGGATCATGTCAGCGTATTTTTCAACCAGATCGACATTTGCGTCGTCCAACGCCTCGGTCACAATCCTCAACCCAAACTCTTCCCGAATATCCGCTACGATTTTCAAAGCTTCTTCACCAAGACCCGAAAATGCATAGGGCGAGGTACGTGGCTTGAATGCCCCTCCCCGAAAAAATCGCGCACCGCTCTGTTTTACTACTCTGGCAACTTCAAATGCCTGCTTGCGACTTTCGATTGAACAGGGACCGGCGATGATCGCAAGCGAACCGTCGCCGATTTTCGCGCCCCCCCCAAAATCCACAACCGTTGGCTCCGGCCGGAGATCCAGCGTGATCAATTTGTAAGGCTTTGTCACACGAATCGCCTCGGCCACGCCGGGCAAATTCTCGAAGTGACTCAAATCGACTGCGCCCTGATTGCCGGTAACGCCGATCGCGGTCCGGGTCGCGCCCGGCATGACGTGCGCGCGAAACCCAAGCGATTCGATCACGCGAACGACGTTGGAGATGTCGCCCGGACCGGCGCTGGCATTCATTACGATAAGCATACAAGCGGAAAGATCGTTATCTTGGCTGAGAATCGTCTGAATGACAACTCGCATGAACGAAGGCAGGTCGATGCATCTTTGGCGAAAATATGTTGAACCCTCCCAGATCGACCGTTGCGAGCAAGCCCTGCGCAAGCGCGTAGGCGATCGACTCGCAATCATATCGCAGCAAGACCGCAAGCAGGTCCTGTTGGAGATTGCATGCAGGTCGCGAAAGGAGGCATGCAATTTTAAGAAAAGCATTGGCGGCTCAATCAAACCTCTTCCGCGAGGCTGGCTGCAACGGGCTCTCCGCGCGCACAAATCGAAGCCTCTGAAAATTGCGAACCGCGACCTATTGATTCCGGCCGGTGCGGCGTTTGGAACCGGCGAACATGCGACCACCGCCATGTCGCTCCACTTGCTGCAGCGTTTGACGTGCGACTGGAATTGGGACTGGTCGGCGCTAGATCTGGGAACCGGCAGCGGAATTCTCGCCCTGGCAGCGAAAGAACTTGGAGCTAAACGCGTGGTTGGAATCGACATCGATCCGATCGCGATATCAACCGCCAAAGAAAATGCGCGACTAAACAAAATCGAGGGCGTGAGGTTTCACGTCGCTGATGCGAGACGTTGGAGATTTTCGCCTGAGAGCCGCCTTGGCCGAAACCGGGACCGCCAAATCGACGTTGTCATCGCAAATTTGCATAGCGAGTTGTTGATCGAGTTATTGCCGAAATTGGAACCTAACCGCTGGTTGATCCTGTCCGGAATTCTGCGCGATCAGGAAGCGGAATTTGTTCGCACGCTCAGGCAAAACAGGATCGACGTTGTGAAACTTCGGCGTCGCGGAAAATGGATCGCGATTCTGGCTGATTGCCGCAGAACCGATTTGCGCCAGACATCCGTGGCAGCTACGTTCCAACGCCTTTAGCGGCGACGATTTTCTGCATCCACGCGGTTTAATCAGAGCCGCGCAAGATTGAGATGCAGAACGAAGAGCTAGCTTACGCTATTTTAACGCCGTATTCGATGCGCAAATCGCGCACCGGCGGAATTGTCGCGCGACTCATTTCACGAACCGGACTTGACCTGGCCGCGGCCCGAATGTTCGCGCCGAGTAAGGAATTGGTGCGCCGCTACGCGGAAACCATCGTTAGCGAAACCGAACCGGCTCATCGCGCGACCCAGGAGTTAATTCGCAATTACGTTCTGAAAAATTTCGGCTGTGAAAAACAGGGGCAGCGCGCCCGCGTATTGTCTCTCGTTTTCCGCGGAAGCGATGCCGCGGAAAAAATGCGCGCGACGGTGGGGCACATCCGGCATGAAACCACCGCCGGCGAAACAATTCGCGATACATTCGGCGATTACATCACGGATGATTCAGGCAAAGTTACCTACTTCGAACCTGGAGTAGTGGCGGCGTTCGATCCAAAGATGATCGAACGCGATCTAAAACTTTGGGCGCAATACTCCGACAGTGATGGCGGAATTCTCGAGAATTGCGTGCAGTTTCCGGCGAGTGCGAACGTCGAGAAGACACTGGTTCTGATCAAACCGGACAATTTCAAATTCCCCAACTTGCGACCGGGCGGCGTAATCGAAGTCTTCTCGCGCACCGGGCTTTACATCGTTGGATTCAAAGTCCACCAAATGAGCGTGGCGCAGGCCGAGCAATTTTACGGCCCGGTTTTGCCGGTGCTCCAGGAAAAATTAGGGCATGGCAAGGGCCGTGAAGCATGGGAGGACATCGTGCAATTTATGGCCGGGGCCCGGCCGAGCGACACGTTGCCGGAAAAACGCGAAGAACCTGGAACGGAAAAATGCATTGCGCTCGTTTACCAGGGCGAAGATGCCGTTCGCAAGATCCGCGACGTCCTCGGACCGACCGATCCGGCAAAAGCGCCCCCCGGCTCGATCCGAAAAGAATTCGGTCAAACGATCATGATTAACGCCGCGCACGCCTCGGACTCGGTTGAAAACGCGCAGCGTGAAATGACGATTGTGCGTGTCGGCGAAAACAATTTCAAAGCTTTGATTGAAAACTATTACGCTCGCCAATAAACTGCGCTCCCTAATTTGAACACCTCCAACATGGAAATCTCCGAACGCGCCGCGCAACTTACTCCTTCGATCACGCTTTCAATCGACAGCAAGGCGAAGGCTATGAAGGCTGAAGGGATCGACGTTTGCGGTTTTGGCGCGGGCGAACCCGATTTCGACACACCGGAGCACATCAAGCAGGCGGCAATCGAGGCGCTCCAGGCGGGATTTACCAAATACACGCCCAGCTCCGGAATTCCGGAATTGCGGCAGGCAATCTCCGAGAAATTGGCGGCCGATAATCAGTTAAGTTACCGCGCCGGCCAGATTGTGGTCAGCAACGGGGCGAAGCATGCCTGCTACAACGCAATCCTGGCGACCTGTCAACCAGGCGACGAGGTAATTATTCCCGCACCATATTGGGTCAGTTACCCCGAAATGGTCAGATTGGCGGGGGCCGAGCCGGTGATTTTGCCGACGATGGAACGTAACTCCTGGAAAATGCGGGCGGAAGATTTTGAAAATGCGATGACGCCGCGAACGAAGATGCTCATCCTCAATTCGCCATGCAATCCGACTGGTTCGGTTTACACGCGCGAAGAATTACAGGGCATTGTCGACGTGGCGGCAGAGGAAGATATTTACATTTTGTCAGACGAGATTTACGAGAAGCTGGTTTATGACGACACCAAGCATGTCAGCGTCGCCTCGCTCTCGAAAGAAGCTTACGATCTTACAATCACCATCAACGGTTTCAGCAAATCGTACGCAATGACTGGATGGCGACTTGGGTATTTGGCCGCGCCGGAAGCAGTGGCCAAAGCGGTCGATTCAATTCAAAGTCACACCACCGCTAATCCCTCATCTTTTTCGCAGCGCGGTGCGCTCGCTGCGCTCAAGGGCGATCAGCAAGCGCTCGCGGATATGCGGGAAGAATTTGATATGCGGCGCAATTACATGTTCGACCGCGTTTCAAAGATTCCAAATGTGACTGCAATCAAACCGCAGGGCGCATTTTATTTGTTGGTCAATATCAGCCAGCTTGGCCTGACATCGCAGAATTTTGCCGACCGACTGCTGAGCAAAGCCAATGTCGCAGTGGTGCCAGGCGCAGCCTTTGGCGACGACCGCACAATTCGCCTTAGTTACGCAACCAGCATCGACGTTATCAAAAAGGGCCTCGATCGGTTCCAGGATTTCTGTCGGACCCTGTAAATTGCGGCGGATCATTCCGCCAGGCATGACACTCTAAAATCAGCAATGCCGGGCTCGCTGGCGCTCATTCTTCACGCGCATCTTCCATTCGTTAGGCATCCCGAGCACGAACATTTTCTCGAGGAAGACTGGCTCTTCGAGGCGATCACCGAGACTTACATTCCGTTGCTGCAAATGATGCAGCGACTCTTGCGGGATCGCGTGCCCTTCAAGCTCACCATGTCGCTCAC
>DASPUI010000056.1:0-5843 GCA_035622995.1 Chthoniobacterales bacterium
GAGTCTGCGTCGCCCGTGTAGGTGCCGGTAAACGTGCTCGAGCCGCGAGTAACGGAATAAGTCCCCCCAGCGAGGGTCGTCTGTGTGAAAGACAGGTTGAAAACCGACATCGAATCGTAAGCGAGGCCGGTATCCGTCCCGTTGATGCTGTAGAGGTCGCCCCCAACATTAAAGTTGAAAACCTGGGTTCCGCCCACGCCACCGGTATAAAGGTTGAAGCCCTTGTTCCCGTTTCTAAAATTCACCGCCAGATCGAGCGAGAAGGTTTGACCCGCAGTCAAAGCTGAGTCGAAACTCCGGTCCGCGTCCGCGAATGCGTTGGTTGGATTCGCATACACACCGAAAGAGTCGTTCGGCGGGTTATTGATATTTCCCGAGCCCGCAGTCGAATCGCCGATGAAATATCCGGCAAAAGTGGTTGTACCGTCGTTATTATTGTTAGTCAGGTCCCAGGCACCGAATCCGGTTCCGCCGTTAGTCCCATTCGTCCAGCCGCTGCCATAGTTCCCGGCGTTGTCCGTACCTGGTGTCGCTGCAAATGCAGCTGTCGCCATCAGGCCTAACGACACAATCCCCAAAGCAAGTTTCTTGATCATAAACAGTGTTCCGTTTTTCCCGCAGTTACGTGGCCGCGATTTGGTCAAATTTGGCTAAAAAAGTCAATGAAATTTTCCACGATTTTAGCGCTGTTTTTCGAGTATCGGGCCGCGCCTCACACCCTCAATTTTGGACCGTAGCGAACGGAGCGCGACCCTCCGTTACCCCGCCAGCTCCGTCAAAATCGCTTTCTGCGCGTGCAACCGGTTCTCGGCCTGATCGAAAATGGTTTGGGCGTGGGCTTCGAAGGTTTTCGCGTCGATCTCCTGCCCCCGATGGGCCGGCAAACAATGCATCACCAGCGCATCCGGTTTCGCCAGCTTAACCACTGAATCGTTGATCCAATACGGCCCAAGCTCGGCCTGGCGGCGCGCCCCCTCCGCCTCTTTTCCCATCGAAACCCAAATATCGGTATAAAGCACATCGGCGTCGCGTGCCACTGCTGCCACATCGTCGATGCAAACAACCCGGCCGCCTGCGCGCTCGAGCAGCTTCTTTTTCGGCTGATATCTTTTCGGCGACGCGATTCGCAATTCGAAGCCCAGTTTTCCGGCGGCGAACAACCACGACCGGGCCGTGTTCGACACGCCGTCGCCAATGAATGCGATGACGCGGTTGTCGATTCGACCCCGCTTTTCGATGATCGTAAAAACATCGCTCAGGATTTGACACGGATGCTCGTCATCGGTCAGAGCGTTAACGGTCGGGACACCGGAAAATTCGGCAAACTCTTCGATATCGCTTTGGGCGAAGGTGCGGATGACTGCGCCATGGATCATTCGCGACAACACGCGCGCGGTGTCCTTGATCAACTCGCCGCGTCCCAACTGGGCGTCCGCTGCGTTCATGTAAATAGTCTCGCCGCCGAGTTCGCGAATTCCTACCTCGAAGGAAACGCGCGTCCGGGTCGATGGCTTGGAAAAAATCAGCGCCCAGGTTTGGCCCACTAATGGCTGCACGGAAATCTTGCCACGGTTGGCCTTTAATTCCGCCGTGCGCTCGAGGATTCGTTCGATCTCCTCGCGCGCGAGCTCTTCGATGCTGAGAAAATGTTTCATGGCTTCTTCTTATTTCATGACTCGGCAAGATCGACGACGACGCTTTCGATCGCGCGCAGACCTTCTTCCGCTTCTGCCTGGCTCAAGTTCAACGGCGGCAACAACCGAATCACCGAGCTTGCCGCCGGGACAGTGAGCACGCCCTTTTCGTGCAATCGTTGCACGATTTCAATGGCTGAAAATTTTGGCGCGAATTCGATCCCAATCATCAGTCCCAGCCCGCGGACATCGCGCACATTTTCGGGATATCTTTTTTGCAGCTCTTGAAGCCGCCGCAGGATGAATTCGCCAAGATTACGCGCGTTCTGAGTCAGATTCTCCCGTTCAATCACGTCAAAAATTTTGAGGGCGACGGCGCAGGCCAGCGGCGTGCCGCCAAAGGTACTCGCGTGTGTTCCGGCCGAAAGCACCTCGGCATGTTTCTCCTGCAGCCAAAACGCGCCGATCGGAAATCCGCCGCCAAGCGCCTTGGCCATCGAAACGCCGTCCGGCAGAAGATCGGTATTTTTATTCTCCAAAATGCGCTGCCAGCTCTGAAATTTTCCGGTCCGAAAATGTCCGGCCTGCACTTCGTCGAACAACAAGAGCAAGTTGTGGTCATGGCAGAGTGTTCTCAGGCCCAACAAGTAATCCGGCGTCGCAATCGTCACGCCGCTCTCGCCCTGAATCGGTTCGACCAAAATCGCAACGCTGGATTTTGTAATCGCACCTCGCATTGCCCTGAGATCGTTAAACGGGACATGTTTGAATCCCGCGACCGCGGGTTCGAACCCTTTTTTTACTTTTTCCTGCCCGGTGGCGGCGATTCCAGCCAGAGTGCGTCCGTGAAACGAATCGACCGTGGTAATAATTTCGTGGCGGCCGGCATCGCGCCCGTATTTGCGCGCGAATTTGTAAAGCCCCTCGTTCGCTTCCGCGCCGCTATTGCAAAAGAAAACGCGCCCGGGCGCGATCAAACTTGCGATCCGCTCCGCCAAACGGCCTTGCAACTCATTATAATAGAGATTCGAAATGTGAATGAGCTTTTGCGATTGCTCGGTCAGGGCAGTTGTGATTTCTGGATGAGCATGGCCTAACGAACAGACAGCAATCCCGCCACCGAGATCGAGGTAACGACGGCCCTCGGCATCCCAAACCTGGCTCCCCTGGCCGCGTTCCAGTACCAGATCGAAACGCGCATAGGAAGGGACGACGTTCTCCCTGAACAATTTCTCGACCTTGTTCGTCATTTTACTACTTCTGTCCCGACGCCCGCATCGGTGAAAATCTCAAGCAGAATCGAGTGCGGAATGCGCCCGTCGACAAACTGCACCTTTTCCACGCCGCTTTCGATCGCTGCCACCGCGCTGTCGACTTTCGGAATCATTCCCCGGTCCACGATTCCGGCGCGTTTGAGTTCCGGCACCTCGTTTGCCCGCAAATGCCGCATTAAACTCTTGCTGTTGTTTGGGTCGCGCAGCAAACCCGGGACATCGCTCATAAAAACCAACCGCCGCGCTCTTAGCGCGATGGCGGTTTTCGCGGCCGCAATGTCGGCGTTGCAATTGTAGACTTTACCATCGTCGCCCCGCGCAGTCGGACTGATCACCGGTGTAACACTCCGTCGGATGCATTCACGCAGCGGCTTGGTGTTCACTTCAACGACTTCGCCGACAAATCCCAGATCGAACTCATCCGGGCGCGTCAATTTACGGCACTTGAAAGTTTCCGAGCCGGCGAACGTGACGGCTTTCCCGCCAAACTCCTCAATCGTCCGGACAATTTCGGGATTGATCTCTCGCGACAAAACCTGATCGACGATTTCAATCGCTGCGGCATCGGTCACGCGCAGGCCGTCCACAAACTTCGATTCCAAGCCAGCATCCTCCAGCGCGCGGGTGATGGCCCTTCCGCCGCCGTGGACAACCACCGGAATAATGCCGACTGCCTCCAGGAAAACGATATCGCGGGCCAAACGGTGTCGCTCCTCTTCGTTAGGCGAATCCATGAAGCTGCCACCGTATTTGACGACGAAGATTTGACCTCGAAACCGCTGGATATACGGCAAAGCTTCGAGCAACGTCGCCGCTTTCGAAATAACCTCTTCCATCTCAACCGCCCAGGGTGGTCCGATCGTTCACGTCGCCTTTGTTTAATGTGACGTAATCTTCGGTCAAATCGGCGGCGCAGATCGTAAATTCGCCGCGACCGAGGTGGAGATCGACCTGCAAATCGAATTCAGGCGCGGAAGTGATTTTAGCCAGGCTTTTCAAGCGGAGATTTGTCGGACGCCCGCGACGAAATGCAAAAACAATTTTGCGGCTCGCTGCTGGAGCGTAACCGACATCGACAATCGATTCGTCGACTTTGGCCTTCGAATAACCGAGCGCGCACAAGATCCGTCCCCAGTTTGGATCGCCGCCAGACCAACTCGTCCGGACCAGAGAACTGCTCGCAATCGCCCGCGCAGCCAATTCTGCGTCGCGGGAATTTTGCGCGCCGCACACTTTCAGCCTGATCACCCGCGAAGTGCCCTCCCCATCGCGCACAATCATTTTCGCCAGCTCGAGGCAAATGTAATTGAGCGCATTTTGAAAAGTGGTGAGTGATGAGTGACGGGTGAACAGTTTGCGATTTCCGGCCAACCCGTTCGCGAGCATGATCACCGAATCGTTCGTGCTCATGTCGCCATCGACTGTGATGCGGTTGAAACTTTGCTCGACGGCTGTTTGCAAGGAGCGCTTGAGGACGCGCGATTCAATCGCAGCATCGGTGGTAATGAAGCAAAGCATCGTCGCCATTCCCGGCTGAATCATGCCTGCGCCTTTGCAAATTCCACCGATCCGCGCGATCCGATTCTCGATTTTAAGTTCGACTGCCATTTCTTTTAGGCGGGTGTCGGTCGTCATGATCGCCTGCGCAACTCTCCGCGCATTCGACGCCGATCTGGTCAGCCGCGGCGCACACGCGCGAATTCCGCGCTCGACATTGCGCATCGGCATCGGCACGCCGATTCGACCAGTCGAGGCAACCAAAACTTGCGCCGGACTCAAAGAAAGCGCTTTCCCTGCGATTCGCGTCATTGCTTCGGCGTCTCGCATTCCCCGCGCGCCGGTGGCGGCGTTTGCGTTCCCGGAGTTGACCACGATCGCGCGCGCGAATTTCTTGGCAGAGACTCGACGGCTGATTTTAACCGGCGCCGCGCAAACCTGATTCGTCGTAAACATTCCCGCGACCGCGGCCGGCCGGTCGGAGACGATTAAAGCGAGATCATCTTTGCGGCCTTTCTCGGAACCTTTGCCTGTGCCGAGTTTCTTGATATCGCAGAAAACCGATGCGCATTTGAAGCCGAGCGGCGCGCAGATCGAACCGGAAATTTCTCGAAACGAATTTTTCAAGTCAATCCCGCCGCTTCCGGAAATCCGCACATCAGATTGAAACATTGAACGGCCTGGCCGCTTGCCCCTTTGACAATGTTGTCGATTGCGCTCATCAAAACGAGACGCGACGTCCGGGCATCGATCTTCCAGCTAATGTCGATAAAATTCGTGCCGGTCACATTCTTCGTATCTGGCAATCGTGTCTCGCCTAACAAGCGAACGAACGGCTCGCTTCCGTAGGCGCCGTTGAAAACGACGTCGGGATCCAGCTTCACCACTCCGTCCGCAATATCGGCGCAAATCGTGGTAACGATGCCGCGATTCAACGGAACGAGATGCGGCGTAAATTGAATCGTGAGCTTCTCTCCGGCAAGAATCGACAGCTCCTGTTCCATCTCGGATAGGTGTCGATGTTTTGGAACGCCATAGGGCCGCATACTTTCGTTGCACTCGGCAAAAAGATAGTCCGCCTCGACCTTCCGCCCGGCACCGGTCACGCCGCTCAGACTGGTGACCAGAATCCTTTTGCGATCGATTGCCCTCCGGCGAACAAACGGTCGCAGCGGAATGAGCGCGCTGGTGGGATAACAGCCGGGGCACGCGACGAGTTTCGCATCGCGAATCTTCCCTCGATAAATCTCGGGCAAACCATAAACGGATTCACCCAGCAAATCCGGGGCGGGATGATCCTGTCCATAAAATTCGCGGTAAATGTTCGGGTCGTGAACCCGAAAATCGGCGCTCAGATCGATCACGCGCGCGCCGGCTGCGAGAAGCGGCTTGGCAAATTCGGCCGCCAATCCGTGAGGCAAAGCGAGAAAAACAATCT
>DASPUI010000057.1:0-3975 GCA_035622995.1 Chthoniobacterales bacterium
TGCTTTTATTTCGGGCGAGTCTCGGATTGATTTTCATCATTTTGATTGCGCCAATTTTATGGAGCGGGCAGGGGAGCTGGGAGCATTTTGGAAGCGCAATGCGGCACCTCGATTTTCATGCTCATTACAAATTTTGGGGTTTTGCCGGCGCCGTTCTCGCCTGCGCCGGCGGGGTCCTCATGATATTGGGATTATTCTTTCGCATCGGTGTCTTGTGCGCGCTGGCGGTCACAATTGTTCACCTCGTTGTTCTTTGGGACAGCAGCGGTGATTTTCACACACGAATGCCTGCTCTCGAGATGTCGATTCTGCTTTTAAGTCTCCTCTTGGTTGGACCGGGAAAGTATAGCGTCGACAAAAACTAGGATGATTTAGCTGTCTCGTCCTTTTTAATCATCAACGCTGGCAGATTAAGCTGCTTAATCAGGTTACTTACCCGGACGACATCCTCCGATTTCAGTTGGGTCCACTTTTTCAATTGCTCATCGAGCCTGCCGCTCAACATTTGAAAAATATCGAGCTGCGGTTTGGTCGGTGGCTCGTCGCCGGTGTCAATGGAATGACTGAAAACATCGAAGCGCTCATTCAACATGCTCGGGAAAGCGAGATTCGCTTCCGAGCCTTTCATCTTCACCTGAATCAACTGCTCCTCGACCGCCGACATTTTGTGATCAAGCTCATCGGCTGCATCGAGGGCGCTCTTGGCCTGCTGCTGGTCGCCGAATCGGTTGTGCAGGTTTTTGATTTGTGATCTTAAATCGCGAATCTCATTAACCGCTTGGTGAAGCTGCGAGATCCGATCGTTTACCTGAACAGCAAGTGCAAACTGCTTCTGCAAGGCGGCCTCCGCTCCTTTGTTTCGCGGATCGATCGCCAGATGAAGCGTCGTGGTCTGCGATTTTCCGCCGCTCGTCAGCTTGACTTGATAATCTCCCGGTAAAGCAAGCGGGCCGGTTGGGCCATTGCCTGAATAAAACGCTCCCGGAATTTGAACCGGGTCGTTGTAACGCAAATCCCAGGCGAAACGATTCGTTCCCTCCTTGGCCGGAATTGTCGTGACCCGCTCGACACGGTCAGGCCATTCCGGTGGTTGCTCGCTCTCTTTTTTTTCCGTGCTTGAGAGATGCCTAACGATCTTGCCCTGCGCGTCGAGAATATCGAGCGTAACTTCGTCTTTTGGCGTCGCTTTGAGATAGTAATCGATAATCGCGCCCGGAGGCGGGTTATCACCCGCCGGCTGACGGCGATCAAACTCTTCCGGATAATGTAGTCGCACTGCCGTCTCGGGTTGATAAAGAACCATGTCCGTCTGAACGGACTGCTCTTTCGCCTGGCGCAACGGCGTAACATCGTCCAGCACCCAGAATGAGCGGCCGTGAGTCGCCACCACGAGGTCGTCATCTTTTACGACGAGATCATGAATCGGCGATTGCGGAAGGTTCAATTGCAGCGGCTGCCAATGCGCTCCGTCATCAAAAGAAACGTAAACTCCGAGCTCGGTACCGGCGTAAAGCAGGCCGCGTTTCTTCGGATCCTCGCGAACGGCGTGGACATACGCGCCGTCCGGAATGCCAGTCACAATCGACGACCATGTTTTTCCGAGGTCGGTCGTCTTGAAAATGTAGGGCTTGAAATCGTCAAGCTTATGCCGATCCACTGCCACGTACGCAGTGTTCGCATCGGAGGGCGATGCCTCGATCAAATCGATCGTGCTCCACTCGGGCATTCGCGGCGAAACGTTCGTCCAGTTCTTTCCATCATCGGTTGTAACGTGAACCAGTCCGTCATCGGTCCCGGCCCAGAGCGTCCCTTTCTTAAGAGGGGATTCTGCCAGCGCAAACACGACATCGTAATATTCGACTGAGGTGATGTCGTTAGTCAGTGGTCCGCCACTCGGCTGCTGCTTCGATTTGTCATTACGAGTGAGGTCTCCGCTAATTTGCGTCCAGCTCTGACCATGGTCGGTCGATTTGAAAACACATTCCGCGGCGGTGTAAATGGTGTCTGGATCGTGCGGCGAAAGCATCAGGGGCGAAACCCACTGGAAGCGATGGACGAGATCGACAGCGCCGTGTCCGGAATTATCCAGTGGAACGGGGCTGATGTCCTGAACGTCTTCCCGGTTTCGGTCGTAGCGAACGGCGTCCCCTTCGTTGTTTGAGTAAATGATGTGCCAATCGCGCGGATCGGGCACAACGAAGCCACATTCACCGCCGCCGGCTTGAAACCAATCTTCGCGGCCAATCACGCCGGACTCACTGCGACTGGCGATTCCAACGTTGGAATTATCCTGTTGCGCGCCGTAAATGTGATACGGAAACGCATTATCGACCGCGACGTGATAAAATTGCGCAGTCGGCTGATTGTTCTGCGTCGTCCAAGTCTTGCCACCGTCAGTCGAGACGCTTGCCCCGCCGTCATTCGTGTTGCCCAATCGCTGCGGGTTTTGCGGATCAATCCAAAGTCCGTGATGATCACCGTGACGTGCCGGCAGCAGATTGAATGTCTTTCCACCGTCCACCGATTTGAATGCGCCAGTATTTAAGACATAAACGGTGTCCGCAGATTTTGGGTCCGCATAAATTTTGCTGAAATACCAGGCGCGCTGGCGAAAACGGCCATCATCGTTCACGCGCGTCCAGTGTTGCCCGGCGTCTTGCGAGCGATAAATGCCCCCGTCCTTCGCCTCAATAATCGCGTAGATGCGATTCGAATCGCCGCCGGAAACCGAAACGCCGATTCTTCCCAGAATCCCGTCGGGCAATCCATTTCCTTCGAGATGTTTCCAAGTTAGTCCGTTGTCTTCCGAACGATAAAGGCCGCTCCCCGGACCGCCGCTTGAGAAAAACCAGGGCTGTCGGCGAGCTTGCCAAAGCGCAGCGAACACAATGTTCGAATTATGCGGATCGAAAACAACGTCGATGCCTCCAGTGTTTTCATCTTTGCTTAGAACTTTCGTCCATGTCTTGCCGCCATCCGCCGTGCGAAAGATCCCGCGCTCTTGATTTGGTCCAAAGGCGTGACCGAGCGCCGCGACCAGAACGACATCTGAATTTCGCGGATCGACGATCAATGCCCCAATTTGCCGCGAATCTTTCAGACCGATATTTTTCCAAGTCTTGCCAGCATCGATCGACTTGTAAACGCCGAGGCCGTACGTGGTGTTCCCCCGAATCGCTGCTTCGCCAGTTCCAACGTAAACAACGTTGTGATCAGATGGCGCGACCGCGATCGCTCCAATCGACGAAATATCTTCCTTGTCGAACAGCGGTGTCCAGTTTTGTCCGCCATCGATCGTTTTCCAAACGCCGCCCGCGACTCCTCCAAAGTAATATGTGTCCGGCTCGCCCGGAACCCCTTCTATTGCCAGCGCCCGCCCGCCACGAAACGGCCCAATTTGACGCCACTGCATGCCATTAAATAGTTTTTCATCGACAGCACCGGCTGGAGTTGGCTTTTGCGAAGACATTGCGGCTGGCGTCGGCGGTGGAGGACTGGCGGCCAGAGCAGTTGCGGCGCTAATAAGAACAAGGGCGAGCGGAAGTCGGCGAAGATCCGGAAGCGAAAAAATCATCCGCCTAAGTTGGAAAGGTTGCTGCGACGTTCAACTGGAATATCGCAAAAATAGGCCGTCTCAAATCGCCTGCGCCTTAAAGAGTCATCGGACTGCCAGCTCTTCGGTGACGACTTCGTTTGCTTCGATTCGCGCTTCCTCTGCCGGTCGAGATGAAACGGGAGTCGCCCCGCCAAAGCGTCTTGCTGCATAATACGATCCGACAACCAGTACGGCTGCGAGGAGCTGAGCGATCAACGTTTCGTAGGTTGGAAAGATGGAAAACCACAGCCCCATCCATGGCTTAATGAACGGCGCCAACCACGAAACCGGCGTCGTCGAAATCCAATGGGCCAGCTGCATTTCCTGGGCTTGCTCGCCGACCATTACCAGCAGTACCAATCCGAGGAGGAGCCCGGTTG
>DASPUI010000058.1:0-8756 GCA_035622995.1 Chthoniobacterales bacterium
GGATTGTTACCAATCCAAAAATTGATTCCGCTGTGCGCAGAAAGAAACACTGGATCCCGCGCGACAATATAATTGTGAACCCAACAGGGTGCGGTTCCGATTACGGCGCCGAGAAATAAGGCAGCCGCTGCTGACAAAAGACTCCTCCACCTTCCGTTTTCTCTCTGCCTTGGCTTGAAAACGACTGCCGCGAGAACGAACGGCACGAGCAACAAGATATTCGCGACTGCCGTAGCCGTGACTCCGATAATTATGCCGAACAGGCAAGATTCTGTGACTTGTGGTGCATTCGTGTTCCGGGTTATTCGCCATACGACCAACCAAAACACAAAGACAAACCAGGCCGTGGGCATCAAAACGACCGAGTAAGCTGCAGCCGGGACGAAAAAGGCCCAGCCTAACGCAGCAGTGATACTGAAAAGCTGCGAGGTGAATTTTCGTTCCGCGTTCTCTTCTCTCAAAGCCGAACTCTGCCGCAAAATTTGGAGTGTCAGCAGGTAAATGAGAACGGCTGTTCCTGAGTCGAGAGCCGCTTGGAAAAAACCCGGGACGAACGGATTGTAACCAAAACCCTTGTAAGTAATCGCCAGCATGTAGGCGTAACCGGGAAGACCGTAGAACGCCAGATTTCCGCCAATCCCGCCACGCAGGATTCGCAGGGCCCAATCATTATAGAAATGCATATCGCCGTGAGACGGCAGCAGCAACGAGGAACCCGCAAATCGGGCGAGGCTGATCAGCCGGACCAAAATGACGGCGACGAAGACCAGGGTCGGACCACCCAATGGAAATCGGCCAATTCGCAGCGGCGCTTTCATGAGCGCATTCCAGGCCCTGCTGACCCCAGTCTCGAAATTCGGAGGCTATGCACTTTAAAACCTTGGAAGACTAGCTTCCGGCCATGAAATGAAAGTCCACACTGGCAGGGCCAGCAAATCTTGCGCTCGATCAGATTCAATCCCGTTTTCCGACCACCACTCTCGAGAGGTCCAGCGGAAGAAAAAGCGTAACGATTATTCTTCGCCGTATTCGGTCACGCGACCGTTGCGCAGTTTGACGTAGTGGTTGCCAGCATGCCAGCGCAAAACTTCGGTGCCATATTCTACTTTGTATGCGTCCGGCTTACCGACAATCCCGATGACTTGCGCCTTTGTCATGCCGGTCTCCAGTCGGGAAAACCTTTTGTCCATCTGGCAACCGACCAGCATTAAAAAGCAGCAGACCGCTATTAACGCGCGGTTCATAGATCTGCCCCGGTGTAGCCGGTCGATCTGCCTTTGGCAAGTCGCGTCTTTTTGGGTCCAAATTCGCTCCATTTGGCCTTTGTAAAGCACATACTCGCTAGAAATTCTAAAAAATGCGTGTTTTGGCATTAACGCTGCTGGCTAAACGGGTATCCGCGAGGTATCGCGGATGTGTAGTCAAACCAACAAAAGATAAGGAAAAGCAATAGCATGTTAAAAGCCATCAATAAACGCCGCGGGGGCTTTACCCTCGTGGAAATTATGATCGTAGTTGCGATCATCGCGTTGCTCGCGGCGATCGCAGTTCCGGGATTTCTCCGGGCCCGTAAACGTTCGCAAGCCAGCCGTATTTTGAACGATCTGCGAATGATCGATTCAGCGTGCGACCAATACGCGATTGAAACTAACCGCGTGACGGGTAACACCGTCGCCGTTACCGACTGGACGAATTACCTGAAAAAGGGTTCGCTCCTGTACAACACCGGTAACAGCATCCTCGGTACTGCTTACGGCAACCAAACCGTGGACACGATTCCGCAGGTCAAGACAGCGGACTACAACGTTTTGTCCGACGTCGCTGGTATAGGATTCTGGTCTCCTTACGGTCCGTAATCGAATCTGACGATTCATTCTCCTGCCATCGGATTTCACGGTGGCAGGGAATGAGTGGTGAGGTGCGGTCGAGAGGGAGAATGCCACCAATCTCTTCCTGAATAGATAGAACGACCTTTAATGCCTCAACTGGCCCAACATTCTACGCACGAATCAGGCGAAGAGTGCGTCGGTGCGGCAAAGTCTGCTGGTTGCTCATCTATCGCTAAAATAGCTAAATCAACCCATATCCTTAGAAGCCATTGGCTTCGCTGCCTGCTACTGCTGCTGATCGGCTTTGTCGTGCGGTCCCCGGCTCTACAAGGACAAAGTATTTGGGACGATCAGTACCTTGTGAATGGCAATCCGTTCATTAAGAGTCCGCTCCTCATTCTGGAAACGTTTCGGCATTACTTGTTTTTGGATTCGTCTTCCGCGCATTACCGACCGATTCAGAACATCACATATTTTATCGACTACTATTTTTGGAACACCAATGACTTTGGATTTCATCTTACCAATGTGATCCTGCACGTCGCCAGCGGCATCCTTCTCTACTTTCTTCTGCGTCAACTGCTCGCGTCGCTTTATTTTCGAAACGTTCGACCGGCGACCCGTTTCCGCCTGCTCAAACGAATGCCTTGGATATCGCATGGGGCATTTCTGGTAGCTCTGCTTTGGACGGTTCATCCGGTTCATAGTGCTGCCATTGATTACATCTCTGGCCGTGCCGATAGCCTCGCTTTTTTGTTTTCCGCCGCTGGCTGGTTGTTATTCCTCCGGGCGCAATCCGCTTCCCACCGAAGTGCTCGAGTTGGCTTGTGTTCGTTAGCCGCGATCAGCGGGCTGGCAGCCCTGTTGTCGCGTGAGATTGCCTGCATCTGGATAATTGTTTTTATTGCTCACTTGTTTCTCGTTGAACGGAGGCTTCGGTTTCGTGTTCGTCTGAGCGCGCTTGTTTGCTGCCTTGGTCTATTCTTAACTTATGCTGCTTGCCGCCAATTGCCCGGTCATCGAACACTATCGCCACCGGAGGACGGTTGGTCTGCACCTGTGCGCGCAATGTTGATGGTGCGAGCCTTAGGCGATTACACGCGGCTCCTGATCTTTCCTGACAACTTACATCTGGAGCGCACCGTGCTCCGCCCCACGAGCTTCGGGAATAACGCCACGTGGCGAACGGCTATCTCCGAAGAGTATCTGTCGATCCTGGGACTTTTGTTGCTAATCGCTTTTGCCATTGGCTCTTTCAAGAAAGGCTCCGGTCAGCTCACGCGTGCTTTTGGCGCGAGCTGGTTTCTAGCTGCGTACCTGCCTATCTCTAATATCGTTCAGCTAAACGCGACCGTAGCCGAACATTGGCTATATCTTCCGAGTGTCGGATTTCTAATCTTTCTCTTAGGGTGTGCCCTAGAATTGCCGGAGCGCTATCGTCGCAATCTGGTAGCTCTCGCGGCAGTCGCCATAATTGCTTTGGGCGTTCGCAGCTTTGTGCGAAGCGGCGATTGGGTAGACGAGGAAACCTTTTACCGTCGCGCCTTGGAGACAGGAAGCAGAAGCGCGCGAATCGCAATAAATTTAAGCGATATCTATGCGGCGCGCGGCTGTTATTCGCTTGCCGAGAAAATTATTCGCTCAGTGATCGAGCAGAACCCGGACTACCCGGTCGCTCAAAATAATCTGGCCAATATTCTGTTCCACGAAGGAAAAATCAGCGACGCCGAAGCTCTTTTCGCGTCGATCAATAAAAATTCTGCCGAAACCCGCCGTGAATACTCTCGAACGTGGGTCGGTGCTGTCAATCTAGCCCATCTGCGGTACAAGGCTCGCAACTACGCGTCGGCGATCTCGGTTCTTGATCGGGCAAGAAAAGATTATCCCGATGTTTGGGAAATCGTCAGCTCTGAGTCTGAAGCGCTGCGTCAAACCGAAGGCGCAGATGCCGCGCTTCAAGTTGTCGAAGCCTTCGCGAACAGGAATTGGTGGCACGGCCAGGCGGCACTCGCGCTCGGCAGATTGTACGCGCAGAAGGGCGACATTGATCGCGCGATAATCGCTCTGCGACGTGCCAGCTGGCTTGATATTCATGATACCGAAGCGTTGCGGCTCACTGTGCAGATCCGACTCGGTCAAAACCGACTGGAGGATGCCCTCAACCTGCAGCGGCGCGCGATCGCTCGCCAACCGGATGAACCGCACCAGTACATTCAGCTGTCGCAGATTCTCGATAAAATGGGCCGCGCCGACGAAGCGCGTACGGTACTCGCTCAAGCCTCACGGCTTGTATCGGTCGCGCAGAGCCAAACGATCTTGAACTGAAGCGCATCTCTCGCAATACGGGCCCTCGTTTGACTTCGTGCAACGGTTCGTTAGCATCGGCGCCTCGCTTCCGCGACATATGGCCCTTCGCATTTACACTGATAAAGATGCTGATTTGGCATGGCTGAAGAAGAAAACATGCGCGGTCATTGGTTTTGGTTCGCAAGGACGCGCGCAGGCGCTGAATTTGCGTGACAGCGGCCTGAGAGTTGTAGTCGGACTCCATCGAAGAAGCAGATCGCGGGCGAAAGCTCGCGGAAGTCACTTTAAGGTTTTCGATACAGGAGAAGCAGTTCGCCGCGGCGATGTGATCTTTTTTGCGTTACCCGACACAAAAATCACGGCGGTTTATCGCGAAGACGTCGCCCAAAATTTAGGCGCCAGGAAAACCCTGCTTTTTGCGCACGGTTTCGCGATTCATTATCGTACCATTGTTCCGTGCGGGGACGTCGACGTCGTGATGGTTGCCCCTAAGGGACTTGGCCCGATGGTTCGGCGCGAATTCATCGCGGGCCGTGGCGTGCCTGCGCTTTTTGCTGTGCAGCAAGATATCACCGGCCGGGCAAAAGAAGTCGCGCTGGCCTGGGCAAAGGCGATTGGCTGCACCCGCGCCGGTGTAATTGAGACAACCTTTCGCGAAGAAACCGAAACTGATCTGTTTGGCGAACAGGCGGTCCTGTGCGGCGGGACTAGCGCGCTGATTCGAGCCGGTTTCGAAACTTTGGTCAAGGCCGGGTATCCAGCAGAGTTGGCATATTTTGAATGCCTCCACGAATTGAAATTCATTGTCGACCTTATCCACGACGCGGGGCTTAGCGGACTGCGTAAATTGATTTCCGACACAGCAAAATGGGGGGAGCTGACAATTGGCCCGCGCATCATTGATCAGCATGTGCGAAAGCAAATGGAGGCAACTTTGCGCGATATCCGGTCCGGGAAATTTACGCGCGGACTTATTAGAGAGATAGCGGCGGGTCGACAAACCTATCGAAAGCTTATCGATAGCGCCAACCGGCATCCGATCGAGCGGGTTGGACGGAGACTGCGTAACCGGATGCTCTGGAAAATTGAAAACAACCAGCCCTAGCCGCTGCGAGAAGCGGTTTTCGACGGAAAACCCAATTGTCAAATAGCCTTCTTAGGGGCTATGACGTCCGTAAATTTCCATCGGGCCGGCAGTGGTCGGAAACGCCCCGGCGAATCTTTCGCACGGAAGCGGTATTCCGGAGCAGGACATATGGGCCAGGCAAACTTTGTGCGCCGGCTTGGCGGCCGATTGCACTTTTGTTTGCACGGTTGCATTGGTATCTGCTCCGGCAAAAACCGATGCGCAAAGTGCGAGCGACAGCGCCACGCCCGCGCATCGGAACGACCAACCACGCACCCCGCTGGGTCGCGATGTAGTTGTCATGGTCCAATTGTCCGCCTATTTCCGCCCGCCGACAAGGATAAAAATACATCCTCGTGGGCTATTCCTCCCAAAGAAAGTGCTCGAGTCGGACGCGATCCAGCCGTTGCTTGGCTTCTTCGCTGCGAGCTCCACCTGCGGCGACCAGCTTCTGATAGACGGCCGCCGCTGATTTCCATTTCGATTGATCTTCCAGGAGACGGCCCGCGCTAAATCCCGCCTTGTAAAACCAAAAAAGCTCGCTGGCTCCGTTGGGCTCAGGTTCCTGCTCCAAAACGTCGTAGAATGTTGCCAAAGCTCCGTCGCGATCTGTTTCTTTTTCAAGACACAGTCCCTTTTTGAAAAGAGCCTGCTTGCGCCAGTGAGTGGTGCCTTCGCGATCCGCGGCCAATTGATCGTACAACTCGCCTGCGCGCTGGTAATTCTTCGCGTCTGCGGAGCCCATTTCGAAAAAAATGTCGGCTTTTCCGCAGAGCGCCTCACGCTTTTCGGCGGGACGCGCATCGCCCTTTAAGACCTCGTCATAAAGCACCACTGCATCCGGACCTTTTCCCAGTTTGCGCTCGATCGCCGCCTGTTCGTTACGCGCCGCCCATTTCAGATCGCCATTCAAATGCACGACGCGATCAAACAGGGTCAACGCCTGCTCCATCGAATGCGATCCCATGCTCAACATCGCTGACTCAGCCGCAAAAAACAGGGCCTTTTCGGTCCAAGGCGCGTTCGGGTTTTGCTCTGCCAGGATCTCGAACTCGGTTTGGGCGTTCGGAAAGTCCTGCTCGCGATAATAAAGTTCCGCCAATTTCATCCGGACCTCCGGGGCGGATTTCGAGGTGGCATGTTGTTGCAAGAATTTCCTCGCCATCGCGATAACGGCCTGATCCTTCCCGCCGGTCGCGTCTTCGATCCAAATGGCAAGATCTTCGCTGCGTTCCTCGGCTGCGGGTGTGGGGTTGGAAACTGCCGCCAGATATTTACGAGCTTCGTCCAGACGCGGCGGTGAGGAATGGAAGGCGAGCTCGGCCAGCGCTACCCATGCCTCCGAGACACGTTCGTGCTGCGGAAATTCGCGCACAAATCTCTGCAACGAATCAACGGCCTGTCTGTCACCGTTTGCCGCCTGCAGCAATCCGGCATCCAGTCGCAATTCGGCCGAGGATTTTTCGTCGCCCGTTTTTTCAGCCACTTGTCGATAGTCGGCTGCAAACCGATCACCCTGGCCGAGTTGCAGCCATCCAAGCGCGGCATCAAATTTTGCTTCCGCCGCCACTGGCGAAGAAGAATTCGCGATCTGCTCGAAGGAACGTGCCGCGGCATCGAAATGCCTTGCCCGATACTGAATCTCCGCGGTCAGAAAATCGATCTGATCGACCAAGTCGTGAGTTGGTTGAAGCGATCGAGCTTCGTTCAAAATGGAAAGCGCCCGATCAAATTGTCGATATTGCATTTGCAGTTGCGCAAATTCAAATAACGCCGGTGCCATGGCGGGTGACTTCTCCGGGCTTTGTCGCAATGCATCGAAGGATTCGATGGCGCGCTCATTATGTCCGGCACGTAACTCCAGTCGGGCGAGGTACCATTGAGCAAAGCCACGTCGCGGTTGTTCCGGGTGTCTGGCCCATCGTTCCAGCTCCCCGCGTGAAGGCTTTCGCTCTGCTCGATAAAGTTCATCCAGTTTGGCGAAGATCCGATCGAGGTCGGGATCTTGGGGATGGCGTTCGATGAAATCCTCCAGCACGTCGTCGCCTTTTTCCGGTGTCTTCAACTGCAAATGCGCATCGGCGATTCCAAAGAGCGCAGCCAAAACAAGCGAGTGAGTCGCGCCCTTCGGCTGGTTCAGGATCGACTCAAATGTGATAATTGCTTTTTCCGGCCAGTGCGAAACCAGTTCAAGGCGTCCGCGGAGAAGGTGACGTTCTTTGCGCTCCAGGATTGTGGTCGGACGTATCTTGTTGAGCAGACGGACAGCTGTGGTCGTATCATTTTTATCGAGATACAATTCAACTGCGCGGACCTGGGCGCGGACTCCGAGATTTGGATCGCGAAACAAGGCCGAAAATCGCTCGATCGACTCGTCCGTGCGATTCAAGCTGCGTAGCATTTCTGCTTCGCCGAAACGAGCTTCGGCGGCAAAAGGCGATCTGTCGGTGATTGCCTGTTGGTAAAGCGGCAATGCTTCGGTCGCCCGGCCCAAACTTGCAAGCGCCTGAGCGCGCCAAAACTTTGTTGCCGGGAGATCATGCAAACGTGAATCGTCCAGAATTTTCATCGCGTCCTCGGGCTGGTTCGCGCGAACAAGGGCCTCAGCTAATTTTTCCGCGGTAGCGCACCATTCGTTTTCGGGCAAATCTCGTTTCAGTAATACCCGCAGGCTCGCCACCGCAACTTCGGGAACGCCTTCGTCGAGTGCAGTTGCCGCTTTCGCGACCTCAGGCCAGGTCTCAGCGCGCGCTGATGAGATTGAGAGAGCGACGAGAAGGGCGGCCACCAGGATTCTCATTGTTTTTCCAGAAGCGGTCGCAGGTATTTTCCGGTGAAACTGCCGGCCACATTAATAATATTTCCAGGCGGACCAGCCGCAACCACCCGGCCGCCCTGATCGCCTCCCTCCGGGCCAAGATCGACAACCCAGTCGGCGCATTTAACCATTTCGAGATTATGTTCGATCACGATGAGCGTGTTGCCGGAATCGCGCAATTTCATTAGTACCTGCAGCAGCTTTTCGATATCCGCGAAGTGCAAACCGGTCGTCGGTTCGTCGAGAATATAAATCGTGCGCCCGGTTGCTTTCTTCGCCAGTTCGGTTGCAAGTTTCACCCGTTGAGCTTCGCCACCAGAAAGCGTTGTGCCGGACTGGCCCAGGCGCAAATAACCGAGTCCGACATCGAGCAGTGCGTTCAGTTTGTCCGAAATAGTCGGCACGTTGCGAAAGAAACGCGCGGCTTCGTCCACCGTCAGGTCGAGAATGTCCGCAATGTTTTTCCCTTTATAAGTCATTTCAAGCGTCTCGCGGTTATAACGGCGCCCGTGACAAACTTCACATTCAACATAGACGTCCGGCAGAAAGTGCATTTCGATTTTGATCAAGCCGCCTCCTTCGCAATTTTCGCACCGACCTCCTTTGACATTGAAACTGAATCGGTTCGCCTCGTAACCGCGCACTCGCGCCGCCGGCAATTGGGCAAACAATTCTC
>DASPUI010000059.1:0-24773 GCA_035622995.1 Chthoniobacterales bacterium
TAGTCGAGGCGTATTGAAAAGCAAAGCTCGCAAGATTCGGCCCGAGAGCTGAATGATGGCGATTTCTCACCGTAAAACTGGACTCGGCGACGGAAGGAGCGCACAATCCGCTCAATGAAAACGCTTGCGCTGTCAATTTGCGTTTTGTTAATGAGCACCGCAACCCACACGTGCGCGGAAAATCCTTCACCGGATGCCTCGCTCTGCGGTGCGTACCCGACAGATTACAAAGAGATTGTGATGAAATGGCTCGACACGCAACTGCTTGACGCCGCCACCGCGCGCATTGAGTGGAACGGTGACCCAAAGCCGGCCGATCTAGGCCAGAGCGGGCAGCATCTTTATGGTTACGTGGTTTATTTCGCGGTGAATGCACGAAATCGCTTCGGCGCTTACACTGGCAAACAACAACACGGCGCGCTAATCAGGGACGGCGCGGTCGTCAAGGGACTTGGATTTGGTTACCAATGAAAACACAAAATCATCGATCAAAAACATCGGGCGAAGGCCTTGTCATCGTTATCGTTCTAATTTTAGTGGTGGGAGGTGGCTTGTGGTATCTCGTTTCGCACAAGCAGGCGATGGACAAAGAAGGACGCGCGTTTGGTCATGAAGCGATCAACCGCATTTTCTTGAACTATGATGCGGCGTTTCTGGCCGCTAATCTCAGTCCGCAGGCGAAGCTCGATCTCCCACCGTCGGACCAGGAGCAACTGTTTACCCAGCTAAAGCAGCTCGGAGTTCCGGTCCAACCGTTTAAAACAGAAGAAAACATGACCTGGGAATCACACTTCTTTGAGCCGAGGGGATTTTTTACCACCCATTTTAATTATCCGTCGGGATCGGCAATGGTTCAGATGGCGATCGACCATCCAGTGGGCAAGTGGCAGATTGTGAATCTGACCTTTCAACCGCCAGCGCCGCCGCAAGCCCGGTAATTACGCCGCGTTTCATTGCGATTGTAGATTCTCGCTACGCTAGCAATCGCTCGAGCGAATCGAGGCAGATTTGCGACCAGGTCTCGAGCGTTTCCCGGCGCGCCAGTAGCTCTTTCTGGTCGAGGAACGACAAATTCGTGATCATCGCTTCGCGTTTTTCCACTTTTGGCTCGCTCAATTTGAAAACGTGCACGATTCCCAGATGGACCCGCCCAACTTCGGTGGTGTCATCGTTGAGAAGAGCGATAATGCTGTCTTTAAACGTGGTCTCGATCTTGATTTCCTCAGCGACTTCGCGCTCCACACCCGTCCGATAAGCCGCTTCGTCGAGGGCAAAAAGCGACTCATCGCCCTCATTCATGTGGCCGCCGATGCCGATGGATCCTTTGGCCACCAGCCGCTGCTCTCCTGCTTTTTTCCCCCGCACGTAATAAAGAACCTTGCCTTCGCAGGCAAGCAGCACATAGGGAATGATCTGTTTGTGGGACGGATCGTTTTCCGCCTGGCTTCGCGGCAGAAAGAAATTATTTCCGCGCGACAAAATAGCGTCCAGATATTTGCGCGGCTCAAAATTGAGCCCGTGAAAATCGCCGAGCTGGTCGAACAGAGTTCGCCTAACGACTAGGATATTT
This sequence comes from Chthoniobacterales bacterium, assembly GCA_035622995.1. Lineage (GTDB taxonomy): Bacteria > Verrucomicrobiota > Verrucomicrobiia > Chthoniobacterales > UBA10450 > DASPUI01. The sequence goes on from DASPUI010000059.1 coordinate 1,571, forward strand.
TCCTCCGGAATAGCCACGTCAAAACGAATAGCTCACGCCGACCTGGGGGCCGAATAGATTCAAGCTCGGATTCGGATCGGTTTGTCCGCCATTGGAAAGATGCTGATAAAGAATTCCAGCATCGATTTTCCAATGATCGTCAATCTGATAGGAAATCCCGACCGCGGCCAGAATGTTAAACGTGAAATCCTGTCCCTGCGACCCACGCATGTCGGGATGGCTATCGATCCAGCCAAGACCGAGTCCTCCAAATGCGTACGGAACGAAACGGCTATTCGGCCGGACGAAATTATAGCGATCGCCGAAGTTCATGCCGAAGTAATGATTTTCAATGCCGCGAAAAATCGGCTCGAGCAAACCGGTCAGGCAAAATTGGTTGTAGCCGCGCGACCATATGTCCTCGCTCACAACTCCCCAGCGAACACGACCGGTCAAAAATTCCGGCCCGATTTCGTAGCTGTCGGGGTTGCCAAAAACGCCTAACAAGTAACCGGATTGCGCGGCGATTTCGAAACGCGGCGGATTCAGGGCCTCGTTCGCGCTGGCCGAGAACGGATTGCCGGCAAAGGCGCGTGTAACGACAACCATCAGTATCCCAACGAGCGCACCCCAAATTCTCATGCCGCGCGAACGATAAGGACGGTTCGCGGGTTTGCAATCTGTCGCGGCGCTCTATCAGCGCCCAAATATCTCGAAGAGTGATTTGTCCGCCGGTCATAGACCGCCGCTACAGAATTCCGTTAAATCGCCTGGTAACGGACTTGTCCAATCTCCGACGTCTTCGATCGCCAGTCTCGATGAATGCAACGCGTGCCGCGCCAGCAGTAGTTTTTGTTGCAACTCGCTGGACCAACCTCTCTCGATGAACTGCAGATAAAGTTGTTCATCGGGTCCGTAGATTTTATCGCCGACAACCGGATGACCTAACGAAGATAAATGGACGCGAATCTGATGTGTCCGGCCGGTCAACGGGATGGCGCGAATCAGCGCGAACTTGTCTTCGGTGGTTGCCGCCGGATTTGTTTTGCTGAAACAGAGCTCCGCTTGGAAACGGGTTTGCGCAGCCGCACCCGATTGGTGGATCGCCTGTTTCAACCAAATTGCCGAGTTGCGATGTTTGCCCTGCCGATCCAGCGGGGCGTCAATGAGTTTGGTTTTCCAATCCGGCCAGCCCCAGACGACTGCGAGATATTCTTTGGTCACGCGCCGTTTTTGCATCAAGAGACCAAGCTTCCGGGCCATCCTCGAAGTTTTCGCCGCCAACACCAGACCACTGGTTTCCCGATCAAGCCGGTTGATGATCGAGACCTGACCAGCATTGATCATTTCAAAGGCGAGGAGTTTGCGCAGCTCATTCAACAATGTCGGTTGCGTGGTTGGCTTGGTTGGATGGGTGAGCAGGAACGGAGGCTTATCGACCACAATGTAATCATTGGTTTCGTCGACGATTCTAAAATCGCTGGAGACTTTCATGCGCTAACTGGGCGGAGCCGTTGAGAGTAACAAAATGATATCATTCGTTGACTTGACCTGGCTGGCAAAACCGCTTTACCTAACGGCCCAGCTTCACTGGAATCGCTTTGGACCTCAAAGACATTAAAGACATCAAAGCCATCATCGACTTGATGAAGGAGAACGACCTCTCGGTCTTCGAGATCGAGAAGGATGGCTTCAAATTAAAGCTGCAAAAAGGTGCTGGTGATCAGCCCCTCATCGCTGTGCCGGTCGCGGGCGTAGGGTCGGCTGGGCAGCCTGGCGGCGAACAGGGCGCCGGAGGCGCTGGCGCAGGGATGGAAAAAGGCGAGACCGCTTTGTTGAAAGACATTGTTTCGCCGATGGTCGGGACGTTTTATCGCGCGGCGTCGCCGGAATCGAGTGCGTTTGTCGATATCGGCAAGCAAGTCACCGAGGACACGGTTGTTTGCATAATCGAGGCGATGAAAGTGATGAACGAAATCAAAGCGGAGACCAGCGGTGTGATTGCGGAAATTGTGGCGGAGAATGGCAAGCCGGTGCAGTTCGGTCAGGTGCTTTTCCGTGTTCGATGAATGGCAGGCGCGACAATGCCGGTCCGGCTCGGACCTGAGCGCGCCGAATTAGCGTCGTCATGTTTGAAAAAGTTTTGATTGCCAATCGCGGCGAGATCGCGCTCCGGGTCATCCGTGCTTGCAAAGAACTCGGCGTGCGAACACTCGCCGTCTATTCCGATGTCGATGTCGATTCTCTCCATGTCCAATTGGCGGACGAATCGATCTGCATTGGAGCGGCGCCAAGTTCCGAGAGCTATTTAAAAATCGATCGCATCATCAGCGCGGCTGAGCTCGGTGACGTCGATGCAATTCATCCCGGCTACGGTTTTCTGGCCGAGAACCCGCATTTCGCGGAGGTATGCGAAAGTTGTAACATCAAGTTTATCGGGCCCTCTTCGCGGGCGATGCAAGCGATGGGCGATAAGAACAGCGCTCGGGTGCATGCGCGCAAAGCCGGGGTGCCGATCACGCCCGGAAGTGACGGCATCGTTGAAGACGAAAAGCACGCGGTCAAAATCGCGCGAAAAATCGGTTTTCCGGTGATGATCAAGGCGGTCGCAGGCGGCGGCGGCCGGGGGATGCGGATGGCGCACAACGAGCCGAGCCTGGAATCCGGTCTTCACGCGGCCCGGATGGAAGCCGAAAAAGCGTTCGGAAATGGCAATGTTTACATTGAGAAACTAATCATCAATCCGCATCACATTGAATTTCAGATTGTCGCCGATAGTCACGGCCACATCGTTCACCTTGGGGAGCGCGATTGTTCGATTCAGCGCCGAAATCAAAAGGTGATCGAGGAATCTCCGTCGCCGCTGATGACTCCCGGTTTGCGAAAAAAAATGGGAAACGCCGCGGTCAAACTGGCGAAGTCGGTCGGGTACGAGAATGCCGGCACCATCGAATTTCTGGTCGATAACGACCGGCATTTCTATTTCATGGAAATGAACACTCGAATTCAGGTCGAGCATACCATTACGGAAGAAGTTTACGGCTGCGATCTGGTAAAGGAACAAATCCGGATTGCGGCGGGAGAAGCGCTTTCGCCTCACGTTGCGCGGGGCGAGCCTCGGGCGCACGCAATCCAATGCCGCATCAACGCGGAAGATCCAGCTAATGGTTTCCAACCCTCGCCGGGCCGGATTTCGTTTTATTATTCGCCCGGTGGGCGCGGCGTCCGGGTCGATTCGCACGCTTACACCGGTTACGTCGTGCCGCCTTATTACGATTCGTTGATCGCAAAACTCGTGACCTCCGGCGCGACCCGCGCTTCGGCCATCGAGCGAATGCGCCGGGCTTTGGACGAGTATTACATCAGCGGAATCAAAACGACGGTGCCGTTTCACGCTGCGATGATGCGAAACGCGGATTTTCGCGAAGGCCGGTACGACACTGGTTTTGTCGAGCGGATCATGTCATCTGGGAATTTCGAATTGGGGCGTTCGCCTGCCCGCCGGCTGCACGAATAAGGCTTTGCGAAATCTAAGCGATTGTCGCCTCTACGGTATTCTGGATTTAGCGTACACCGACGCCTCTAATGCCGTCCATGTGATCGAATCGATGATCGAAGGAGGAGTCGACGTAATCCAATTGCGCGGAAAACAGCAGTCGATCGATCGACTGATCGACTTGGCCGGTCAACTGCATGAAATAACCCTCGCGGCTTCGGTTCCGTTCATCGTGAACGATTTTGCCGAAATCGCCCGCCGGGTGCCGGTCGAAGGCGTGCACGTTGGCCAGGATGACGATTTAATCGCGCACGTCCGGAAAAAGGCTGGCCGCGAAATCATCATTGGCAAATCCACCCATGGTCTTGAACAAGCCGCCGCCGCGCGAAATGAAGGAGCGGATTACATCGGCTTCGGCCCGATCTTTGCCACTCCCACGAAACCCGATTATACGCCGATCGGAGTGACCGGCATCAAACGTGTCCATCACGAAGTCGCGCTGCCGATTTTTTGCATTGGCGGAATTAAACTCGAGAATCTCGCGCAAGTGATCGCCGCCGGCGCGGAACGGGTCGTGATCGTTTCAGGCTTGTTGCAGGCAAACGACATTGCCAAATATGCTCGCGCCTGTAGAAAGCTTCTTGCTCCTGGCTCCTAGTTTTTATGTCTGTCTTGATCGTCGGTTCCATCGCGCTCGATACGGTAAAAACGCCGGTCGAGGAACATAGCGATTTGTTAGGCGGCTCGGCTTCGTATGCCGCCCTCGCGGCCAGTTTCTTCTCGCCGGTGAAATTGGTCGGAATTGTCGGCAGCGATTTCCCGCAGTCCGAGCTCGATTTCTGGAAGTCGAGAAAAATCGACATCGCGGGTGTGCAGCGCGCGTCTGGAAAAACATTTCGCTGGTCGGGCGAATACGCCTGGGACCTGAACACGCGCGAAACCCGCTCGACCGATCTCAATGTTTTTGAAAAATTCGAGCCAACGCTGCCAGCGGCTTATCGCAAGACCGGTTTTGTTCTGTTGGCCAACATCGCGCCGGCGCTTCAGTTCCACGTTCTCGATCAAATGGAACACCCGCATTTTGTCGCAGCCGACACCATGAATTTGTGGATCGAGACAACCCGCAAAGATCTCGACGCGCTCCTGCCCCGGGTGGATCTCTTGATTTTGAACGACAGCGAAGCGCGCGAGATGACAAAAGAAACCAGCCTGATCAAGGCGGGCCGGCGCATCCGCGAGATGGGACCGCGATTCGTCACGATAAAAAAAGGCGAGCACGGCGCGCTGTTGTTTGGCGAGAACGAATTCTTCAGCTGCGGCGCGTATCCGCTCGAAGATATTCACGACCCGACCGGAGCAGGGGACACCTTTGCTGGCGGAATCGCCGGTTATCTCGCGGGCAATGTCGGCACCGTCCACTTTAGCGATTTACGGCGGGCAATGATTTACGGCAGCGTCCTCGCCAGTTTTTGCGTGGAAAGATTCAGTCTGGAGCGGCTGCGCACGTTGTCAATGGACGAGATCAACCAGCGCTACGAAACATTCAAACTGATGAGCCAGTTCGAAGTCTCGGGGTGATGAATCAATTCGTTAGGGCAATTCTTGCGTTGGCGGCGCTCCAACTCGCCATTGTCAATCTCAGCGCGCGCGGCCCGTGGGTGACGCTGCAAAATTGTCAGTATCTGGTTAAACGCGCGAATGACGGCGACAGTTTTCACGTCAGCGTGAACGGCAGGGAATACATTTTTCGCCTTTATTTTGTCGATGCCCCGGAAACCGACGCCGAGTTTCGCGATCGCGTTGACGAGCAGGCGGGCTATTTTGGAATTAGCGCATACCAGGCGGTCAGTCTCGGCGAACTAGCCAAGTTGTACACCAAAGAAAAACTAGTCGGACCGTTCGTCATCCGGACCTGTTGGGAAGATGCGATGGGCCGGAGCAGACTAAAGCGCTTTTACGCGCTCGTTCAGACCGCCACGGGCGATCTCGGGGAAGAGTTGGTCGAGAACGGAATGGCGCGCATCCATGGAATTCAGGCGAGCCCGGATGGAATCACGGCGGCGCGGCAGGAATGGCAGAAACTGGAAACTCTCGAACGAAAAGCCAAACGCGAAAAAGTTGGCGGCTGGGGCGCGAATGAAGGCCGCATGACTGCGCGGACGAGTGGTCCGCAAGTCAAAGGAGTCGATTCATTCGATCAATTTTTCCACCCGGAACGAGTTGAACAAAACGCGGGGCCGACAGGTGATTGGCCGTTTGCGAAACCGACGGCGTCTCCGATGGCAAACGTCGCCAGACAGACTGCTTCCGGACCTGTTGTGGCGCCGAGCGCGCCTTCGACTCCTGCTGCTGTTGCTGGATCCAAGCTCGATATCAATACCGCATCGGAAGCAGAGCTGGAAAATCTTGCTGGTGTCGGACCGGTATTGGCCGGCCGGATCATCGCCGCGCGCCCTTTCAAAAGTGCCGACGATCTGCGCAACGTAAAAGGTGTTGGCGACAAGAAATACGAAAAACTTCGGCCCTATTTCAATTAAGATAGGCGAATCGCTGCCGAGAGCGAAACCGTGATGGAACAACGATCTAACCATGCGCTGGAGGTAACGGCTACCGCGTTGCGCGCAGGACATGCTCGACGGACGCATCGCCATCATCTGCGGTTCACATTGGCAGGCTTTCGATTCCGCGGCCGTTGATTCCTTGCGCCCTCCCACATTCTTGTGAAAGCTAGCAGCAATTTTGAGCCTTAATCATATATGAAGACTAATAGGTATCTTTTGCTTTTAATCTGCATTTGGATCGGCGCTTACTCATCTTCCTTTGCTGCCACCATTCCTGCCGGGACAACTCTGGCGGTCGAAACCGTGAACTCGGTCTCCGCCCGCTCAACGGTTGGGCGAAGTGTTGAGATCCGGCTCGCCCGGGATGTGGTGATTAACGGCAAGGTTGTGCTCAAAGCCGGAACGCCTGCGAAAGCAAAAATCGAAACAGCAGTCGGCGATTTCCGCAAATCGGACCATCTGAGCCTCGACATGACCGCCATTTCGGTGGATGGACGAGTGATCCCGCTAAAGACGTCTGGCGCATATGAGCTGCAGGCTCCAAACGCCTACCGAACCAATGGTGGCGTGGCAATTTATGGACGCCACACCGTCTTTCCTCATGGAACACCCATGACGTTTCGGTTGGCGCAACCGCTAAGCATTTAGAATCAGCTTTGTCGACTCCTTCGCCCCGCTCAGTCGCCGCTATCCTACGCGGCTGTTCCGTCTACCCTGCGGCTGCTGCCGCTGTCTTCTCTCAGCGGCGATTCGCCGATCTTATTCTCGTCAGGCAGCATTGAACCCTGCTCAACAAAACCGGAAAACATACCCATATGAAAAAACAAATCGTTCGTATCTCGATTCTGCAATCCAGCAAGGTTCTGACTGCCTTATATTTTTTGACAGGGTTTATTTACACGCTCATTGCAATTCCGATGATCGTGTCCGATAAGCCGCAACTCAGAGTCATTGGGATTATTTATCTTTTCATGCCAGTCATCATGGCGGTCTTCGGTTTTGTCTTTTTTGTCATTTTCGGCGCGATTTACAATTTGTTAGCCAAGCTATTTGGCGGCGTCGAGGTTGAGGTCAGAGACATTGATCATGCTGCCTGACCAAGTTTTCGCCAGCGGTCGCTCAGCTCTTTCTCGTTAGGCGACTCCCACCAAAGATTAGCGGTCGAATGTAAAATCGATGAACACGAAAGGACCCAACCGAGTGCGGCAAGGTTACGAGCCACCGCCAATCATCGGGAGAGGTTGGCGGTATCACCATCTCGGCATACCGACATCGGTTCCCCATCCCGAAGAACGCCATTTGAAGCATCTGAAGGTGTTCGTTCGAGGATTCGAGGCAAGCCCATTCGGCATTGAATGGATGCGGTTCGAACCTGATTGCGAGATTCACGAATTAATCAAGCAGGTCCCGCATGTCGCGTTTGAAGTAGATGATATCGAAGAGGCGATTGCCGGGTTCAACGTTATTTATCCGATTAGCTCGCCATCCGAAGGCGTTCGCTCGGCTATGATTGTACACGACGGTGCACCAATAGAGCTGATTGAATTTTCTGCGAAAAGGAAAGTTGCGAAGAGCAAGAGGCGTGGCGGCCTAACCAAGCAATAAAGCCGATGGCAATACTCGTTCAGTGACTGGGCAGGCCTTCCGGCAGGCTATGTGTGGGTGAGGCAGCTTGCGCGAATTCCTCGCTTGAGCTCCCAGACTCGGACCGCCGCGGAAATTAATTTGCCAATTCGTGGCGACAATTCTCCTCGCTGCCATTCAACCCTCGTATCCTTCCGGTGTCCGTTTGGTAAAGAATGAACAAGGGCCATGCAATCTCTTTGGGTTCCAGGACACTTTGGATCCTCGGCAATTCTGTTTTTTTTGATTTTCGATGCGTTCATTTCAACTGCCTAATATCAACATTCGTGCCTGATCGATTGGGCTCTCCGGAGCGCCTGGCAGCTGTCGATTGGAGGCCAATCACTTACGCATTGCAGATTTTTTAATTACGTAAGATCCGGTATTATCGCGGTGGCGCCGTTTTAATACCAGATGGCCTAATTTTGTAGCATGCGAACGTTTTGTTCTTGCACCGCACAGAGACCGGCGATGAAGTCTGAGGAAGCGCGCTCAAGAAGATTTGAACGTCAAACCTTCTTCCTCTGTAGGTATTCTGGCCTTGCCGTTAGAAGCGACCCTCAACTAGTGGTCGGACGCCGTGGACGATGAGGTCGATGATGAAATGAGAGAGAATCGCGGCCTCGAGTCCGCGCCGAATGTAAATCCAGCCAAAGGCGAGCCCAACGGGAGCGACGATCAGGATTGTTCGCAGCTGCACAATGGCCGGAACCGGATTGGCGAAGGTCCTTTCGTTACTGATGTGATACCAGCCAAAAAAGAGCGACGTCACGAAGATGGCAATCCACAGTGCAACCGATCGGCTGGCTCCATCGCCGGTGGCGCGGAAGAGTTTCATCAATAGCCATGCAATCAGCGAAAGTAGAAACAGTCGGTCGAACGTTTCTTCCGCCCATGGCGCCCAGAAACTCGCCAGCACCGAGCGCCACCATGGAACATTGATGCGTGCATGAATCTCCGGCGCAGGAAAATCGACCCGAAGCGCATACTTAAAGAACCCATCGATGGCAAAGGCGATAAGCGCCGTCACGACGGCCCAAAAGAACGCCGGCCAAACGATCGATGAAAACGGCGGACGAGGTTGTGGTGCGCGGTCGAACCAGTGCTCGAGATATGGTGCGCCGAGACCGATTCTTGGCGCGACCCAAAATCCAATGGCTGCCGCCGGGATGAGGAACATGAGATTCCCTTTGAAACCGCCGATCACCATTGAAAGCAACGATTCCGGAGGTGGTGAACCACTCGGAGCGATCATCTCCAGACCGATCGCGTAGGGAATGACGAGCGGGCTGGTCAGTGTGGCCGCAGCGATCAGGAATAAGACAGTCTTCCAAGGATATCGGCGCGCTTCAGAAGGCATGATCTTCGCAGAAGATAACGAAGGAAGCGAAGTTTATCAGGTCAAAATAAGCCTGTTAGATCTAAAAACGTGTTGAAAATGGCGCGCCCGTGAAGATTCGAACTTCAAACCTTCTGATCCGTAGTCAGATGCTCTATCCAGTTGAGCTACGGGCGCCGAGAGCCACCTAATTTGCGAAGGAAGCGGGGTGCGTCAACCGCGGCGAGCATTGAGCAGATGCGTCCAACACTGAATTTCGAAATCGGGAGTCGGATGTTGAGCGTTAGGCGATTTACCTGTTCTGTAACCGGGTGACGATTTTTGTCGGTTGTGGGTTTGCGGCAAAATATCTGGCCGGCGGCGGAAATTTCTCCGTGCCGTTGCAATGGATGCTCGGATTGCAGCGTTTGAAACGAGACGCGATCTGGCTGGAAATCCTGTCACCGAGTGGAGATTCGTGCGAAGACCGCGCCAGGATCGATAACTTCCGGTGGCGGCTGCGGGAGCACGGCCTGGCGAAGCGCTATTGTTTGCTCCAGCAGAAATCGGCGAGTGACGCGCACGATCTCGATGTGGTCCAGTGCCTCGGAATCTCAAAACGGGAATTGGCGGATCGGCTGGCTGGCCCAAACACACTGCTGAATCTCAGCTACTCGATCCATCCGCCACTGCTGCTCCAATTCGAGCGGCGGGTTTTTTGCGATCTCGACCCGAGCGAGATTTTTTATTGGATGACAAAGATGGAGCTTGGCCAATCGACTCATCATGAATTTTGGACAATCGGACTCAACGTTCATGGAAAGGATTGCAAGCTGCCGAAATCGAGGATCGAGTGGAAAACATTTTATCCGCTCGTTGACACCAAATTAGTTCGCAAACTTCCACGACCGCGTGTCGCGAAGTTTTCAACGATCGGTCAATGGTATTGGAGCGGCGCGGTGGAAGTGGACGGCGGTTTTCCCGATCTTTCAAAGAAGTTTGCCTTCGAAAAATATCTTGGCCTTCCGAGGCGAGTGCCGGGCGCAAAATTTGAGCTGGCGATGAACATCAACGTCGACGATCCGGAACGGGTGCGGCTGCAAGAGCGCGGCTGGCGAGTTATCGATCCGCATAAAGTGGCGCGAACTCCACGAATGTATCGACGTTATGTCGCAAGCGGCCTGGCTGAGTTTACCGCGGTCAAAGGAGTGGACGTGGCCTGGCGCACCGGCTGGTTGAGTGATCGGGCGGCGACGTTTCTAGCGTCCGGTCGGCCGGTGATTACGGAAGACACGGGCGCGGCGAAATATATTCCGCGTGAAAGCGGCTTCCATTTTGTCATCGGCGAAGAACAGGCCATAAAAGCGGTTCAAAAAGTTCTGGGTGATTGGCCACGGCAATCCCGGCGAGCAAGAGAATGCGCAGTCGAGGTTTTCGATTCCGTTAAAAACCTGCGGAGAATTCTCGGTTGTTAGCCGGTTGCAAGTTTCAATTTTCAGCGTTGCAAAAGAATTTTCGGGTGTTACTCGTTCCAGCGTTATGGCTGATTTGATGAAGGCGGCGGAGCTGAAAGACCGCATGAAAAGAATCCCGGAATGGGAGCTGGAGAAGAAACACATCGAGCGGACATTTGAGTTCGATGATTTTGCCGACGCTATCGATTTTGTGAACGCCGTGGCCGAAGTAGCGGACGAAGAGGAACATCACCCCGACATCGACATCCGTTACAACAAGGTGCGACTGGTGCTTTCAACTCACAGCAAGGGAGGCCTGACCGAATTGGATTTCGGGCTGGCCGAGCGAATCGACACGCTTTCGGAATAACGCGCGCTGATGCGGCCGCGCGAAAGCATTCGTTCGTGGATCGCAAGTGCGATTGTCGTCTTACTGGTGATCGCGGTCTGGAAATTTATCGACTATCGAATGCGACCGCCGCCGCCACCAAACAGGATCATCATCCCGGTTCCGGCGCCAACGCCCTGATCGTTTCTGCGCCTTCTTAGTGGGAGTTGACCAGCGAGCGACCTTCATCGGCATCGATGAAGGCGAACATGGTTTTGATTTCCGAGCGTCCCGCCATGCCGGCCTCTTTTTTGCGCCGGCTCAGGATTTCCGTTATTTCGTCGTTCCACCCGCGCTTGCGCATGAATTCGTTCCAAATGAAAATCTCCCTTTCAGAAGGGCGGCGTCCATTTTCCAAACACCATTGTAAGATTTCGCCGTCGTCGCCACCCTGTTTCACGCGTCCAATCAGCTCGCCGTAATCGACCTGCAGAAAGGTTGCGCAGTCGCCGTCAAATCCTTTGCCGAGATTAGCCTGATATTCCGGCGGCAGCTCACCTTTCTCGTTCGCCCGAATCTTATCGAGCATCCGGGCAAAGTAGACCAGGCCGCCGGTTTTGACGTTGGGGCTTCGGATCGGCAATGGACTCACGGGAGTTGAGTGTGCGCTTTTCGCCAGGCTGTTTCAAGCCCGGCTTGCTCAGGCGGATACTGAGCGGAGGGGCCGTCAGTTGTCAGCGCGATCTCTATCCGCATCCGGCACGAAAGCTGCACTGAAAGATCGCGAATCTTAAGGTTCAGCACGCAACTTTTCTGACCATGGCAACTCGCAAAGCAATCGGCATCGACCTCGGCACAACTTTTTCCGCGGTCGCGCATATCGACAATTACGGCAAACCGCAAATCATTCCGAATGCCGAAAACGAGCGCATCACGCCATCGGTTATTCTTTTCGATGGACTGAATGTGATCGTTGGCACACAGGCGAAAAACAGCGCCGTCGCCGAGCCGGAGAAGATTGTCGATTTCATCAAACGTGAGATGGGCAAGCCGAAAGAGCAATTCCATCGCGAGTTCAACGGTAAAATTTATTCGGCTGAAGAATTGTCGGCCCTGATCCTCAAGAAATTAAAAAACGATGCCGAAAAATATCTGGGGCAGGTGGTTACCGATGCGGTGATTACCGTTCCTGCTTATTTCAACGACGCCGAGCGAACGGCGACGATTACCGCCGGCCAGCTCGCAGGTTTGAATGTCCTGCAAATTATCAACGAGCCGACCGCAGGTGCGTTGGCCTACGGACTTGATCGGCTCGATGAAAATCAAACGGTTTTTGTTTTCGATCTCGGTGGCGGGACTTTTGACGTCACGATCATGCGCATTCAGGATCACAAACTCGAGATGCTGGCGACAAACGGCGACCATCGTCTCGGGGGCAAGGATTGGGACGATGTAATCGTAAATCGCGTCGCGGAAGAATTTGACGCCTTGCACGGCGAGACGCCTTTGCTCGATCTAAACAGCTATCAGGAACTCCACAATCGCGCGCTGGCGGCAAAAATCCAGCTTTCAGCCCGGCCGCGGAGCATGGTTGTCTATCATCACGCGGGGAAAAGCGTGAAAGTAGAATTCACGCGCAAGCAATTTGAGAAAGAGACGCGTCACCTGGTCGAGAAATGCAAGACGATTTGCGAAATGGTGATGCAGGAAGCGAACATGAAGTGGGACAAGATCGACAAGGTGCTTCTCGTCGGCGGCATGACCCGGATGCCGATGATTCGCGAGATGATCGGCAAACTTTCATCTGTTCCAGTGAGCGATCACGTTAATCCGGATGAAGTCGTGGCGATTGGCGCTGCGATCCAGGGTGTCCTTTCGCAGCTGAACGAAGAAACAACTTCGGGCGAAAAATTAGTCGACGACCACACCCGCAAGAGGTTTTCGTCGCTTGATGGTGCGCTGATTCAAGTGACCGACATCACGTCGCATACACTTGGCGTTGTCCTTTGGGATGAACGTCATCTTCATGAGTACGTTTTTCCGATGATTCGAAAGATGACCGCGATTCCGGCGGTTGTGAAAAATTCCTTTGGGACCGCTAACGCGAACATGCGGCGTGCGGTCGTGAAGGTGGTTGAGGGCGAAAGCACAATTCCCGGTGAATGCACTCCGCTTGGCGTTTGCGATGTGCAATTGCCGCCATTTTTGCCAAAAGGTTCTCCGGTCGAGCTAACTTACCAATACAACGCGAATCAAGTGCTTGAAGTGGCGGTCGAAGCGGCCGGTAACAAGGGGACCGTATCGATTGGTCGCAATACCGGCCTGGCGCCGGGCGAAATTCAGCAGGCAACCTCGGGACTTGAGGAGTTGAATGTCAGTTAAGCATGGCCAAATGCGACATCACTTTTCCGGTTCCCTTGCCAGACGATCCGCGAAAATGGGGCGGCTGGAACAATTATAGTTCGCCGAATTTCTACGATCGGCTTTGCCTTGATCCGTATTCCAATCCGAGCAACGAGCTGATCGAGGAACATTGCCGCGAGCTGTTGCGATGGTGGCAGAAAAAGCTGCCGCTTAAAAATCAGCCCAGTAATCCGCTGGCGCAGATGCTTCGTGCCGGTCTCGATGAGTCGTCTCGATTTTTGACCGAGGCCCGGGTGGAGCTGCTGGATCCGGAACGGCGTCGAGCACTTGACGAACAATTGGCGGTCGAGAAGCATGACGCCTCGGTCGAGGAATTTAAGAAGTATTTCCGGTTCGCAACGGCGAGCGGCGTTCTCAGCGCTGACGAGGAAGAAAATCTCCGCCATTTTGGTGCCGTGCAAGGACTGGGCGAACCCCAAACCATATTGCTGATCGAACAACAATTAACTGAAACTGGCGTTACCCGAGCCAAACCACCACCTTCGGAACCGGTCGTGACCGCCGGGAAAGCGAGCAACGGCGCGTCGGTGGTTCCTCAGGAAGAGTTCTTGCGCCTGCTGCGCTTGAGCAATCTTGACAGTGCGAGCATGAGCGACGACCAACGCGACACTTTTATCGACATGGCCGAAAATCTCGGCCTCGACCCAGGAGAGGCCGAAGACTTGGTCGATATCTTTCTTGATGAGGCGGACGAGAAAGCTTTTGGCACAGCTGCCGTGGCGCCGCCTCCAGTGAAAGTAGAGGTCAAGCCAAAGACCGTTGCTCCGGCAACCCAATCGGAAAAGTCATCCGCACCCGAGCCCAGGATCGAGATCAACGTCGAAGCTGAACGAGCGCAGTTCTCCAACTTCGAAAATTCATTCGCCGGGCAGATGTTTTTCATTCCGTCAGGGCAATTCGTTATGGGCAGCGAGACGCCAGATTCGCCGCCGAACGAACGGCCGCTTACTCATGTTGCGCTCCGTCGTTTTTATCTTGGCCGGCATCTGATAACGAACGCCCAGTACGAACAATTCGATTCGTCCCATAAGAGTAAACGGGCACCTGGCGCGGGGGATCGTCATCCGGTTATTTATGTCAGCAGCCAGGATGCGATGAAGTTTTGTCAGTGGCTTACGGTGCGCGAACGAAAGAAATACCGGCTGCCAACTGAAGCAGAGTGGGAATACGCTGCGAAGGGCACGGATGGTCGCCGATATCCATGGGGAAATTACGATGGACGGGGGGATCTTGCTAATTTTGCAGACAAAAACACCGTCTTCGCCTGGAGCGATCGCGAAATCGACTGCGGTTACGCCGAGACTTCACCGGTAGGAGCGTTTCCGCTGGGTGCCAGCCCATTTGGGATCGAAGACATGGCGGGAAACGTATGGGAATGGTGCGCCGATTATTACGAGCCGTATCGCGGCGGCGAAAAGCTGAATCCGCACGGACCGTCTTCAGGCTCGAAACGCGTGTATCGAGGTGGAAGCTGGAAATCGCGGTTCAGCAGTTTACGAACGACCACCAGAGGCTCGAATACGCCGAACTTTTCCTGCAACGACGTCGGGTTCCGAGTCGTCTGCGAATGCGATTGATTCGACTCGACCGGATTTACAGAATTCAACCCGATTTCGGGAGACAAAATCTGAACAATCCCGCTAACTTTGTCAGGTTCTAGGGATTGAAACGGAACTTGGTCCGGCCGCGCTTGGCGTTGTTCTTGGCTTTCCGGCGAATCCTTTGATTGGGCGTTTCGAACGCACGCAGCCGCCGGACTTCTTCGAGAATGCCCTCGGCATCCAGCTTGTTTTTCAACCGCTTTAGCGCCCGGTCCACCGGTTCACCTTTTCGAACAATCACTTCTGGCATCGATAATCAACTCCTTGAGCAGGAGCCGAGCCTAAACCGGTGGGCCGGTGGCGTCAAATTTGACGAAAATTCGGCCTTACGATGCTGCCGGATTGGCTGTCGTCCGGCCTTGGGTCACCTCGCGGCGAAGGGAGCTGGTGCTGCCACCGCGGGCGCGCGTCCACCAAAGAACGATCGGTGACGCGATGAAAATCGACGAGTAGGTGCCAACGATCACGCCGACCAGAAAAGAAAAGGCAAAGTCATTTAAAACCGGTCCGCCAAAAAAATAGAGAGCCAATACGGTCAAGAGAACGGTGCCGCCGGTAAGAATTGTACGCGACAAAGTGTCATTGATCGATGTGTTCATTACTTCGGCGACTGATCCGGAAAGCCGATCACGCAGACCGCTGCGAATTCGATCGAAGACAACGATTTTGTCGTTAATTGAGTAGCCGGCGATGGTCAAGACAGCCGCGACCATGATCAAAGAAAGCTCTCGGCCGCTGAGAGAAAAAATTCCGAGGGTAATGACAAGATCATGTGCCAGAGCTACCAGCGAACCGACGGCAAAAGAGGTGCCGAACCGCATGCTGACATAGATGAAGATCCCGACTAATCCGAGTGTGAGGGCGAGCGCGCTTTTGCTCGCAAGTTCCTTCCCCACGAGTGCGCCGACATGGTCGGTCTGCTCGAACTTCAAGCCGGCCCCGGGAAGAGCTTCATTCAAACGTGCTCTGATTTTGTCGGCCGCGCCAGAATCGGCGCGAATGCTGATCAAATCGCGATTCGCGACTTTCTCGGACTGGATCACGCTGTTTTGAAATCCACTGTTGGCGAGAGCGCTCCGGATTTGATCCGGTGTCAGTTTCTCGTTCGCGGAAAGAACCATCAAATCGCCGCCTTTGAAATCAGCACCGAGATTGCGTTCACCGCGCGCGAACAGGACGGCTACTGCCAATGCACCAACAAGAGCCGAGGCCAGCGCAAACTTTTTGGCGTGCCCCAAAAAGTCGAATCCCTTTGAGCGGATGAGGTGCAGCATTGAGACGCCCTTCAAAATGTTGAGAGCGAACGCCCACGAAAAACAGGTATAGGTGACGAGCAACGAGGAAAACATTGAAGCGACAATGCCGATCGTCAGAGTTAGCGCGAAACCCTTCACCGGGCCGCTGGCCAGCCAGAAAAGAATCACCGCTGTTAGAAATTGTGTGACGTGCGCATCAAAAATCGCGCTAAACGCCTTTGAATAAGAGGTATCGATCGCTATCCGGAGCGATTTGCCTTGTTTGATTTCGTCTCGCAGTCGCTCGTAAATGAGTACGTTCGCGTCCACTGCAATGCCGAGACTGAGAATAAGGCCCGCGATACCGGGGAGCGTAAGCACGCTGTTGAACATGCCGAGCGCCCCCACAACCATGATGCAGTTAATCAGCAGAGCGATATCGGCGATGAACCCGACCAGCCTGTAATAAATCAGCATGAAGACGTCCACCAGCGCGAAGCCGGCAATGCCCGCGTAAATGCCGCTCTTGATCGAATCGCTTCCGAGGCTGGCCGAAACCTGGCGCTCCTCCTCAATTTTCACCGGTGTTTGGAGCGGGTTTTCTAGAACGCTCGCTAAACCACGCGCTTCTTGTTCGCCAAATTTCCCGGTAATTACCGCATCGCCCCCATAAATCGCATCGCGGATCACGGGCGCAGATTGAATCGCGCCGTCGAGTACGATCGCAAAACGGTGACCTTTGTTCGCCTCGGTAATCTGGCCAAACTTCTTTGCTCCTTCGCTATCGAACTTAAGCTGCACCGTCCAGCCCTCGTTCCCGTAGTAAGCGTGCGACTCCGTTACTCGATCGCCCCCCAAATCGGCTTTCTTTTTAACCAGCAGCCGCTCTTCTTTCGCCTTTTCGTTCCCTTCCGGCCGCATCGTGTACGATTCGATGCGATAATCGGGTGGAATGACCTGCTGGCCGGCGTCGATTTGTTTCAAGCGTTCGCCGTTGTCCGGATAAACCAGACGGAATTCTAGCTTGGCCACGCGCGAAAGCTGATCGCGTGCTTCCTGAATTTTTCCGGCATCCAGTCCTGGGATCTGCACGAGAATTCGATCCGTCCCTTGCGGTGTGATGATCGGTTCGCTCACGCCGAATTGGTCGACGCGTTTGCGGATCGCTTCGATCGCTTGTTCCACCATCGATTTTGAGATTGGTCGCTTCGATCCATCTGCGGCGGTCGGCGGGTCGAGTCTGATCAAAAAAGAGGTGCCGCCTTGCAAATCCAAACCAAGATGGATTTTACCGGGTCGGATAACTGTGCCGTCAGGGCGCTTTTGGTCGAACGGCGGATAGGTGGATGAAATGCAAAAGACCGTGACTGCAATTGTCAGCACCGTACCCAAAATCCGGCGGAGACGATCGTCATCCGTTGCAAAATACCAGCCGAAAAGAACGAGCAGCCCAAGGCCGGCGAAAAATGTAAAGGCTGGGGTCATCGCAGACGTTGAGAAGTTAAACGGTTGAGTTGTTGAAGGGCGTCCGGTGACGGCATTAGCTGGTTTTCGTCTATTTGCATCTCAACTTCTCAACTTTCCTTTAAGACGTTGGCGACTGCCGATTTTTCGATCTCGATCTTCACATTATCCGCCACTTTCAGCATCAAGGTTGTTTCCTTCACATTCGCGATCAATCCGTGAATGCCGGCATTGGTCACCACGCGGTCGCCTGTTTTCAAACTTGAAATGAGGCGTTGTTGTTCCTGCTGCCGCTTCTTTTGCGGGCGGAACATGACGAAATACATGATGATGAAGATAAAAATGAACGGCACAAAAAATCCGATGCCGCCGCCGGGGCCGGCCGGAGCACCGGGTTGTGCTTGAGCGAGGAATAAAAGTGTCATCCGAAAATTTTTGTGAATCCGCCAACGGACGGATTCGCCGTGGCGAACCGGAGTTTAAACCTGAAAGGCCCGGCTGCAATCCCTGTTTACCACCAATCTTGATTGATTTTAGGTAGAATCGGAAAAGTATTTTCGTTATCGCGATTAAACTTTAGCTTCCGGGGATGATTCGTTCGTTCTGTCTTCGAGCATTCCTGATTATTTGGCCAATCTGCCTGGTAACGATCGCTCGGTCGCACGCTGACACGATGGAGCTGAACTCAAAGCAGCAGGTGACCGGAACGGTCACCAAGTACGCTAATTTCTCATTCGAAGTCCGAACCAACGACGGCAAAACGACAAATTATGCGGGATCGAGCGTTCGCCGGATCGCTTTTGACTCGGCCAGCGCGGTTGCGAAGTTCGAAACACGCAATTACGGGACGCAAGAAGGCACTGCTTCCAGTTTCGAAAACGGCGCTTTCAACGTCGCCACGGCCGGAGGGATTCGGCAATTTCCAATCATTTTCGTCGAGCGTGCCACATTCGTCGCCGACGGCGGGCAGCAAATCGAAGTAATTGGCCATGGTGCTCAAATGGACATCGCCAAGCATTTGGCGCTCGGCAACGTTACGATCGTTGATTTTTACGCCGATTGGTGCGGGCCGTGTAAACAAATCTTGCCAACGCTCGAGCAAATGGCCGCCACCGATCCGGAAATTGCCGTGCGCAAGATCGACATCGTGGACTGGGGGACGCCCGTGGTGAAGCAATACAGCATTCGCGCCATTCCGCAGGTCAACGTTTACAACCGAACCGGACAGCTGGTCGGTACGGTGGTCGGCGCTGATGTCGAGAAAGTGAAACGCTATGTCGCCCAGGCCAAAACGAGCGGCTAATTTTTAAGTGACGCCAGAATCGAGATCGCGCGTCTTGTAATTCGACACGAATCGTGTTCGAAACTGGCCGAACGAGCCGGACTCGATCGAGTCTCGCGTCTGCCTCATCAAATCGAGGTAAAGATGCAGGTTGTGGAGTGTGATCAACCGCAGTCCGAGAATTTCTTCGGCTTTGATTAAATGCCGGATGTAACCGCGACTGAATTCACTGCACGCCGGGCATTGGCAATTATCTTCGATCGGGCGTTTGTCCATTGCGAACTCAGCGTTTTTCAAGTTAAGGGTGCCGGCCGATGTGAAAGCCGTTCCATTCCGGGCCAGTCGCGTCGGCAACACGCAATCGAACATGTCCATCCCGCGCGCGATCAGTTCCAGCAATTGGGGCGGAGTGCCCAGTCCCATCGCGTAACGTGGCTTATCGTTAGGCAAAAATGGTTCGCTTGCTTCGATTGCGCGCATCATTTCCGCTTCCGGCTCGCCCACACTCACACCGCCGATCGCATAACCGTCAAACCCGATCTCGACGATTGCCTGCGCGGATTGTTTGCGAAGTTCTTCAAATGTCGCGCCTTGAACGATGCCGAAAAGTAATTGTCGATCTTTGCGCGGCGTTTCTTTGCAACGTTTCGCCCAGCGCGCTGTCATTTCGGCGCTTCGCTCGGCGTAATCGCGCTCACACGGCCAGGGCGGGCATTCGTCAAGCACCATCGCGATGTCACTACCTAGCTCGGCTTGAATCTTCATCGCGCTCTCGGGCGAGATAAAAGCCGGCGTCCCATCGACGTGATTTTGAAACTCAACCCCGTTTTCGGAAATCTTTCGCAGCTTCGCCAGCGAAAAAATCTGATAACCACCGCTGTCGGTCAGAATTGGACCGTTCCAATTCATGAATCTGTGCAGTCCGCCAAAATGCCTAACGACTTCAATTCCCGGCCGAACGAACAAGTGATAAGTGTTCCCGAGAATGATTTGGGCATTTGATTCGTGCAGCTCGCGCGGACTGATCGCTTTGACGCTCCCTTGCGTGCCAACTGGCATAAAGGCCGGCGTGTCGATCACGCCATGCGCGGTTGCTAAGCGGCCGCGCCGCGCTTTCGATTGTCGGTCTCGTCCAAGAAGTTCAAAGGTTTTCACTGATCGCGGACAGATTCCGCGCAATCGCGTGCGCTGACAAATTCAGCCGGGCAAAATATTCTTTGCGACCTGCGATTTTCCCTCTATATTCGCGGCTCACCGCATCAGGCGCGTGACGAGTTTGTTACGTGATCTGGGCGGGTTTTTTGTCGCCGGAATCTCAACCCTTCGGGCGGCGCTTTGTATTTAAAATGCCCACGATTAATCAGTTGATTCGGAAAGGACGACGGAAGGTGTCGATGAAATCGAAGTCACCGGCGCTGACGAATTGTCCTCAACGCCGTGGAGTGTGCGTGCAGGTGATGACTCGCACGCCGAAGAAACCGAATTCTGCTTTGCGCAAGGTGGCGAAAGTCCGATTGACGAATGGCCAGGAAGTGATTGCCTACATTCCGGGCGAGGGGCACAATTTGCAGGAGCACTCGATCGTGCTTGTGCGCGGGGGACGAGTGAAGGATTTGCCGGGTGTCCGCTATCATATTGTTCGCGGAACCCTGGACGCGCTCGGCGTGGATGGACGCCGCCGCGGTCGCTCTAAATATGGAGCGAAGCGCCCAAAAGGTGGGGCGGCCGGCGGAGGCGGCGCGGCGAAAGCCGCGGCGCCGGTGGCGAAGGAAGAGAAAAAATAGATTTGAATCGAAAGATCGACAATGTCGCGACGGAAGAGAGTTTACAAAAAGGAAGAGCGCGTCGATTCCCGTTATGGGAGTCCGGCGGTCGCGCGTCTCATCACCACGGTGATGAAGCGGGGCAAGAAATCGCTGGCCGAGCGGATTGTCTACTCAGCGATCGATAAATCTCGCGAAGGCTCCGATTCCGTCGACCCGCTCGAAGTTCTAAACAAAGCGCTGGAAAACGTGCGTCCGCGTCTGGAAGTGAAATCGCGTCGCGTTGGCGGCGCAACTTATCAGGTGCCGATGGAAGTCGCACCCGCGCGACAAGTTTCGCTCGCGATGCGGTGGATCGTGCAATATGCGGACACGCGCAAAGGGATGCCGATGGCGGAGGCGCTCGCGCACGAGATCAAAGACGCGGCATCCGGGCAGGGCAACGCGATCAAGAAACGGGAGGACACCCACAAAATGGCGCAGGCCAATCGCGCGTTTGCGCATTTCCGTTGGTAACTTTTATGGCGACCGCGACAATGGAAAAAAAATCGGATTCGAAAAATCCAAATTCGCCGAATCGGAAGTTCCCGCTCGAGCGAACCCGCAACATCGGAATCGCGGCGCACATCGACGCTGGCAAAACCACGATTACCGAACGCGTGCTGTTTTACACCGGCATGATCCATAAAATGGGCGAGGTACACGAAGGCACGACCGTGACCGACTGGATGGAGCAGGAGCGTGAGCGCGGGATCACGATTACCTCCGCGGCGACCACTTGCAGCTGGGCGCAACGGAAAGAAGAAGGCGTTTATAAAATTTTTGAAGGGATCAAACAGCGGATCAACATCATCGACACGCCCGGCCACGTTGATTTCACCGCGGAAGTGGAGCGTTCGCTGCGCGTGCTCGACGGCGCGATTGCTGTTTTCGACGGCGTCGCCGGCGTGCAGCCGCAATCCGAAACAGTTTGGCGACAAGCGACAAAGTACAATGTTCCGCGGCTCGCCTTCATCAATAAGATGGACCGGGTGGGCGCCGACTTCGACATGTCGGTTCAGAGCATCCACAAAAAGCTCGGCGCAAATGCGTGGCCTGTTTTGTTGCCGCTCGGCAGAGAAGATCAGCTCAAAGGCCAGCTCGACGTCATTAACAAGAAGGCGATCATTTATTCCGATAGCGACCAGCTCGGGTCGACCTATGAAGTTACCGACATTCCGCAGGAGCATGTCGATGCTGTGAACAAAGCTTACGCCGTTCTGCTCGAACAGATCTCGAACATCGATGACGAAGTGGCCGAAGCCGTCATCCACGAAAAGCCAGTTACACCAGAACTTTTGAAGGCGGGAATTCGCCGCCAGACGATCGCAAATAAATTTGTGCCGGTCATCGGCGGTTCGGCGCTCAAGAACATCGGGGTGCAATATTTGATCGACGCGGTGGTCGATTATTTGCCGAGCCCGCTCGATATTCCGCCTGCAAAAGGTCAGAATCCTGACAGCGGCGAACCGATGGAAGCCGTAACCGATGACAACGCGCCGTTTTGTTCGATTGCGTTCAAACTTTGGAGCGATCCATTTGTCGGCAAACTCGTTTTCTTCCGCGTTTATTCCGGCACGCTCAGCAAAGGAGACACCGTTTACAATCCGCGCACGAACAAACGTGAGCGGATTTCGCGTTTAATCCAGATTCAAGCGGACAAGCGCGAAGATATCGAAACCTGTTACTCGGGCGATATCGCGGCGATTGTCGGCATTAAAAATATTACGACGGGTGACACTCTGTGTGACGAGGATCATCCGATTCTACTCGAACCGCCGTCTTTTCCTGATCCGGTTATTTCAATGGCGATCGAGCCCAAGACGAAACTTGATCAGGAAAAAATGGCGACCGCGTTGCAGCGTCTTGCGGAAGAAGATCCGACGTTTCGCGTTTATACACACGAAGACACCGGACAGACGATCATCGCCGGAATGGGTGAACTGCACCTGGAAATCATTCGCGACCGAATGTTCCGGGAATTCAAGGTCGACGCGAACGCCGGCAAACCGCAAATCGCGTATCGCGAAACCATTACCACCAATGCCCACGGCGTTGGCAAATTAATCAAACAATCCGGTGGTCGTGGTCAGTACGGCCACGTGGAAGTAGATCTGCGGCCGGGCGAACGCGGCAAGGGTCTGGTTCTCGAAAACAAGATCGTTGGTGGAATTATTCCGCGTGAGTACATCCCTGCGGTCAAGAAAGGCATCGAGGAAGCAATCCTCGACGGCGTTCTGGGCGGCTATCCGGTGGTCGATGTTGAGTGCGACATCGTGTTTGGAAGTTTCCACGAAGTCGATTCGAATGAGCTCGCGTTTAAGATGGCTGCGATTTTTGCGATGAAAGATGGATTTCGCTCAGGCAAACCGATCCTGCTCGAGCCGATCATGAAAGTGGAAAATATCACGCCGGAAGAATATCAGGGCGACATCATCGGCGATTTGAACCGCCGTCGCGGCCAGGTTAATAGCATTGAGTCTCGTGGGAACCTGACCATCATTCACGCCGAGGTTCCGCTGGCCGAATTGTTCGGCTACGCGACCGCGATCCGGTCGCTCTCGAAAGGACGCTCGAGTTACTCGATGGAGCCGTCGCACTTCGAACCGGTGCCGGCAAATCTGGTCGCGGGGATT